>CALLKZ010000106.1:0-12648 GCA_938082345.1 uncultured Alphaproteobacteria bacterium
GACATCAACACCGCCGAAATGGGAAGATAGGCAGAGGATAAAGCCTTGGCGCAGGTCAGCATATCAGGCCGCACATCCAGTGTTTCTGACCCCCACATCTTGCCGGTCCTGCCAAAGCCGCAAATCACTTCATCAGCAACGAGCAGAACATCATATTTTTGCAAAACCTTGCGGATTTCGGCGAAATACCCTTCGGGCGGAATGATCACCCCGCCAGCGCCCATCACAGGCTCGGCAAAAAGGGCTGCAACAGTATCGGGCCCTTCGGCGAGGATTAACTCTTCAAGATCTGCCGCGCACCGTTTGGCAAAATCGCGTTCGCTCTCCCCCTCAATTCCGCCATTATAGAAACACGGCGCGGTGGTGTGTTTAACAAAATCCAGCGGCAGGCCAAATCCGTCTTGCGCATAGGCCAGCGCGGTCATGCTGCCCGCCGCCATGGTGACCCCGTGATAGCCGCGCTGCCGACTGATAATCTTACGCTTTTGGGGCATTTTGCGCGCTGCCTGATAATACCAAATCATCTTGATCGCGGTGTCGTTGGCTTCAGACCCTGACGAACAGAAAAAAGCCTTGCTCATCTTCGCACCGTCGGCGGCGGGCGGCGAGATGGCGATCAGATGTTCAGCCAGATCGATTGCCGGTCCGACGGTCTTGCCAGCAAAGCTGTGATAAAAAGGCAGTTTGCTAAACTGGTCAACTGCCGCTTGTACCAATTCCGGCTCGGAAAACCCCAGCGAGGTACACCACAACCCGCTCATCCCCTCATAATAGCGCTTGCCACTTTCATCATGCACAAAAACACCATTGCCTGACGCCATAATATGCGGGCCAGTTTCGGCCAGCATGGCGGGGTTGGTGTAGGGGTGAAGATGAAATGCAATATCCCGGCTTGCCGGTGAATTGCCGGGAATATGCTGGTTGGCGTCATCGGGGGACATGCGTCTCTCCTGCTTCAAACTTCAATAAGGCGCCCGCGGCCTAGACATAACGGCTTAGATATATCGGCTTAGACGTGCTGGCCGCCATTCACATGTAATTCGGCCCCATTTATGTAGGCGGCGCTTTTATCGCACAGGAAAAAGATTGTCTCGGCGACTTCCTCTGATGTGCCAAGCCGGCCAAGTGGTATCGCCGGAAGCATGATTTCTGCGGTTCCGGGTGACAAAATCTCAGTCAGGATTTCGCCCGGCGCAATGGCATTGACGCGCACACCCAGCTTGCCAAAATCTGATGCCATTTCGCGGGTGAGGGCGCTAAGCGCGGCCTTCGAGGCGGCATAGGCGGTTCCGGCAAATTCGTGAACGCGGCTTCCTGCAATCGAGGTGATGTTAACCACCGTTCCCGGGCCGCGTTGCAGTGGGTCGATCAGCGCCTTTGCCAGCATTACCGGTGCGAAAACATTCACCTGAAACACTTCCTGCCAGACATCCAGTGACGTATTCAACGAGTTTAGCCGTTCAGCATTGCCGCCTTTTGGTGACATACCGGCATTATTGACCAACGCATGCAGCGGCGCTCCATCAAGTTTGGCCAGCAGCTTTTCAGCTGCGCGGGTAATTTCTTCGGGCGACTCCAGATTGATCTCAAGATGGTCTTGGCGTCCCGCATCCCAAGGGCACCCGCCCGGAACCGCATGACGCGAGCAGGTGATTACGCGCCAACCCGCCTCGGAAAATCGTTTTACAGTGGCATGACCGATACCGCGGCTTGCGCCGGTCAGCATGATGGTTTTCTGTGTGTCTTTCATCAGGACAAGCTAAACGATTTCGCGCGCCCTGCCAAGGCGGATCAAACCCTCATCCGGTTTCATCGAAACGGCTGAAATCTATAGATGCGCTAGATATTGTCTGGCAATGGGGTGCTTTGGTGAGTGGAAAAATTGATCCGCCGGGGCCACCTCAATCAGCTCCCCCCGATCCAGCAGCAATACATCCTCGCCCAGTCGTTCCGCCTGCGCCCGATTATGCGTTGTCAGCATGATTGACGTACCGTTGGCATGCGCCTCGGTAATCATCGCCTCGATAAATTCGGTAGCCTCAAAATCGAGATGTGAGGTTGGCTCGTCAAGAAATAGAATATCCGGTTTTGCGGCAATCGCGCCGATCAGTGCCAGCTTTTGTTGCTCACCTCCGGATAGTGCCCGGGCAGGCGCGTCGATGCGTTCGGCCAGACCGGCCCGTCCCATCAGCTCCTCCAGCAATTTCCGGTCAATATCAGGGCAGATGAATTCCAGATGGTGGCGGGCTGACCGGCGCAGAATGATGGGCTTTTGAAAGACCATTTTCTGGCTCGCGCGGGGCGGCCCTTCAATCCTACCAGCTTCATACCCGATCAGCCCATGCAGACAGCTCAGAAACAGCGTTTTGCCAGCCCCGTTATGGCCCAGAAGTACAGTGATACGTCCAGACCGGATGGTGGTGCTGATATCATCCAGCAGCCGGACACCATTGCGGATCAGCGTCAGCCCCTGGACCGTCATAATTGCGTTTCCGCCTTCAGTTTCAGATTTAGACATCATGGCCATGCTTTCTGAAATTATGCCGCAGGAACTGGCTGGCGATATTCACCAGCAGGGCAACCAGCAGCAAAACCATTCCCAACGCCATCGCAAAAGCAAGATCACCCATCGAGGTGGCCAGCGCAATTGAAGTTGTCATCACGCGTGTTGAATGGCGAATATTTCCGCCGACAATCATCACCGCTCCAACCTCGGAAATGGCCCGCCCAAAACAGGCCAGTGCAATGGTCAGCAAGGCAACGCGCGCCTCAACCACCAGCGCTTTAATCCACGCAATGCGCCCCAGCCCTAATGAGCGAAACAACGGTGCATATTCGCCGTTCAGCGCTTCAAACGCTTGGCGCGACAGGGCGATGGAAATGGGCAGCACCAGAATGGTCTGGGCCAGCATCATCGCGGCGGGGGTGTATAATATCCCCATCCAGCCAAACGGCCCGGCCCGCGAAATCAGCAGATAGATCACCAGCCCGATGACCACTGGCGGCATTCCAAGAAAGGTGTTGGTGACGACTATGACCGCCGTGCGCCCCGGAAACTGATACGCGGCAAGCAGCGCCCCCATTGGCAGACCGATTACCATCGAAGTGGCAACAGCGGTCAAACTGACCATCAGGGACAGGCCAATAATGGCGATCAATTCGCCTTCCAGTGCAATCATCAGCGAAAGCGCGTTTTGAAAGGGGGTCCAGATTTCCATTATGGCAATGTGCCGCTGATCATCAAAAAATGCATCTCATTTTTGGCTATTGCCGGATGAAAGAGTCGCCCGGCGGCGGCATTGCCCGGTCATTGCCCGGTCATTGCCCCCCGTTTCACTGAAATGAAAACCGCACTGATCCAGCGGTAAATCACATCAGATAACGTCAGATATTCATCCGGTAACGTCAGATATTCGTGTCGGCAAGCGCAGCGGCTCTGGCTCTGGCTACCATCTGGTTGATTTCTGTTGCCAGTTTTGGCGTCTCGGCGGGGTGCAGAAATTCGCCTATTTCGGCTGTGTTGCCATGCGAGCGCACGATTATGCGCTGTTTATACCGCGCCCTGATTTCGGGCTCGTCCTTCGGCGTTAATTCAACCTTAACCCACGCCGTTGGCAGGCTGGTATAGTGGCGTTCACCGGCGGGTGAAATATTTTCGATTGTCAATTGCTGCGGCGTTGCGGTCAGGTTCTGGTGCTGTTTGGCAGCGCGGTAATTTAATTTGAACGCTGCCCAGACAACGAGAATCTCAAGCCCCAGGAATCCGATAACAGGCCAGGCGCCAAGCAGGAAAAACCCCAATCCAATGCAAAAAGCCAACGAGCCTAGCGCCAGCATGACCAGCCCGAACCCTTTTGGGGATAGTGATCTGTGCGGCCAGATAGTCATGGTCTCGCGGTGTGATGGAAAGGCTTTGGCCATGCGGGGCGTCCATAAAATCTACAAAAACTACTTAAAATCTATAAAGGCTACTTAACTTCTATAAAAACTACTTAGATTCTATTCGGGGCACCTTGCCGTGCCGTTGCCGTGCCGTTATGGAAACGAACTTTTATGAAAACGAACTTTTATAGAAACGACCCTCTATAGAAACGAGCATAATCAGAGACGATACCTAGCCATAGACGCGCGATCACGGTCAATCAGAAAACTGGACAGAGCCGCAAATCGCGGCACTTTGGCGCACGACATCGCAAAATTTGATTGATTTATCCGTGTATCTAACTTGCCAGAAGCCCGTCGTCACCTCTATTATCGCGTCGTCGAAAGGTGGGGATTATGCCGGTTACTGCATTGGGATACATGGGGGTTCGCTCGCCCGCTCTTGAAGGGTGGTCGGATTATGCCGGCCGTCTTCTGGGTATGGAGCTTGTCGATAAGGGCGGCAAAACCCTTGCCTTTAGAATGGATGACTGGCGCCAGCGCCTGATCATTATGGACGAGGCTGGTGATGAGTTTGCCTATATGGGATGGCAAGTGTCCAGTGCTGCTGACCTCGATTATTTTGGGGCGCGAATTGAGGTAGCCGGAATCAAGGTCACCGAAGCGAACCGCGCCCTGTGTGACCAGCGTTTTGTCGAGCGGATGATTTATTGTAATGATCCGGACGGCAACCGGGTTGAGTTGTTTTCATCCCCGGTCATGGCGCGTGATCCGTTCACTCCCGGACGCCCCATCGAGGGGTTTCTGACCGGCCCTTACGGGATGGGGCATGCGGTTTTGCACGTGATGGATGTTGAGCCTGTCGTACCGTTCTATCGTGATTTGCTGGGCTTTTCTGTTAGTGATTATGGGCTGTCCCCTTACGGAATGTATTTTTTCCATGTGAATGGACGCCACCACAGCTTTGCCATGATTGGCACCGGGCGGCGCGGCCTGCATCATTTTATGGTCGAATATCAAAATCTGGATGATGTTGGTCAGGGCTATGATCTGGCACAAATGGAAGAGGACCGCGTTGCCTATACGCTGGGCCGTCATACGAATGATTATATGACATCGTTTTACGCAAAAACGCCGTCCGATTTTTTCATTGAGAGCGGGTGGGGTGGGCGCGTTATTGATGTTGATACATGGCAGCCGCATGAAACGCATGTCGGGCCTAGTTTCTGGGGGCATGAACGTGTGCATCTTCCAGATGAACAACGCCGCGTTATGCGTGAAATGCGCCTTAAGGCTGCGGCCGATGGCAAGAGAACTCCGAATTTGATTGATTGTCCGTGGCTTTATGACCAGTTAGGCCGCTAGGCTAATCAGTGTTTTTGTGACTAGAATTTCAAAGGGTATTATGGCGTACGCAAATCAGACTTCTGCAAAAACTGATCACGATATTATCATTGTTGGTCTTGGCCCAACCGGGGCGACTCTTGCCAATATTCTTGGAGGGTATGGCCTTGATGTTCTTGTTCTGGAGCGCGAAGCGTCGGTTTATCCTTTACCGCGCGCCGTTCATTTTGATGATGAAGCTTTACGTGTTTTTCAGTCAATCGGACTAGCCGAAAAAATCGAATCAAAAGCCCGGGTTAATTTGGGAACGCGCTTTGTTGATAAGGATCAGAACCTTGTTCTGGACTGGCCGCGCCCCCAGCAAATTGGTCCGCTGGGATGGTACCCCAGCTATCGGTTTCATCAGCCTGATCTGGAAAATGATCTGAATGACGGTCTTGCCGCGCACCCCTCGGTCACGGTAAAGCGCGATACAGAAGTAACCAAGGTCCAGAACCGCGGTGATCACGCCGCCGTCAATTTTGTTCATAATGGCACCAAGGACAGCGCAACCGCGGCCTATGTCGTTGGAACTGATGGGGCTAGATCTGTTGTTCGCGCGGCAATTGATTGTGATTGGGAAGATCTTGGCTTTCAGGAACGCTGGTTGGTCATTGATGTGCTGCTAAAACGTGAGTGCGCGCACCTTGGCAACTTCACAATTCAGACGTGTGATATTGATCGCCCGACAACTTATGTCAGGTGTCCGGGGGATCGCCGTCGTTGGGAAATCAGCCTAAAGGCGCATGAGAGCGATGCGATGGCGATTGAGGATGATTTTATCTGGCCAAAATTGCGTCCCGGCATTACCGGTGAAGACGGTACGATAGAGCGGCGCGCGGTTTATAATTTTGAATCCAAACTGGCAGGCAACTGGCGCCGTGAGCGTTGTTTTATCGCTGGCGATGCGGCGCATTTGATGCCGCCATTTCTGGGCCAAGGCATGTGTGCCGGTATCAGGGATGCCGCAAACCTAGGCTGGAAGCTGGCAGCGGTGATGCTGTGGGGCGCTCCTGATGCGCTTTTGGATAGTTATGAAAGCGAGCGCCGCCCGCATACGCGCACCTATATCGAAACTGCGGTTAATGTCGGCAAAATGATGAATAGCGCTGAAACTGCGGAAACGCTAACGCATGCCATTCGCCCCGATGGGGGGGCGCATATGAATTCGATCAATCGCGGGCTTGGCCCGGGGTTGGTTCCAGCAAATGCGTCGCGCGTGGGTGAGAGGATGCCGCAACCGGGTCTTGCTGACGGAACGCGCCTAAGCGATGCCATGCAGGGGCGTTTCGCGGTGATTGCGCCGGATGATCTAATTGCCAGCGCTGCGGACAAGATGCCGGATGAAACTGTGGCAGTGGCGATTTCAGCTGACAGCAATCCCGAGCTGGCGGCGATGTTGGCCGAGATGGACGCGGCCGGGCTGGTGCTTCGACCTGATTTTTACAGCTATGGTATGCTGTCTTCGGATAATTCTGCCAATCTGCCTGACCTGTTGCCTGATCTGTTTGCTGACCTGCTGGCAGAACTTGGCGCCCATGTCACCGCTGCCTGATTCCGTCCGCTGCCCTAGATATCGGTGATGTTTTTGGGAAACCCGTTCATCGGGGCTGGAACGCCGTCTTGGTCCGGCTGCATTGGCTCTACCGCGATCACCGCGCTCATCGGCAAATCACCGTAGAGATGCGGGAACAGATCGCCGCCGCGTGATGCCTCCCATTTGATCTCCAGCGTTGCTGTATCCACCGCGACCAGCACTAGATTTTCGGTATGTTTGAAATGTAGTCGTGCGGTGTCGCTGGCCTGCGCGGCGGTGGAGAAATGAATATAGCCGTCGACAAGGTCAATGCCAGCACCGCAAAATTTACCGGCAGTCTCGGCATCCCTCCAGATATCGGCCTCACAGATTTTATAGATCAGGCTCATATTTGCTCCCATCCTTGGATGAATTTTGCTACCGCCTTGCAGCGTTCCTGCATCTGGGTATCCTCCATCGGCTCGGGCGTGCCGCGCCCCCAGATAGGATCAGGCCAGTGCTGGTCGCCCAAATGGCGGGCCACAATATGAAGATGCAGCTGCGAGACGACATTGCCAATCACCGCGGTATTGATCTTATCAGCCTTCGCCTCTGATTTCAGCCATTCCCCAAGATCACCAGCAAGGCGGAAAAGCGCGGTTGCCAATTCGGGAGGAAGATCGTTTATTTCGCTGATATCCGGCATCGCTGGCACCAGCATCAGCCAATAATAACGCGCATCCTTCACCACCCTGATTTCAATACCGGCTATTGTGCTGGCAAGTTCGGTTGCGGCGTCAAGACGGGGATCGAGCATAAAAATCATTCCGGTCTCCTATAATTTCGGCCAGTCCAATTCCACGCTTCCAGCGGATTAAAATGGCATTGGATGCGCTTTATACGCGGCGGCTATTTCATCCAAGATTGCCTGATCCAGCGTCACATCGGATGCGCCCAAAACAGTTTTGAGCTGCTCCGTTGATGTGGCTCCGATGATTGCGGATGTCATGAACGGGCGGGTCAATGTCCATGCAATCGCCATCTGCACCGGATTAATTCGATGCCGCTCGGCAATGTCCAGATAGGCATCTACTGCTGGCCACAGACGGTCCGTTACGCGCCCGCCAAGATCGCCGATAATGCTTTTGCGGGATCCTGCCGGCGTAACGCTGCCGCCGGAATATTTACCACTGAGCAACCCGCAGGCCAGCGGTGAGTAGGCCAGCAACCCAACTTTTTCATTGTGGCATAGTTCAGCCAGATCAGTGTCAAACATTCGGCATAAAAGACTATATTCATTCTGGATTGATACGACCCGCGGCAGGCTCATATCCTCGGCCAGGCGCAGCCATTGCGCACTCCCCCAGCAGCTCTCATTCGACAGCCCGAAATGCCGTATTTTACCGGCGATACGAAAGCCCTCCAAACATTCCAGAACCGCGGCCATATGATCCAGCGTTTCGGCCTTATTCTGATGGCTTGCATCGAAATTCCAGCTTTGGCGGAAACTATAGGACCCGCGATTGGGCCAGTGAAGCTGATAAAGATCGATATAATCGGTTTGCAGGGCGCGAAGCGAGGTCTCTACCGCGATGTTTAAGGTTTTTGGTGAAATCGGTGCGCCGCTACGAACAGTGGCAGAGCCTTCACCGACTATTTTTGTCGCCAGAATAACCTCGCTGCGACGCCCGCTTGCGTTATTCCATGCGCCGATAATGCGTTCAGTTTCGCCTTGTGTTTCTTTTGATAGCGGGTTGGTTGGATACATTTCGGCGGTGTCAATGAAATTCACCCCATGATCCAGCGCCATGTCGATTTGGGCGTGGCTTTCGGACGGGGTGTTTTGCGTTCCCCAAGTCATCGATCCAAGGCAAAGAGAGCTGACCTCAATATCGGTATTTCCAAGCTTATTACGGATCATGACTGGTCCTTTTTAATCCCCAAATTGAGGTTCATGGTATCGCGAAAAGGTAAATTTGCTATGCTGGTGATACTGATCTTCAGGACGAAGTTCAATCGATGGAAACGCGGGGTGAGCAGGGGCATTCGGCCACATTTGTGGCTCCAGACACACCCCAGCAAATGCCCTGTCTGCCGCCCCCGATAGTCCGGCAATAGGCGCATCAAGCTTATGAGCTGTATATAGCTGCAAGCCCGGCTCGGTGGTGGTGATATCCATCGCAATTCCCGAAAAAGGTGAGGATAGCCGCGCTATTTTTGTAGGGATGCGCCGCTGCTCAGCCAGACAGAAATTAGTGTCAAAGCTGTCCTTGATAGCGCGGTGCTGGCGAAAATCAAAAGCACTGCCAGCCAACGCAACAATCTCGCCGGTGGCAAAATCATCAGTATCGGCGGGAAGGTAAAAATCTGCATCAATGGAAAGCTCATGCGTGCGGATATCACGGCGGTCATCAAGGCAGAAATAGCTGTGATGGCCAAGATTGACCAAAGTGGGCGCATCGGTCTTGGCACCAAGATCAACGGCAAAGGCGCAATCCTCGGTAATGCTATAGCGGCAGGTGACCGTCAAATTGCCCGGAAATCCCATACTGCCATCCGGATCATCAAGTATCAGTTCGACGAAATCATCGCCGTAATCACCAAGCTGCCAATTTCGCCAGCCAAAACCCATCGCGCCACCATGCAACGTGTGTTTCGTCAGATGGTTCGTATCGAAATGATACTGCGTTCCGTCAATGGTGGCCTTTGCCCCGGCAATCCGGTTGATCACCCGCCCGGCAATTGCCCCGTGATGCGCTGCATAATCGCGGTAATGTTCAAATTCACGAAACCCCAGAACCAGCGGGTGATCATGCCCGTCAAGGCGCAAATCTGCCAAGGTTGCGCCCCATGTCAGGATTTTTGCGCGCAGTCCGCCCCGTTTAATCTCGATGGCAAGAACTTCACTTTGATCGCCGCCACCCCGACCTCTGGCACCGTCAACGGGGGAATGAGACTTGTTCAAAAATTTACCAAATTGCGAAATCATGATGCTGAAAATTGCTTTTAGAGAAAATAAGGATGGCGATGTATGTTGAAACCGGACCCTAGTCACTATATACGAAATTGTAATAAGTTAGAATTGTCTGTTTCCCCTCGCTCCAGCTGTTCCTGTTTTTGGTGTTTTAGGGTTGCAGTCGCAAACTCTGGGCAGGGTCTATGCGCATTGCTGTTATTGGGTCGGGAATTTCCGGCCTTGGATCTGCATATCTTCTAAATCAACAAGCTGATGTGCATCTTTTTGAATGTGATAGCCGTATTGGCGGTCATAGCCATACTGTTGACGCTGATTTTAACGGGGTTAAAGTTCCCGTCGATACGGGGTTCATCGTCTATAATCCCCTTAATTATCCAAATTTGATGGCGCTGTTTGATCGTCTCAACGTTCCGTGGATCAATACTGATATGAGCTTTGCTGTGTCCTTGCGGGACGGCGGATGTGAGTATGAAGGATCATTGCGCGGATTGGTTGCGCAGCCCGGAAATCTTCTCCGGCCTCGCTACTGGGCGATGCTGGCAGACTTGGTCAGGTTTTATCGCACCGGATATAAGAACGCCTTTGCCGGTCCGGCAGGTGAATCCCTTAACGAGTTTCTGCTGCGTGAAGGCTATGGTGAGGCATTTGTGCAGGATCATTTGCTGCCGATGGGGGCATCTATCTGGTCGTGCAGCGCCGCGATGATGCGCGATTATCCGGTTCGCTCGTTGCTGCAATTTCTGGAAAATCACCAGCTTTTGAATTTTATCGAACGCCCGGTCTGGCGCACCGTAAAAGGCGGCTCGCGCGAATATGTGAACCGGATTGCTGGTACGCTGGGCGGAATTAAGGGCGGCCAAATTCATCTAAACACCCAAATCACCGGTTTGCGGCGGGATCAGGGCGGGGTCATCCTGTCTATCGCAGGTGAGGGGGATGTGTGGTTTGACAAGGTTGTGCTTGCGGCGCATGCCGATCAGTCACTGGCGCTAATCAGCGACGCAAGCCAGCAGGAACGCAGCATCCTTGCAGATTTCCGTTTTCAGCCCAATCGCGCAGTGTTGCATTCGGACCCGGCGCTGATGCCAAATCGCCGTGCCGCTTGGGGGGCATGGAACTATATTGGCGCGAAAGATTCTATTGGCGTCAAAGATTCTGGGGGCGGGGCCTTGTGCCTGACCTATTGGATGAACCGGTTGCAATCGATTGATCCGGCCTATCCGCTGTTTGAGACGCTAAACCCCCATTTTGAACCTGATCCGGCGTTGGTTCATGGCAGCTACAGCTATGATCACCCTGTTTTTGATGAAAAAGCAGTTGCGGCGCAGCACCGTCTTCGCCAAATTCAAGGGGTAGGCAATCTGTTTTACGCAGGCGCATGGACCGGACACGGATTTCATGAGGATGGCCTGAAATCTGCTATTGCCGTAGCGCGAACGCTTGGCGTTGAAATTCCGTGGGAGACGACAATCCAGCCTTACAGTCAAATTGAGGGCAATGCGCTGCAAAATGACACCCGCGAGATTGCCTGATGCCAGGATGCCAGTTGGTGCGATCAACGATCAATCACACGCGCCACGGCACGCCGTCACATTTTTTGTCACGCAAGGGGCTATCTCTGTGGGTTGATCTTGACGATCTGCAGGGTGCCGACCGTCAATCGGCGCTGCTGTCGGTGGACAGGTTCAACTTGCTGTCCCTGTCTCAACGCGATTATGGGCCCAATTTCAAAAAAAAGGGCCAATCTCGCACCCCCCAATCTCGCACCCCCCTAATCCAGCTTGCTGATTATGCCCGTAGCATGGCGCGTGAATGCTGCCCCGAAATTGATCCGGCGATTGATATTGAGCATGTCTATTTGCTGACATTTCCGCGAATTTTGGGACTCGCTTTTAATCCGGTTTCCATTTTTGTACTACGCGACCGGTCTGGCGCGGATGTGATGTATATTTATGAGGTGCGGAATACTTTTGGCGACATGCATTCGTATATTGGCCGGGTTGAGGCCCCCGGTTTTGCTGGTGAAAAATCATCCAACTCCGAATTATCCGCTCCCCGAACATCTGGGGCGGGAAAGCGCCGCCGGAATGTCACTTTGCAGACGGATAAAATTTTTCATGTCTCGCCCTTTTTTCCGGTGGATGGGGAATACCGGTTGAAAATGCGTGCCGATGATTGCCAAGGCGGCGACATTCGGGTGTTGATGCGTTATACCAGCAAAGGTGTGCCAAGATTGACAGCAACATTGCGCGGGGCGTGCGAACCGCTTACAACTAAATCTATACTGAAGGCGCTGATCGCAACCGGCCAATGGCCATTGCGGCCACTGGTGTCCATTCATTTTGAGGCAGCGCGTCTCTGGTTAAAGCGGGTGCCCTTTTTCGGGCGTCCTTCCCCACCGGCGAAGTGGTCAAAAGCGCGTGATATAACCCGAGGTTAGCATAGGGTATGGGGTTAGCATAGGGTATGGGGTTAGAATTACGGTATGGGGTTAGGATTAGGGTATGAAGTTAGGATTAGGGTTTTATGACTGGATTTCTTGAACGCAAAAAATGCGACCTCTTACTGTCCATTTTCTCCAACCTGCAATTTGGCAGCTTAACGGTAACGCTTCCTAGCGGGGTTAGGCACGAGTTTAAGGGGCGGCAAAGCGGACCAGCAGCCGATTTGAACCTTCGTTCGATGAATGCAATCTCCCGGATTCTAAGCAATGGCAAGATGGGGTTTTGCGAGGCGGTGATGGATGGTGAGGCCGACAGTGTGTCAATGCCAACGCTGATTGAGCTTGCCGTGTTGCATGACCAGACCCTGTCAAAAGAAATGAGCGCCGGTTTCTGGCGCCGCATTGGCTTGCAGCTATATCATCGGTTTCGGCGCAACAGCAAAACGG
>CALLKZ010000107.1:0-7627 GCA_938082345.1 uncultured Alphaproteobacteria bacterium
AAGGCTGATGGGCACCCCAAAAACGGCATATTTGAAAGTGTTCCAAAGAATCAGCCAGAAATCTTCATCAGTGAAGATTTTTTCGTAATTGCGAAACCCAATGAATTTCTGCGTACCAAGCAAATTCCATTTCAGCGTCGAAACATAAAACGCCTCAAAAGTGGGATAAAACCGGATGGTGACGTAAAAGACAATCGGAACCAGCAGAAACAGCCATGCGGTGACAGCCAATTTCTGATTAATCGTCAATCTATCCCAAAAGGTTAGAATCATGCGCCTGTCAACATCAATCCGAAGTAAGGGTTAAGGTAGTAAAATATAAGAGGACAACACCGCGTATATCGTATCACCGGTGTTGTCCTGTTTGTTCATCTTGCCGCTAGTCGCTGCCCCTTTCCGCCCGGCACATTTTAAAATGTGGGTTAGGACGGGTTGTGACGGTTTTGCGCGGCCTAGTTATCGAAGAATTCGTCGAGCACTTCCTGCTCGTCCTCGGCAACTTCGGTCAGCGCATCGGCAGGTGACATGCCTTTTAGCACCACCATGTCATAGGCATCAATCAAGGCTTGGCGCTGCGGCTTTTCCGAGACGAAGTTAGTGGCAGTTGCATAGCTCAATCCCCGAATGAACGGCCCGTACATTGGATGACTGGTATTCGCATCAACCAGCGCTACAGACGGCTTTGCTGGAAGCTCACCAACCGTATCAAGCCAAACCTGCATGGCCTCATCAGAGGTCAGATACGTCAGGAACTTGTTGGCTGCAGCCAGCTTCTCACCCTTGGCCTTGGTGGTAATTCCGTTCACCCAGTATGATGAGAAGTTGGAGCGCGCACCGTCATGACCCGGAAGTTCGGCAATTGCGAAATTCAGGCCATCCTGCTTCTTAAAGCTGGAAATCCGGAACGAGCCGTCAATGATCATGCCAGCTTTGCCAGCTTTGAAGGCATCCTGACCGCGGTTCATAAAGCCGTTCGAGCCAACTTTGTGCGTTGCTTCAATGTCGGTCAGAAACGCCAGTGCCTTGGCACCTGCTGCTGAATTATAGGCAATTTTCTTGCCGTCATCCGAATAAGGCTGACCGCCATACAGACGCACCAGAACCTCGCGCCACCAATGGTGATCCTGCCCATCTGTATCAACCGCATAGCCAATGTGCATATAGTTGCCGTCAGCGTCTTTCTTTGTCAGCTTGGCTGCATATTCAACCATTTCGTCGAGTGTTTTCGGCGCGCCAGACAGACCTGCCTCAGCGAACAAGTCAGTGTTGTAGAACAATGCCAGTGAGCGAACCGCTGTTGGCAGTCCCCAATAATCGCCATCGACCTTCATCGCAGAAACCATCGGGAAAAAGTTCTTTTCAATGTCCGCATGCGAAAAGACCGACTTATCAAGCGGCTGGATCAGACCGGAATCACGGTAGTCATTCAACCAGCCATAGAACAACTGCACAACGTCAGGGCCATCACCTGCTGACACCGCAATCGCAACTTTTTTGCGATAATCGGCATATGGGAAATGGGTTTGCTTGACCGTGATATCCGGGTTAGCAGCCTCAAAATTTGCAATCAGCTTATCAATCGCATCGACGCGGCTTTGATAAGTATACTGCCAATATTCAATCTCTACTGCCTGTGCCATTCCGGCCCACAGCAGCGCCGTACCGCCGATCGTAGCGGCAAGTGCCGACTTAAACCATTTTTTCATTCCGCCCTCCGTTGCGCGTTAACTCATTTGCGTTTTATTCAGATTAAATGTAAATACAATTGGTGTTGTTAGAACTTATGGGACGATTTCGAGCTTTGTCAAACAAAATATATGAAGTTTCTCATATACCGTCCCACAGCACCCGAAAGCCTTTTCGGTTGATGCTGGCTGGCCTGAAGTCGGGCTGATGATGTCCACAGAACCTCGCTATGCACGCATGTTTGAGGCGCTGAACAAGCGCATCACTGGCGGCGAGTTTGCCGTTGGTGATTACCTGCCGTCCGAGCATAGTTTAGCGATTGAATACGCCATTAGCCGCCCGACTGTGCGCCGCGCCCTGGAGCAACTCGAAGATATCGGCCTGATCGAAAGGCGGCGCGGCGATGGCACAAAGGTGCTGTCGGTAGAGCCCGCGACAGGGCTTCATTATACCACGCGTCCGGCTGATGATTTGCTGTATGGCCGCGGCGCCGAACGTACGGTGCGCGAGATTGGGATGGTTGTCGCCGATACCGATCTGGCAGCCCAGCTGGATGATCAGCCCGGCCGGCGCTGGCTGCATATTCAACAACATCGATGTGACCGCGACAGCGGCGAAATTGTTGTCTGGGGCAATGTTTATGTGGATGAAAAATACCGCGATATTGCCAATGGTGTAGCCGATTATGGCGGGTTTATCTGCGATCTTATCGAAGAGCGATATGGGGTGACAATTTCCGACATTCATCAGGAGCTGATTCCCATCATCATCCCCGATGATATTGCAATAGCGATGGGGCTCCAGACCGGCGCTCTGGGTTTGCAGATGACGCGCCGCTATCGCAATTCTCAAAAAAAGGCGATTGAAATATCGGTCAATATTTTTGCAACAGAGCGAACCAAATATCACTTCATTCTCAACCGAACCAGAAAAGCAGACAAAGCGTGAAAAAAGCCTTCATTACCGAACAAGAGCAACGCCACCCGATTCGCCGCCTTCATAGTTGGCTAAAATCGTTGCAATCGACTGTATGTTTTATGCAGACCGGCGCCCACCCCGACGATGAAACTTCGCGGCTGCTTGCCAGCCTATCGCTGGGCCAGGGCGCGCATGTTGTTTATGTGAACGCGGTCAGGGGACAGGGCGGGCAGAATGCGCTGGGGCCGGAACGCGGCGATGCGTTGGGGTATCTGAGAACCGAAGAGTTGATCACGGCGATGGATTTGGTCCGCGCCGATCTTGCATGGTTGGCGATGAGCGATGACGATCCGATCAGGGATTTTGGATTTTCCAAATCGGCCGAGCAAACTTTCGGCCATTGGGGCGAGGAGCATTCGCTGCGCCAGATGGTTAAAATCGTTCGCTTGTTCAAGCCCGATATTATGCTACCGACGTTCCTCGACGTGCCGGGCCAGCATGGCCATCATCGCGCGATTACCCAGTTGACCATATCTGCCTTTTCGCTTGCCGCCGATACCAAGCAATTTCCCGAATTAAACCTTGAGAGTTGGCAGCCCAATGCAGTTTACCTTCCCGCATGGGGCGGTGGCGGCGGGTCATATGATGATGAGGTGCCGCCGCCAAATGCCACGCATCACGTTGATACAGGTGATTTTGATCCCGTTTATGGCGCCACCCTAGCCCAGATCGGGGAATGGTCGCGGTCTTGTCATGCAACCCAAGGTATGGGACGCCAGCTGGTCGAGGATAACTGGCCGGTTCCCCTGCACCAGCTAAACACCGCATCCGGCACGCCGTTTACGTCGGCGTTGACCGAGGCGGTTCCAACCACACTTGGCGAATTGGCTGAATTCTGTGACAGCACCACCGGCAAACAGGCCGCCATTCGGGCGCATGATCTGGCTGCACAAACATTGGAAGATTTCCCCAAGGCCGCCCCCCTCATCGCGAATTTATGTGCCTTGCAGAGTGAATTGCAGACGCTTGCGGCAGAAATTGCTCCGCTCCATCGCCACCGTGTTCGGCTGAAAATGACCCAGACTGCCATGGCGATGAGCGATGCCTGCCAGATGCAACTGGCATTTACCGTATCCCCAGAATTGCCGGTGATCGATATGCCCGCGCGGGCGACGCTGAGCTGGCATCAGGCTGACATGGCCGGCGTTGAACGCGTCAGTGCCGAATGGCGCGATCCGGCGGGTGCGATCAAACCAGCAGAATTCGTTGCAGAGGTGAGCGATAGCAAGCGCCAGCATTTGGCGTCTGAGACCAGCTTTTCCGGCCCCTCACCAATGCCGCTGATGACCGGCTGGCATGGTATTGCGGTTCCACCCGCCACGCTTCATGCCGAGCTGGGTTTTAGCGTTAACGGCGTTCGCTTTACCCGTCCTGTAATGCCGGATAAGCCGTTGACAAGCCAGCCCGAGCTTAGGGCAACAATCAATCCGGCAAAACAGCTGCTGAACGTCAATAATCCGCAAAATCTTACCGTTCAGCTGGCGGTTGTAAATGTTCTGGGTGACCCGATATCCCCGGCGATTTCCGGCACGATCAAGCTAGCCGCGAGTGAAGAGGTGAAGATCCAGCGTGGCACCGCAAATCCCGGCAGCCTTCATCAGCATGGCACCTTCACCTTTGATGTGAAGCTACAGGCAGGATTACCGCAAGGCCGTTTGCAGGTCCAGGCACTGGCCGGTACCAACGCGTTGTTGTCATCGCAAACCCTGACATATCCGCATATCCGCTCGCAGACACGCTTTCAGCCTTGCGTTTGTGACCTTGCACTGGTGGATACAGCAAGCCTTGACGGGATCAAGGTGGGCTGGATTGATGGCGGAGTTGATCACGCATGGTTCTGGACCGAACAACTGGGTGCGAGCGTAACGTTTCTTAGCGATGATGCGTTGCTGTCAGGCAATCTGGATGGGTTTGATGTTATTGTAAGCGGTGTTTTTGCCGGAGCCACCCGGCCGATAAATGCGGCCATGGACCGGCTGAAGGGATGGATGGATGCAGGCGGAAGATATGTCAGCCAGTATCACCGCCCGCAGGATAATTGGGTATCCGGGCGCAGTGCGCCTTATGATCTTACTCCCGGCAGCCCTTCAATCAGGTGGCGGGTTACCGATGCAAAGGCGCCGGTTACCATTCTTGCCCCGGATCATCCGCTTTTAACCGGACCAAACAAGATCACCAAAGCGGATTTTGCCGGGTGGGAAAAGGAACGCGGCCTCTATTTTGCATCAAGCTGGGATGACGCCTACACGCCATTACTGGCAATGTCCGATGCCCCCGAAGCACCGCTACATGGCAGCCTGTTACATGCCGCATACGGCAGCGGCGGACATGTTCATTGTGCCTTGAACCTATTTTACCAGATGGATGTGTTAGTGCCGGGAGCCTTCCGCCTATTCGCTAATTTGCTGCATTCGCCTCCTCGTTAGCAGCATTGATGAAGGGCAATAATCTAGGCGGTTTGCGATATCTTGTTTTCAACGAGATATTCATGCTGTTCCACATTCTGATCATCAAAATAATCGCAGGAGATTTTCCGGCGATTCAAATTGTGTTCATTCGCTGCCTGACCAGCAGCATCGTTCTGCTCCCAATATTAATTAAACAAAAACGACTGTCGGAGTTACGCCAGAGTTTTCGGTTAAACGCGCTTCGTGTTGGATTTACCACCGCGGCCATCACGATTAATTTTTTCACCATTTCACAAATCCAGTTGGCGCAGGTCAGCACAATCAGCTATCTGCGGCCAGCAGTGGTGTCTTTGATTGCATGGTGTTTTCTAGGCGAGAGGCAGACATGGCCCCGATGGGGCGTAATCATCGTGGCGTTTACCGCCATCTGGCTGATTTTCAGTCCGGAAAGCAGCTTTTTACAACTGGTCGCATTGCTTGCCATTCTCGGTGTTTTTTGCGGCAGTGCGGCCACTATTCTGCAAAAACATCTGTCAGTTTCAATGGGGGACCTGCCCCTGATGGGCTGGTATTCCATTGGCATCGCCATCACCTCACTGCCATTCGCGCTGGTGATGTGGAAAACGCCAACGTCTCAAGCCTGGGTATTGATGATGATGACAGGGTTGCTGGCAACCGCCGCGCAACTGTTCTTCATCCGCGCCTTTCGTAAATCAGAGGCGTCGTTTCTGGCACCAATGTTCTATTTTCACATCATTCCGATCACCGCCATCGGCTTTTTTATCTTTGATGAAGTGCCGAGTAGAAATACTGTTATTGGCGCATTGGTTATTCTAGCCAGCCTAGTTGGTATGGCGGTTCTGGAAAACCGCCGCCAAAAGCCAAAGGCCAAATAGGACCAAAGGCCAAATGGGACCAAAGGCCAAATGGGACCCAAGGCTAAATGGGAATAATATAGAAGCAAGACAAGCTGGTATCTCGCCTTGCTCATTGCTACAAAGCTGGGCATTGTTTTTGCTGTTAAGAATGCGGCCTTATGAAAAAAGGAAAGTAGATAAAAATGCGATATTTGCACACTATGGTCAGAATTACGGATGTTGACGCCTCGCTTCATTTCTATTGTGATCTTTTGGGGCTGGAAGTGGCTCATAAGATCGACAATGAAAAAGGTCGTTTCTCTCTATATTTTCTATGCGCGCCGAATGAACGCGCCACCTATGAGAAAACACGTTCCCCCGCGCTGGAATTAACCTATAACTGGGACGCTGAGGAATACACCGGCGGACGCAATTTTGGTCATCTGGCATACCGGGTTGATGATGTCTATGCGGTGTGCCAGCGCCTGATGGATGCTGGCGTTACCATCAACCGCCCACCCCGCGATGGTAACATGGCCTTTGTTCGCTCACCCGATGGCATTTCGATCGAGCTTTTGCAGGAAGGCGACCCAAAGCCAGCTGCCGAGCCATGGAGTTCAATGCCAAATTCAGGAAGCTGGTAAGCTTATCAGACTTTTGATGTGCAGATTTTTATGGCAGGATCGGGGCTGCATTATTGGTGGGCAACAACAGCACCCTTGCCCGTATGCTAGCTGTTTTAGGCCCGTGTGTTACCTGTTTTAAGCCCGTGTGTTACCTGTTTTAAGAAAAAGGTTGAGACAAAAAATGCGCTCCATTCCCTTACCCCTCGTATCGGCCATCATCTTGGCAGTTTTTAGTCAAGCGGTCTTCACACAACCTGTTTTGGCTGCTGTTGGCGATGTCTATTCATGCACTGGCAAAAAATTCAGCTATGTAGATGACGCTGACGGCAAGCCAACTGGCGACGGATTGCAAACCCGGTTTGAGGTCACGCTCGATAAGCTGTCGATATTCGTGTCGCCCAGCATTTTCATTGGCAAGAAGACCGTCACGCTTCCCGCGAAATATCTGATGGGCGGGCTATACGCACAAAATAACCGCGCGACACTGCGATTGCACATCCCCCAAGACGCGCAATCGGCAAAGCTGCTAGCATCAGAAGATTTTTTCGACCGGACCGATATGACCTTCGGAAGCTGTGTGAAATTACCTCCTAGCGAGCCCGATTCTTCCGAAAATACAGACACCTAAATCTCAAATTGAAGTCGATCACATTCAAGGGCGTCCGGCGCGGTAACCTAAATCGTGCGCATGTGGTGCGCCATTTCACCGATAAACTATTCAGAGCCAAAAAATGCGAGTTTTGCGCCTAGAAAACCAAAGGTTCCCGCAAAACATCGCTTTATCCACACTATGACGCGGCGGCGCTTTATCACATAGTCTCGCGCGCGTGATGCAAATGCTCCATAGACAACAAAAATGGCAAAGGTCATCACCATAAAAATGGCCGCCAGCACCATCAGAGATACCGTTACGTTCGCGGATTCATGCGAGATAAATTGCGGTAGGAAGGCCAGAAAAAACAGGGATAGTTTCGGGTTCAATACGTTCAACATAGTCCCCTGAACGGCAATTTGTATCAGCCCTAGCTTGCTCTTATTTTCTGATACTTCAATCACACTATCATCATTCAAA
>CALLKZ010000108.1:0-33414 GCA_938082345.1 uncultured Alphaproteobacteria bacterium
GCGGGTTGCTGGTAACGCTGGGCGGCGACGCCCCGGCTATTACCCCTAAGATTGCCCCCAAAATTGACGATATTTTTGTTGAGGGGATTGACGGCGTAACCTTCAAAGCGCCGGTCAAAACCGATACGGGCCAGTTGTTTCTGGCCGCTGCTCCTGCCAGCCTTGGGGATGCGGTAAGTTTTGCGGCAAGGCCAATCACGATCACAGTGAGTGCGCCGCCGGAAATGGCCGAATTCAACCTTAATGTTGGTGGAGCGGTGATGGTGGCAGAGAACACCTCCTCTGCCATTGCAGACCGCCCGGTTAGCGGGATGCGGCTTTCGCTGGGGATCGTTCTGGTTGCGTTCCTGGGGGGATTGATCTTGAACCTGATGCCCTGTGTTTTGCCTGTTTTGGCGTTAAAGCTGTCGGCGGTGATGGATGCCGCCGGGGCTCATCGCCACGAATTGAGGTTGCGGTTTTTGGCTGGGGCGGCTGGAATCATCACCAGTTTCATGCTGTTGGCGACGGGGCTTGCGCTGGTGCGTCTGGCAGGCGGCACAGTTGGCTGGGGAATCCAGTTCCAGAACCCGGTCTTTCTTCTGGTGATGATTGTCTTTCTTGGCATTTTCGCGCTCAGCTTACTTGACCGTGTCATTCTGCCGGTTCCGGCGTTTGCCCAATCATTAGGTGCGGCGATAAATGGCCCGGGCGGGCGGGCTACACCCGGATATAAAAGCGATTTTCTGACTGGAATGCTGGCGACAATTCTGGCAACGCCCTGTTCGGCGCCGTTTGTTGGAACCGCCGTTGCTGCGGCATTATCGGGCGGGATGGTTGATTTGTTTGGCATTTTCCTTGCGCTGGGGCTGGGGCTTGCCGCCCCTTGGCTGTTAGTGGCAGCGTTTCCCGCAATGGTTGGTTTTCTGCCGCGTCCGGGGCCTTGGATGATCTGGATGCGGCGCGTGCTAGCGCTCCTTTTATTTGGCACGATGATCTGGCTTGCCGCGGTTCTGGCGGTGGTTATTGGTCCCGGACCGCAGAATGAAATTGGGGCATTAAACCAATCTTCCGTTCAGGATGACGGGGGTATTTGGTCGCCATGGAACAGCACGGAAATGAACCGGTTGCTAGCTGACGGAACGCCGGTTCTGGTGGATGTAACAGCCGATTGGTGCGTGACCTGCAAGGCGAATAAGGCATTGGTTTTGGACCGCGCCCCTGTCGCACCGGCGCTGGCTGCCGCTAGCCGAGATGGCAAACTGCATTTGCGCCGTGCTGACTGGACCCGCCCAGATCCCGAAATTGCCCAGTTTCTAGCCGCTTATGGTCGTTTTGGCATTCCGTTCAACGTGCTGATTACGCCGTCCCGCGACGGCTCAATCATCCTTCCCGAACTGCTGACCAGCAGCGCCATCATCTCAGCTCTTGAAAAAGCTGGCGTTGCGGTCCAATAATTGCCAAAATCCATTGTATCAGCCTTGTTAAAGTTGGCTCCTAGAAATTAGCCCCTAGAAATTAGGACCTCAAAACATGACCATTGAAGCTGGCCAGCCTATGCCGCAGACAACAATCCAGACGAAAACCGAAGACGGTGTTACCGCCCATGAAACTGCTGACTATTTCGGCACGGGGCGGACCGTGATGTTTGTTGTTCCGGGGGCGTTTACCCCAACATGTTCAGTGCGCCATCTTCCGGGATTTATTGAAAAAGCAGATAAGTTCGCTGCTGCTGGCGTTGATAGAATTGCCTGTATGGCAGTCAATGACCCGCATGTGATGAAGGCATGGGGTGACAGTCAAAACGTGGATGGCAAAATTGATATGCTGGCCGATCCACTGGGCAATCTTTCGCGTGAGTTGGGTATTCTGGTGCATATGGGGCCGGTTATGGGCGACCGGGCAACGCGGTGCGCGCTGATCATTGATGATGGTGTTATCAGCAAAATTTTTGTTGAAGAGCCCGGCTCTTTTGAAGTTTCCAGCGCAACTTACGTGCTTGCTCACCTCTAGGGTTTTAGCTGTTCTTTCAGCTTATTCGGTGAGTCTGGCGGCAATGCTGGTTGCGGCTGTTCGCGCCAGTACATCACAGCGTTCATTCATTTCGTTTCCGGCATGCCCCTTAACCCAATGCCACGCGACGGTGTGCTGAACCAGTGCTGTATCTAAATCCTGCCATAAATCTTTATTTTGAACGGGCTTTTTAGCGGCGGTCAGCCAGCCATTGGCTTTCCAGCGCGGCATCCAGTCGGTGACGCCCTGCATGACATATTTACTGTCAGTGTACAGGTCGATCTGCATCGGGCGTTTTAGCGCATTCAGCCCTTCGATTGCGGCCTGAAGCTCCATTCTATTATTGGTAGTCTCGGGCATTGCGCCACTTAATTCACGCACTTCTTCACGCCATTTCAGAATGGCCGCCCATCCGCCCGGACCCGGATTTTTCAGGCATGATCCGTCGGTGTAAAGCGTTACAGAGTTGCTCATCACTTAAACCTCAAAACTGATAGCATGGCCTCAAAACCGATAGCATGGCCTCAAATACCGATAGCATGGCTTCAAATACCGATAGCATGGCCTCAAATACCAATACCATAGGCGGTGGGCCCCGAAACAGACTGGTGAAACCGCAGAATGGACCAATATTCCATCGGGTCCTTGGGGCGCACCAGCGCATCTTTTGGGGTGTTGATCCAGTCATAAAGCCGCGTCAGGAAAAAGCGCATTGCCGATCCTGCCGCCAGTGTTGGAATGGCCTTGATTTCGTCATCTGATAGCGGACGAACCGACTGATATCCGCGCAGCATGGCGCGCGATTTGGTCAGGTTAAAACTGCCATCCGCTTCAAAGCACCAGCTATTCATGCAAATTCCTAGATCGTAGGCAAAGATATCATCACAGGCGAAATAAAAGTCGATCAGGCCGGTTAGTTTGTCGCCGATGAAAAGCACGTTATTGGGGAATAGATCGGCATGGATAACGCCGCTTGGAAGGTTGGAGGGCCAGTCGCGCAGGATCGAATCGAGATGTTGCTGAACCGCCAGTTGCATCCCGTCACCCAGCGTGTCGGCTGTCGATGCCACCTGATCAAACAGCGCTTGCCAAGAGTCCGGCCCCAGCGCATTTGGCCTGCGGCGTGTAACCGTGGCGCAGTTCAGATGTATATTTGCTAATGACTTGCCAAGCTCACGGCATTTCTCGCGGTTTGGATGCCGGCTCCAATTGCCATCCAGAAACGAGAAGATAGCACAAGGTCGCTCCATCAATTGCTGCAAGATGCTGCCATCGGTTGCTGGAACCGGCAACGGGCAATCCATTCCGGCGTTAGCCAGCACTTCCATTACCTCAATAAAAAACGGAAGATCATCACGCTTCACACGCTTTTCATACAGCGTCAGAATATAATTTGCGCGGTCAGTGCGAAGAAGATAGTTGGAGTTTTCCACCCCTTCGGCAATGCCCGTAAGGCTTTGCACTTTACCAAGGTCATAGGCTGCCAAAAGCTGGGCAAGATTATCATCATCAACATGCGTGTAAACAGCCATGGGGATTTCAGTCAGTTCGCGAGAATACTGGGAAGCTTGAAGGTGATGTTTTCGTTAACCAGAGCATCCTCATTAAGTGTGATGTCGTAGCGCGCACGCATCCCATCGATGATTTCATTAACCAGATTTTCCGGTGCAGACGCTCCTGCCGAAAGACCAATATGCTCGGCGGCATCAATTTCGGCCCAGTCAATTGCTGATTTGTCAGCAATCAGACGCCCCCGGCTGGCTCCGGCTTTTGTTGCCACTTCGACTAGGCGCTGCGAATTTGATGAATTTTCGGCGCCAACAACCAGCACCAGATCACATTTACCGGCGATGGCTTTTACTGCATTTTGCCGGTTCGTCGTGGCATAGCATATATCCTCGCCGCGCGGACCGGTGATTTCGGGAAAACGAAACTGCAGGATAGAAATTATTTCGGCAGTATCATCGACCGACAACGTGGTCTGGGTGGCAAAGGCCAGCATTGCATCGGGGGGCGGCTGGATGGTGCGCGCATCTTCCGGGGTTTCGATCAAGGTCATGTCGCCATCATCAACCTGCCCCATCGTGCCTTCGACCTCGGGGTGGCCAGCATGTCCGATCAGCAGAATGTGACGGCGTTGTTCGGCATGGCGGCGGGCTTCTACATGAACTTTTGTCACCAGCGGGCAGGTGGCATCAACGGCGATCATTTTGCGGCGGTCAGCCTCATCAACAACGGCGCGTGCAACCCCATGTGCAGAAAATACCACCGGCGCGCCCGCTGGTACTTCATCCAGTTCTTCAACAAAAATAGCACCTTTCGCAACGAGCCCGTTAACCACATGGCGATTATGCACAATCTCGTGGCGGACATAGACTGGCGCCCCGAATTTTTCCAGCGCAACCTCGACGATACGTACCGCTCGGTCAACGCCTGCGCAGAATCCACGGGGTGCGGCAAGATGCAAAAATTTCATTTGACGTTCCATGTGTTTGTTCTTGCTTTATTACGGCGCAGAGGTCAATTGCTGTTGTCTTAAAAAGAGGTTAGGATGTGACGATGAACCACAGAAATTTCATTCCGGCGACTTTTATCGCGCCGCTGCTTGGCCTTGGCCTGATGCTAGGGGCTTGTAGCTCTGATCCTAATCTAGTTCCGTGTCCGGGAATTAGCGCCCCGCCTGAGGGCGTTGCCGCCTTTATGGAGATGGATGCTTCAGAACAACTGGTGGATGTCCGCTTTAATGGCATCAATGCGACGTGCGAACTTCTTGATGATGCTAGCATTAAAATGGTTGTTTCGGTTGGCTTAAAACTAACCAGATCGGGTGAATATTCGCCTGCCGACGTTTTGCAGATTAATCTGGGCAGCGCAATTATCGATGCCGATGATGCCGTTGTCAGTAGCGATGTTACGATCTTTAAGGCTGGTTTTAAAGATGGTGAGCGGCAGAAATATCCTGTTTTGGATTATGAAGCCACGGTCAAGGCAGATCAACGTCTCGTGCTGAGCCTGATGCCGCGCCTCTAAACGTGCCCATAAACGCGCTCATAGACGCGCCCATAGACGCGAAGGTTATCCTATAAATTCATGCGAGAATCTAAGCGCCGGGCTAAATTCTGGCCTCAGCAGCTAGAACTTATGGGGCGGATGATCTGCGTTAAGGCCGGGTGAAGGGCGAACGGCGGAATGCCGTTCACGCCTAATTCAGTTTTTCGATTTCCATAGCAGCGTTGTCGATCAGCTCCATGCTGGCTTTATCATCCAACTTTGAGGTGATGATCTCGGCGGCTGATGCGATGGCAAGCGACGCTGCTTTTGCGCGGAGCTCAGCGAGCATGGCAGTTTCGGCAGCTTTGATCTTGGCTGTCGCTTGCTGCTCACGCCGCTTGACGGCTTCTTCGGCGTTCTTTTCAGCGGTCTCGCGGATACGTTCGGCAGTGGCTTCGGCAGTCTTCAGTATCGCCTTAGCTTCATCGGCAGCCTCTCGGTGGAGCCGTTGGAATTGATGAAGTTCATCCAGTGCTTCTTCGCGGAGAGTGCGGGCTTCATCAAGGTCAGCCTTGATTTTGGCCGAACGCTCATCAAGCATTGCGGATAAAGCTTGACCAGCTTTGCGCCATACCAGGGCAACAAAGACAACAAAGCCAACGGCAACCCATACCGATTCCATGACTATGCCTTCCATCATCCTGCCTCCTCGGCGGTTAGCTCTTTAGCAGCTGATTTCACCGCTTTGTCAGCTTGCGCCTTAGTTGCTTTCACACCGGCCAGTTGCGCTGCTGTGTCAATCGCGGCCTCGGCCGCAACCACCATCAGATTGCCTTCTGCTTCGGCGCGTGCGGTTGCCAGTTTGGTCTCGGCTGCCGCGGTTTTTGTAGCCATCTTCTTGGCAGCTTTCGCTTCGGCCTGTTCGGCCTTGGCTGATGCTTCAACGGCGGCTTGGCGGGCAAAATCAGCAGCCTCGGCGCGGGCAACGTCAAGACTTGCCTCATAATCAGCACGCGTCTGAGCAGCCTCAGCACTGGCGTCACGCGCACGGCTGAGATCATCATCAAGGCGGGTGCGTCGCTCTTCGAGAACCGAGCCGATACGCGGTGTAACAACGCGTGCCATAAAGATGTACCCAACACCGAAAATGACCAACAGCCAGAAAATCTGGGAAGGCCAGGTGCTGATTTTTAGCTGGGGTAAGCCGGGCTCACCGCTAGCAGCTAAAGCTGCTGAAGAGGCCGTAATCACGGCGCCAGCTGTTATGAGCATCTTTATGCCCAGAGCAGATTTGCAGCCCAGAGCGGTTGCTCTGTTCACTTTTGTCATGCCAGTCTCCCTGTCTGACCGCCTGCTGGAGTTACCCCCAAAACAGGCGACCAATTCGGATGCGGAAAGCGGCTTACAGCGCGAACAGAAGCAGCAGTGCAACGACCAACGCAAACAATGCGATGGCCTCGGTCAGGGCAAAGCCCAGAATGCCGATGCCAAACACTTCACCGCGAGCTGCGGGGTTGCGTGCAATCGAAGTTACCAGTGCAGCGAAGATGTTGCCGATACCGACGCCAACGCCAGCAAGAGCGATGACCGCCAGACCGGCGCCGATCATTTTTGCAGCTTCTACTTCCATTTTCCTAGTCCTTCCGTAAGTTTTACAATCAAGATTTTAGTTGGTTATTAAGGGTATTCGAACCGCTCCTGTTACCAAACGTCAGGGGCAAACGTTAAGCCGCGCGGCGGTTCTGCCTAGTGCAGATGCAGCGCGTCATTCAGATACATACATGTCAGGATGGTGAAAACATAGGCTTGCAGCGCCGCCACCAGAACCTCAAGACCGGTAAGACCAACCAGCGCCAGAAATGGCAGCACAGATCCGGTCATGGCAATACCGCCAGCCCCTGAGATCATTACGGCAAGTCCGGCAAACACCTTTAACATCGTGTGGCCTGCCAGCATGTTGGCAAACAGACGAACAGACAGGCTGACCGGACGCACAAAATACGAGATCACCTCAATAACGATCAGGAAGGGAATCAGCACTTTTGGCGCGCCCTGCGGAACGAAAAAGCTGAAGAAATGCAGACCATGCTTAACCAGCCCGATAAGAGTAACGCCCAGAAAAACAAATCCCGCCATCGCAAAGGTCACAATAATCTGCGACGTAAAAGTATAGGAATAAGGAACAAGGCCCAGCATGTTGCCAAACAACAGAAAGACAAAAAGGGTAAAGACAAATGGGAAATAGGCGCGGCCATCATTGCCAACATTGCTGCGCACCATGTCTGCCACAAATTCATACATCATTTCGGCGGCGCCCTGCAACCGTCCGGGAACCAGATCCCGGCGGCGCATCGCGCTCATCAAGAAAACGCCGCCAACAACCATGGCCAACAGCATAAACAGGCTGGAATTGGTGAACGAGATATCATAGCCAGCGGCCGAAAGTTCAACAATCGTCTTGATCTCGAATTGTTCGACTGGCGAATGCATACCTGTGGAAGCCATGTCTGAACCGTCCTTTTCTTATCGTCCGCTACTAAACTATTTCACTAGTCGTCCGCTTGTGAATCTTTATCGGCGCGGGGCCGATGCTCATCAAAATATCCAGTTGCCATTCCGCGTCCAGATACCATTCGCCACACATTCAGCATGCCAGCCGCGGCCCCTAAAAAGAACATCAACACCAGAAACAGCGGCGATGTCTCCAACCAGCGGTCAAGCACCCATCCAATAAACGCTCCAACGAGAACGCCGGCTACCAGTTCGGTTGCCACGCGGCCTAGGATGGCGCCCATTCCGGGGGGAAGTGCATGCTGGCTGTGCTGGCTTTTTTGTTCAGCGTCCCCTTGCATCTTGTCGATGCGGCGTTCGATGTCTTGCAAACGTTGGCTAGCGTCTTGCGGACGTTTGCCTTTGCCTTGACGTTTCGGATCGCTCATTTGGGTTTGCTTTCAACCGAAGATTGTTGATCCTGATTTGCCTATAAGGTTTTCCGGTAGAATTCGCCTAATTTGGCACTTTGCCGATACTTTGCCGATACTGTCCCGATTCTATCCCGTTATGGTTGCCGTTCATTCAAATGCGCTCAGGCAAAAGGGCCGAAAACATGGCCTTAGCCGATTGCCAAAATCGCGCTCAAAATAGGGGTCTCACTGGCTTTTTGTCAAGCCTTCAATCGGGGTTCTTTTTCCTAGCAATTCCGCGGGTTTGCAAACTGGGTCGATCCAGCGTTCACTGCGCGGCTGATACTGGTTACGCAACTGCGGCGTCGCGGATTCGCTCGGCGGTCTGAAGGTCGACCGAAACCAGCTTCGAAATCCCGCGTTGTTCCATCGTCACGCCGAACAGTCTGTCCATTTGTGCCATGGTCAGGCGGTGGTGAGTAATCACCATAAAGCGGGTGTTGGTCTTTGCCGAGATGTCGCGCAACAAATCGCAGAACCGCGCCACATTCGTATCATCAAGTGGGGCGTCAACCTCATCAAGAACACAGATCGGTGCCGGATTGGTCAGAAATACCGCAAAAATGATAGCCAGTGCGGTCAGTGCCTGCTCGCCGCCCGATAACAGCGATAGAGATTGCAGGCGTTTGCCCGGTGGCTGTGCCATGATTTCCAGCCCAGCCTCCAGCGGATCGTCCGATTCTGTCAGTTGTAATTCGGCAGTACCGCCGCCAAACAATGTTTTGAACAGGTCCTTGAAATGATTATTTACTGCGGCAAAGCTGTTCAACAACTGCTCGCGTCCTTGGCGGTTCAGCTTGGAAATGGCTGACCTCAGCTTGTCGATGGCGGCGATTAGATCATCGCGCTCAGCTTCCATTGACGTAATCCGCGTGGCGACCTCTTCCATTTCGGTTTCAGCGCGCAGATTAACGGGCCCGATGGTGTCGCGCTCACGAAATAAGCGCTGCACACGCTCTTCTAGAACATGCAGAACGTCAAGGGTGCTGGCATCTTTGATTTCGGCCAACTCGCCAAGCGCATCGGGCGTGCAGTTCAGTTTTTCGACAATTTGCTCGTGAATGACGCGCCGGCTTTCTTCGGCAAGTTCGCGCGTACCTTCGGCGCGGATTAACCGCTCGCGTGCTTCGGCAAGGACACTGTCGGCGGTGCGCTGGTCAGCTTCTGCCGCAGCCAGCAGTGCCTCGGCGTTGCGCAGTGCATCCCCTGCTTTTTGCCGCGCTGTCTCGGCGCTATCAAGCTGGTCGCCAAGCGCCAGACGTTGCTTGGCAATTTCGTCGGGTTTGGCTGAAAGGCGGGTCTTTTCGGTTTCACCTTCGGCTAACCTTGTCTGCATCTGGGTGACGCGTTGGGCAGCCCCGGATAAGCGTTTTTGCCATTGCGCCATTTCGGCGTTGGCGGTTGTCATTCGTTCATTCGCACTGCGCAGTGTCTCGCCAAAGCGCGCTTCGGCCTGCATCGCATCGCCTAGTTTTCCGCGGGCGGTCTCGGCGCTTATGCGCGCTTCGGTTTCGCGTGCCTGCAAAGCATTATCGTCACCTAGTGCGGCGGCTTCGGCCTCGGCGCTGCCCAGATCGTCACCCAGAGTGGCGGCAGTGGCGCGAAGTTCTTCTGCGCGCTCTTGTGCTGTTGTAAGGCGTAGCCGTGCGGTCTCATCACTCCGGCGGGCGGCGGCTAATTCGCTTTCAGCTTCACTGGCGGCGAGGCGTGCGGCGCTTTGCTCGTTTCGCGCGGCGGTCAGCGCGGCGGCGGCGGTGTCTGCCAGATCAGCAAGCCGCGCATTCTCGATATTGGCTTTGGCAAACTCACCCTCCAGAATTTCGAGGCGTTGGCGCTGCCTAATACGCTCAGCACTGCTGTCTTGGGCGTCGGTGCGTCGCGTAAATCCATCCCAGCGCCATAGTCCGCCTTCCCGCGTGGTAAGCGCCTGACCGGGGCGAAGGCGGGGCTGTAATTTCTGTGCTGTGTCGGCATCAGTGGCAATTCCGACCCCGGCCAGTGTGGCGGCAAGTTCAGGCGCACCAGATACAAAATCTGCCAGGGGCAAGGTGCCTTCAGGCGGCACTAGCCCGGCAAGAGTATCATCTCCAGATTGGGTGCCATCGATGGTGCGCCAAAAACTGGTCTGGCCCGACCCTGCAGGTGATGCCAGTTCTTCGGCAAGATATGCGGTGAGTGCCTGTTCCATATCTCCCGTTACGGTCAGGCAATCGGCAATCGGCACGTCGGCGCTGCCATCGGGCGCTGCCAGAAGATAGCTCAACGCGTCAATTTCGGCTTGCAGGCGGGTAGACAGGGTGCTTGCTTCGCGCTGAATATTTACCGCGTTTTCGCTTGATTGCTGTTGGCTATTAAGGGCGCCTTCGGAGGCATCCAACCGGTCACGGGCCGCTTGCCACCTGGCCTCGGTTTTTGTCAGGGCGGCGGCGGTATCGCTGGTGGCGGTGGTCATCTCATCCAGTGAAATAGCGGCCAACGCGGCGCCAGCAGATTGTATTCGCGATTGTAGATCGGTGATTCGCCCGCCTAATGCTGATCGGGTGGCGGCAGCTGCCCGGGCGCGTCCGGCGGCATCGGCAAGTGCAGCATCGGCGGCATCGGATTCGGCGCGCGCTGCTGCCAGTTCGGCCTTTGCCGCCTCTTGTTCGGGAACGGCGGTGTTAATAGCGTCCTGCAATGTTGCTGTCTCGCTGGTCAGCCTTTCGACCGCGGCATCGGCATCGGCGCGCAAACTTGCCTCACGGGCGATGTCCTCGGCGATGCGCGATTGTTGGGTGGTAACACGCTTCAGCGCATCCTGTATCCGTACCTCTTCACGGTCTAGCTCGTCACGGCCAATAGTCAGGCGTTGATACTCGGCGGCTCTGGCAATCTCGGTCTCCCGCAGCGGCGGCAAGGCGGCAGCGTGTTCGGCGCGTAGGGTGGCGCAGGCAGCAGCGGCTTCGGTCTTTTCGGCAGCGACCAGCCGGTCATTACGCAACGCCTCATCGGCCTCAACCAGATTGGCCTGTGCACGCACCCAGCGCGCCAGAAAAAGCTGTGCCTCGGCTTTGCGGATACGATCTGCGACCGAGCGATAACGGCTGGCTTGACGCGCCTGTTTGCGAAGTGAGTCGCGCTGTTCGATCAGGCCGGCGATAACATCATCCAGCCTTTCAAGATTGGTCTCGGCGCCGCGAAGCCTAAGTTCAGCCTCATGTCGGCGGGCATGTAGGCCGCGAATGTTTGCGGCTTCTTCCAACAGCGCGCGTCGGTCGGTTGGCCGCGCTCCGACAATGGCCCCGATGCGCCCCTGCGAGACGATACCGCTTGAGCGCGCGCCGGTTGCCGAATCAGCAAACAAAAGCTGCACATCCTTGGCCCGGGCGGGTTTGGCGTTGACGAAATAGCTGCTGCCCTTGCCGCGTTCAATCTTGCGGGTGATCTCCAGCTCTTCATCATCGTTAAATTCGCTTGGCGCGCTGCGGTCGGTATTATCGAGCCGCAAGGTGATTTCGGCCAGATTTCGGGCTGGCCGCATATCCGTTCCGGCAAAGATCACATCATCCATTTCGCCGCCGCGCATCTGGCGGGCGTTGCTTTCACCCATAACCCAGCGCAGGCCCTCGACGATATTGGATTTGCCGCACCCGTTTGGTCCGACGATGCCGGTAAGGCCAGATTCGATCTCAACCTCTGCACTTTCCGCAAAGGATTTGAAACCGGCCATTTTCAGGGTTCGAAAAATCACGACCGGCTACCGATTCCATTCTACCAATGAGGCATTGATTTCATTGGAAAGCTTCCCCGATTCTGATCCCCCCGACTCGGATCCCCCCGGCTCGGATCCCCCCGGCTCGGATCCCCTCGGCTCGGATCCCCCAGTTACGGGTTCTGGCGAATCAGGCTTCATAAGCACTAATTTCCTCGGCAAACGCATCATAAGTTGTATCGCCTGAAATTAGCTTGTCGTCATTGATAACAAATGAAGGGGTTGAAGCGACTTTCCAAGTATCAATTCCTTTTTGGCGTTCCTCAACGATTGCTTCCAACAGCGCACGATTGCGCATGATCATGTTGAAGGCATCTTCATCAATTCCGGCAATCCGCGCCATTTTCTGCAAAGCGGCAATCGGATCAGGCGCCCGTGTCCAAGTGGACTGCTTGGCCAGAAGTAGTTTCACCATCGGGAAAAATTTGGCTTCTGGCAGCGCGCGCGCCAGCGCATGCGCCCGCAAAGCCAGACCATCTAGCGGGAAGGCCCGCATTTCGAAACGGACAATCCCCTCGTCGATAAGACGCGTTTTTATCTTCGGAAAAGTCTTGTTGTGAAAGTTGGCGCAATGTCCGCAGGTCATTGAGTAATATTCGGCAACCTGAATTGGCGCATCATTCTGGCCAATAAAGCGCGGCGACATCACATGAGCTATCAGATCATCTGCAGCAAATGCCGGATTGATTAAAGCTGTCGCACCCGAACCAGCAAATGCAGTAAGGCCAAGAATGCTGCCGCCAGCAATAAAACCCCGCCGCGAGACAATCCGCCGCGAGACAAACGGCGCGACCGCCTGACCTTCATACGCATCGGATTCAGTAAAAGTTGTGTTTATATTTTTCATCTCGACACCTTAGCCAAAGAGAAGTTTTTGAGCAATCTGAGATTCTCACCTCAGGCTGGAAATTTCACCGTAAAAAGGCATCTTGCGGATAAATTAGGGCAGTATTTTGCAGATTAAGCTCAATCCGGCGCGGCGCGGCCGGGTTGTATGCACGGCTTTAGCGGCGGATGGGCTTGCCGAGTTGGCGAAGTGCGGCTCTGATTGTGGGTGATTCTACCGCCTCTAGCTTGGCGTCCAACTCCCAGATTTGCTGGTCTGCTGGAATTTCGGGTTCTGTCTCATGGCTGGTTTGGCTTTGTGTGAAGGATATCGGGGCTGATTTGCCGGAACCGGTTGTTGCGAGCAAGGATTGCACAAACACCACTTCGGAAATGGCCCGATAGCCAAAGGACGCGTTCACCCGGTCAATGATTGCGCCGCGCATTTGCAGCGCGACGGGTCCGAAACCGCTGGCAATCGCAAGCTTTAGCGTGCCGCCGCCTTGGCGTGACAGGGTCAGCTTTGCCGGTCTGCTCCATTGGGCGATATCACCAGCGATTTTTGGCCATTCCGACACCAGCCGACTGATGATAAAGCCGCGTTTGCGAACGCTTGGTGCGACCAGATCATCCAGCATTGATGACAGGCGCGTCATATGTTTTTTGCGGGCTTTTGTCATGCCAACCATGGTACGCGGCGCAGGCCCGATGTCCAATCACAATTCGTCCTTTCCTATATCGGAGCCGTCATGACGGGGTTGTTTTTAGTACAAGGTATATTGAAATTCACCTTGTGTCCGTGTCAGTCTTTGCGGCATGAGTATATCCAGTATTCCATCCGAAAATTTTCCGTCAGACCGTCTTTTCGACTGGTATGATTTGCATGGGCGAAGCCTGCCATGGCGGCGTCGCTGGCCCGATTTAGCGCCGGCTTATCATGTCTGGCTGTCCGAAATAATGTTGCAACAAACGGTTGTTGCGGCGGTAGTTCCGTATTTTCTGGATTTTATCCGGCGCTGGCCAACGATCTGTGATCTGGCGGCGGCGCCTTCTGATGATGTGATGGCTGCGTGGGCCGGGCTGGGATATTATGCCCGCGCCCGCAATTTGCACCGAACAGCGCAACTGATCTGCGGTGATTTGCGGGGCGAATTTCCAGATGATGTTGACGGTCTGCGGGCGTTGCCGGGCATCGGTCCCTATACGGCGGGGGCGATTTCGGCGATTGCTTTTGGTGCGGGCAGCGTTGTTGTTGATGGCAATATCGAACGTGTTATGGCGCGTTATTTTGCTATTTCAACGCCGCTTCCGGCAGCCAAGATGGAAATTGGAGCGCATTATGCTGCCATTCGCCCGAAAATACGTCCTTCTGATTTTCCGCAGGCGCTGATGGATTTTGCTAATTCGGTCTGCACGCCGAAATCACCCGGATGCGACACCTGCCCGCTGGCCGGTAATTGCGCTGCTGCTGCGGCTGGAACACCTGAGATTTGGCCGGTAAAGCCCCCCAAAAAGACTAAACCAACGCGCCGGGGCATTGCTTTTGTGGCGATTGATCAGGCCGGCCGCGCTTTGATGATTACCCGTCCTGAAAAAGGTATGCTTGGTGGCATGCTGGCATTTCCATCGGCAGGCTGGACTCCGTCCGATCCCGACTTTGATGCCAAAGCGCCGTTTGCCACCGCACCCCTTACGGCAGACTGGCAGCTGGCGAACACATCCGTGCACCATGTCTTTACCCATTTCGTGCTGGAAATGAAGGTGGCGGTGGCGCGCGTTGACAGTGATCTTTGCGCGGAAAATGGTCTCCAGCCAGTTGGTGTTTGGCAAAAGGTGCGACCAGCAAGTCTTCCCACATTAATGCGTAAAGTTTGGAAAGCAAAAAAAACCGGGTTAGGGTTTCATTGACGATGGGCTGGTTTGTCAACATACGCTGGCAAATAGACCGTCTAATGATTGGCGCCTAATGATTGGCGCCTAATGATTGGCGCCTAATGATTAAAGTGGCGCATGCCGGTCATTGCCATGGCAATTCCAGCGGCATCTGCGGCGGCGATTACCTCGGCGTCGGCTTTTGATCCGCCCGGCTGAATCACCGCCTTCGCCCCTGCCTCAATCAGTGCTTCCAGCCCGTCGCTAAAGGGGAAAAAGGCGTCAGATGCGGCAACTGATCCGATTGTACGCGGGGCGTCCCAGCCATGATGCATCGCGGTATCGCGGGCTTTCTGAGCGGCGATACGGGCCGAATCAACCCTGCTCATTTGCCCGGCACCAACGCCCACCGTAGTGGTTTCGCGAGCAAAAACGATGGCGTTCGATTTAACATGTTTGACCACTTTCCAGGCAAATAGCATGTCGGCGAGCTGGGCTGCGGTTGGTTTGATTTTGGTAACGATCTTCAGGTCAGCCTGATGAATTTGTCCGTTATCGCGTGATTGTGCCAGAAAGCCGCCACTGACAGTTTTCATCTTAATCGTGCGCGCTTCGTCGCCCCCAACATCAGGAATGTCTCCGGTTAAAAGCAAACGTAGATTGGGTTTTTTCGCCAGAATGGCTTTGGCCTCATCGCTGGCATCGGGGGCAATCACAACTTCGCTGAAGATGCTGGTAATGCCGGTTGCGGTTTCGGCGTCAATCGGAATGTTGCTTGCCACAATGCCGCCAAAGGCGCTGACCGGATCAGCCGCAAGCGCCGCCTCCCATGCACCGGCAAGGGTGGACTGGCTCGAAACCCCGCACGGGTTGGCATGTTTGATGATGGCGATGGTTGGATCGGTAAATTCGGCGACGAGTTCAAAGGCCGCATCGGTGTCATTCAGATTATTGTAGGATAGCGGCTTACCTTGTATCAGCGTAGCATTGGCAACGCCCGGCCGCGCCGCGCCGCCAGCATAAAGCGCAGCGGCTTGATGCGGGTTTTCACCGTAACGCAGGTCTTGGACAAGGCGTCCGTCAAAGTGCATCCGGGACGGGAAGCCTTTCTCATTGACGTCACTTTCGCCATCAGCGTCATCCATCCAACTGGCAATAGCGTGGTCATAGCGCGCCGTGCGGGCAAAGGTGCGCTGGGCCAATTTGCGCCGCATTTCCAGACTGATCTCGCCTTTGGCATCCAGCTCGGCCAGCACTCCGGCATAATCGGCAGGGCTGCATAGCACCGCAACAAATTCGTGATTCTTGGCGGCGGCGCGCAACATGGCAGGGCCGCCAATATCAATAGTTTCGATCAGCGTTGTGCGATCATCGGTTTTAGCGCGCTGCTCTTCAAACGGATAGAGATTGACCGCCAGCAGGTCGATACTGTCAATTCCCTGCTGCTTCATTGCATCCAGATGTTCGTCATTGTCACGGCGCGCCAAAAGGCCGCCATGAATTTTGGGGTGCAGCGTCTTAACCCGACCATCCATAATTTCGGGGAAGCCGGTGACGTCGGATACATCGGTGACATCAATTCCGCCCGCGCGCAGGGTTCGCGCCGTACCGCCCGTTGACAGAATTTCAAAGCCGTGACGGACCAGACCGCTGGCAAGCTCGGCTAGTCCGGTTTTATCGGAAACAGAAATCAGGGCACGAGGTTTGCTCATTGGACAGGGCTTTCGAAATGAAACTTTGGATGGGAACGCCGCGACGTTATCGCAAAGCTGGAATGGAAACGCAATCGGCCCCCAAAAATTGATTTGACCCAAAAATTGATTTGATATTTGGGTTTATAGGATGGGGCCGTTATTTTGAGTCGGTTATTTTGAGTCGGGGACACTTATTGCGCGCTGCGGGAAAAGGCCCATTTTATCTCATAGGTGCCGATGGTGCGAATGTCGGACAATACAGCTTTCAGTACGATCTGTTGGCAGGCCTGCCTTACGCCATCTTCAAAATAGACCGAATTATCGATCTCGGCTGTGGCCCCTGATGCTTTTAAGGTCCAGCCGGTGCGGCTACCGCGGATTTTCATCAGCACTGCCCCGTTTGACAGCATGGCAGCGCTCACCTTTGGGTGGAGGTGGAATCGCACCAGCGCCAGTTGCGGAATTTCCCCGGGTGCGCCGGTATATTCCAGAATGTCTGATCCCCGCAGATTGGCCCCACCCGTTTTCAGATATAATTTGCGCTTATGCAAAATCCCGTGCGAGCGTTCAAACCCGTCATGCGTTCCTACTGCCAGAATGCCGCCAGCGGCCTCACCAACCTCAACACCAGAGATATTGGCAATGCGTCCTTCGCGCGGCGCAGAAGAGTTTTGATTATCGAGGCCCAGCGTCGAATGCGCCGCCGTCGATGACATGACGCGTTTCAGCGTTGGCTCGCTGACGGCTTGGCCCGGATTAACGATTAGCTGGGTTGATCCTACGCTCATCTCAAAGCCCAAGGTGCCAAGGCCGATGGTAGCGTCATCATCGAACGGGCGCGCGGCCGGCTCGCCTGCATCCATGATGATAATAGTGCGCCCGCTACCAAGGCGTAAAAAGCCACTATAGGGGGCTTGTTGCAGCGCCTTGCCGCGGACACCAGCGCGCAGCAACGTCTCGTCGACAAGTTCGGAATCGCTGCCGCCGCCGCCATTAAAATGTGCCAGCCTACCATCGCCATGCCGCCACATCCGGGTCATTGCACCCATTTTGTTAATCAGGTCGCTCAGACGGGTATTCTCGGCGCCGACGGCACTGGCCACCATCCTCAGTTCCACCAGCTGACGCAGCATTTCAACATGCCGGTCAGGCATACGGCTGGCATGTCCGCCATCGTCAAGAATAACCGTCTCCAGCTTGGGCATAATCATCGCCATTAACGCATCAATTTTCTCAGGCGTAGCCCCTAGAACCGCTTCCACCAATGCCAGATTACAAAGCGCGCTTATCTGCGCGTTAAGCGAGCGCATCCGCTGCCAATCCAGCGCCATGCAACGGCTTTGCATTTCAAGGGACCGCGACAGAAGATCCTGAAAATCTTCGGCCGCGGATTCGCCGTACCATCCGTAATTCAACGCCAGAACTGACAGCCGCTTGCCCATAACATCAGGGCGCCATTGCGGCAATTCCCAGCGATGATGCTGTTCGATCCATTTTTTGATCAGATCACGGGCCAGAGATCGGGCATTGTCGCTGCCTTCAGCGCGAAGGTCACGCAGCCATTCAAAGCTGTCATAGCTGGGTCCGTCGCTGCTGATGTCGTTACGTCCGGCTGAAATATTGCGGCCCTTTGACAGCGAGCCGCGCCACGGGTCCTGCAAGCCTGAGCGCAGACGCCCGGGTCTAGCCCCACGAAGCTGCCAGCTGAACAGGCCGGTTTTGCGAAACAACCGGTCAATTCTGGACAGGCGCATAACCGGCTTCTGGCTGGCTGCGTCTGCTTTTTTACTGCTTCGAGGAGCCTTCATGGGTACCTTCATTTATTTTTTACTTCACTCACTGATTCCAGCGCCCTCGGTGCTATTTTTAGCCGCGCAATAAAAAATCCGTCGACCCCGCCGATATCTGCGAACAAGTCAGGACGCACACGAAGCGTTCCCTTAAGCTTGCCTTCGGTCTTAATCGCGGCGGCAAAATCGCCAGCCTCAACGGGGCTGATAGGGTCCAGCGCGATACCGGTCATTTTGCCATTTTCAACATCATTCAGTAAATCATCAATAATCTTTTCGCCCTCCTCAAATTGCAATGAGCAGGTGACATAAATAAGGCTGCCTCCTGGCACTACCCAGCCTATAGCGCGGCGCAGAAGGTCATTCTGGACGATGGCCAGCGCACTGACATCCTGCGGCGAACGGTGATGCAGCACATCCGGGCGGCGGCGCAGCGTTCCCGTAGCCGAGCAGGGGGCATCAATCAGCACCGCATCAACCTGTTCGTCCGGAGTGAAATCGCGGCCATCGGCAGTGATCATCCGGGCCGTCATGGAAAGGCGGTCGAGATTGCCTTTCAGGATCCGCAGACGGGTTGGAGCGTTGTCAATCGCAGTCACTTTTGCACCGCTAGCAATCAGTTGAGCGGTTTTGCCGCCTGGCGCCGCGCAAAGATCAATCACCGTCTTGCCGGTCAGCGTCCCCAACAAAGTCGCAGGCAGGGCAGCGGCTGCATCCTGAACCCACCACGCACCTTCGGCAAACCCCGTCAGAAGCGCAGGGTCGCCGTCAAATTCACGCCGGATGGTGTGTTGATTTATCAGCCTACCATCCAGCTTTTCGGCCCATTCATCTGCATTTGCAGCGGGAGTGATGTCGAGCGTCGGCGGCCTCATCGCCTGTTCCATAATGGCGATTGTTGGGCTTTTACCGAATTGCTTTATCCAGCTTTTATAGATCCAGTCTGGAAGATTGTCGGCGGCCGATGTTCTCGCCAAAAGCTCTTGGCCATCGCGCGTCAGGCGGCGCATCACCGCATTGGCAAGGCCGGTCAGCCGGTCAAATCCGGCGGCGCGCATCAGATCAACGGTGCTGTTAACGGCCGCATGCGATCCGGTTTCCAGAAATAAAAGCTGGGCGATACCGATTGCCAGAACCAGCGTTGCATTGCGGGTTTTACCCGAAGGCTGGCGCGGCATGGCGGCTCTGAGAACCGCGTCAATCTGTCCAGCACGGCGAAGGCAGGTCGTTGCCAGAAGACGAACAAAACGGCGATCACGGTCGGATAGCTTGTTGGCCAGCCGCAGTGCCTCATCAAGATGCTTGCCCTCATTGACCTGCCGCAGAATCTCAAAACAGATTTTCCGGCTTGCAAGACCGGCAGGGGAAGGTGCTTCGGACTGACGCGATGGGCGTTTGGCCTGCATGCTGGCTCCGTTTGTTTTATCGGGTGAAGGTGAGCTAAACTCACGACCTTCGTAACCGGGTCATGGGCTTATTATTTCGACAACCTTGTATTAAGGTAATAGGGGGGGCATATCGTTTTTCACGGACGCTGACAATACACAGGCAAATATAGGGGCAAATGAAGTGACAAATAAAGGGGCGGATATCGACGCTGACGCCAACCCGGATCAGGCCATCGACACCAATCATGATGCCGAACCATCTACGGGTTCGGATACCGAGCCTGATAGGGCATCACTGCCGCGCGAAATTAACGGACCAAAAGGCCCGGAGCCGACGCGATTTGGTGATTGGGAACAAAAAGGCCGCTGTAGCGATTTTTAGAACCGGCGTCAGGACCGATCATGAACCGATTAAAGACAGATATGCTGGTAGGAGCGGCGTTACGACTGGCCAGTGCTGAGCTGATCGATTGTGTTGTGGTACGCCGTGGTGACAGCGATGCCGGAGCCGTTCTGTTGCATATTGATGCGCTGGATGGTCGGCATTGTTTGCTGGCGCGTTGGTTGGATTTTGACGGCAATTATGGCTGGCGTCCGGTTTTAGCTGGCGCAGGCGATGATGGCTGGACTGATCAGGGCGCGGTTGAGGCCCGCCTTGCCCGCGAGATGGAAATTGATCCCGACGCGTGGGTTATGGGCATTCAGGATAGCTGCGCCAGAAACCCCTTTGATCTTGTTCAAGAGCCCTGATTGCTGGCATTATTCAGGGCAGCACCCCTGCAATTGGCCTTTCTAGGCGTGACTGGCCTTGCCGCTTATGATGCGATATATAGAAAACATGACCTCGATAAAGCCAAAAACCGCTTCGGAAGACCGGCGCCCCAAAATTGATCGGCGCCTATGTATTGCGCCGATGATGGATTGGACTGACCGGCATTGTCGTTATTTTCATCGGATGATTGCGCCGAATGCCTTCAGATTTACTGAAATGGTGACAGCTGATGCGGTTATTCATGGTGATCGCGGGCGTCTGCTTGGTCAGGGTCCGCCGCCTTCACCAATCTCACCTGTGGCATTACAGCTTGGCGGCAGTGACCCTGAAAAGCTGGCGCTTGCGGTTCAGGCTGCGCGCGAATTTGGGTATGCCGAGATCAATTTGAATGTGGGTTGCCCGTCCGACCGCGTTCAGTCGGGCCGTTTTGGTGCTTGTCTGATGGCCGAACCTGAGCTTGTCTCGCAATCCGTGATTGCGATGCGCGGTGTAACCGACCTTCCGGTGACGGTGAAATGCCGGATCGGAATCGATGACATGGATGAGGAGGCCGGGCTGGATGATTTTATCGACCAGATTGCCGATGCCGGGGTGAAAATTATTTATCTTCATGCACGCAAGGCGTGGCTTTCGGGGTTGAGTCCAAAAGAAAACCGCGAGGTACCGCCGCTGAATTATGATCGTGCGCGCCGGTTGGCTAGCCGCCGAAGTGATCTTGACATTATTTTGAATGGAGGGCTGGAAACCGCTGATATCAGCCTGACGGAAATCGAAGGTTTTGCCGGGGTAATGCTGGGGCGCGCTGCTTATCGCACGCCGATGGTTTTAGCTGAAATTAGCAGACGACTTTTCAATGACCCGGTCCCTTTGCGAAGCGACATTGCCAACGCCATGGCCGATTATGCGGATCGCCATATGGCAGACGGTGTTCCCCTCCATTCGATAACACGACATATGCTAGGGCTTTATCATGGCCAGCGCGGTGCGCGTGTCTGGCGGCGGCATCTTGGCGAAGATGCGCGCAGTCGTACCGATGGCGGCGCGCTGATCCGTGAAACTGCGGCGCTGTGCGAGACCATGGCAGCAGCAATTGCCGCTTAATTATCCCCTACCACTTGTATCAAATCACCTGCATCAACAGTCCCCTAACTTACTGATAAATTTGGAGTTTCAACAGTGACAAATTCTACGCCCCAGCCGCCTAAAGACGCTGAAACATCAATGAAACCCCAGCATCCGGGACGCAAATTTCTGCTGGATATGGGGCCGCTGGTGGTTTTTTTTATCACCAACTATATGACCAGCGATCTTATCCTTGCAGTTAAGGTTTTGGTTGCGAGCACGGTGGTAGCGCTTGCTCTTGGCTGGCTGTTGGACCGGCGGGTGTCGATGATGGCGCTGGTGGGATGCGGCGCGGTTACCTTTTTTGGCGGGCTGTCGGTGTATTTTGACAATGACCTTTTCATCAAGATTAAACCGACAGTGCTGACCGGCTTGTTTGCGGCGGCGATTGCCGGTGGCAGGCTGATGGGGCGCAATCCGCTGGGGGCGGTTATGGGCTCGCAACTGCGAATGACTGATGCGGGCTGGCGGACAATCAGCTGGCTGTGGGTGGCGATGTTCCTGACCAGTGCAGTGGCAAATGAGATCGCGTGGCGGACCCTTAGCACCGATGATTGGGTAACGTTTAAAGTCTTTGGAATTACTGGCATTTCACTGATATTTACCGTGTTGAGTGTGCCAGTAATGCACAAGCATCAAATTCAGGATTGATCGTTAAAAAAACGTCTTTTTTCGGGTTTGAAAGTCAAATTTGGTTAAATTCATTCCTCTATGTCGTGAAAAGCACAAATTCAGTCGTCCATACTTCACATTCGGTGGATATCATGTCGCAATGCTAAAGGTCTAAAAAGGTGGATTAAATCCCCCGCTAGCGACAGCCCGTGACAGGAGCAAGCCATGTCTGAAGAAGAAGCCCCGGTTGATGATGAAATCATCCTTGCCGATCTTGATGATGATGAACTTGTCCAGCAGATGCATGATGATCTCTATGATGGTCTTCAGGACGAAATCACAGAGAGTGTAAAAATCCTTCTTAGCCGCGGTTGGACGCCTTATGATTGTCTGACAAAAGCGCTGGTTGAGGGCATGACCATCGTTGGCATTGATTTCCGCGATGGCATTTTGTTTGTCCCTGAGGTGCTGATGGCTGCCAACGCGATGAAGGCCGGAATGTTCATCCTGCGCCCGTTGCTGGCTGAAACCGGTGCGCCAAAAGTTGGCTCGATGGTGATTGGCACCGTCAAAGGCGACATTCACGACATTGGCAAAAACCTTGTTTCGATGATGCTTGAGGGCGCCGGATTTGATGTTATTGATCTTGGTATCAACAACCCTGTCGAAAATTATCTTGAGGCGTTGGAAGAGCATAAGCCTGACATTCTGGGAATGTCGGCGCTGCTCACCACCACTATGCCCTATATGAAGGTGGTGATTGACGCGATGGTCGAAAAAGGCATTCGCGACGATTATATCGTTCTGGTGGGCGGGGCGCCGCTGAACGAAGCCTTTGCAGATTCGGTTGGGGCTGATGCCTATTGCCGGGACGCTGCAGTGGCTGTTGAAACTGCCAAAGAAATGGTCGCGCAAAAACGCGGTAAGGAAGCCGCAGCTGGCTGACCGGCAAATACGCGCGGATGCGGCCGGCACCCCCCCGGGTGGTCTTGTACTGATTGCCTGCGGGGCGTTAGCGCGTGAGATTCTGGCGATAACCTCGCAATTTCCAGCGGGCACGGTAGAACTGACATGTCTTCCGGCATCTTGGCATAATCATCCTGAAAAAATTGTTCCGGGCCTGCGCCGCAAAGTGAGTGCACTGCGCCGCAAGGGCAGGCGGGTTGCGGTCATTTATGGCGATTGTGGCACGGGCGGAGAAATTGACGCCTTTCTGGAGGCCGAGCAAATTACCCGAATTCCCGGCCCGCATTGCTATGAGATGTTTTTGGGTGCAGCGGCGTTTGAAGATGAGATGGAAACTGCCCTTGGTACCTTCTTTTTGACGGATTATATGGTTCGGCATTTTGAGCGTATTGTCATGCAGGGTATGGGGTTGCGGCGTCATCCGCAGCTTCGTGATATGTATTTTGGCAATTATACCCGCGCCCTTTATATTGCCCAGATTGAGGATAAAGATCTGGCCCAGCGTGCCCGCATTGCTGCTGCGGCACTTGGTCTTGACTATGAATACCGGTTTTCGGGATATGGCACGCTGCCAGCCTTCATTGCCGGCGAAATAAATCAACAGGCCACCTGGCCCCATCTCAATCAAGCGCGTCATATTCATACTTCAGGCTAATGACAGTTTCTGGCTTATACAGGAGAGGGCGATGGCCCGGTTAATTACATTATATTGGCGCGATATTCCGGCGCAGGTCATTGCTGAGCGGGGGCGTGGGCGCAAGCGTGAACAGGCAAAGCTGGAACTATCACGCCGATTTTCGATTGCGATTGACGAAGCGGCCATGCGCGATGGGGCGGATTCAACCGATGATTATCTGGCTGAATGGCGGCGCGGTACGCCCGTTGAATGCGGTGAGGATTTGGAGGCTGAGGCTGCCAGCAGGGCGGCAGAGCTGGAAGATGAATATCCAGCAGACCGGGTGCGCAAGCTGGTTGAAAATGGGGGAAGTGATTCAAATTAACGATTGAGACCGGCGGATTGCGCTCGCATGTCGTAATCGGAAGATAGGGGGGCGTTGGCAAGCCATCGCCAGTGGCGTTGAAACGCCATATCTAGTTAAATGGTCGCCCAGTGGCGTTGAAACGCCACATTTAGTTAAATGGCCGCCCAGTGGCGTTGAAGCGCCACATTTAGTTGAATGGCCGCGATGATATAGTGCAGATGTTTCAGGGTGATTTTTGAATGTTTTCAGGACTCCAAAAGGTCCGATTTTGGGACATAGAACGCCGAGGAATACTGTTTTAAGACTTATTAATTCGGGATATTTTATGATGACCAGCATAGAGAAGCCTAATATCGAAACACCTAATATTGAGACGTTTGATATCGAGAAAATCCAGCGTGCCGCGGCCGATTGGTCAATCGAAGTGACTCCAACAGGTGCTACCAAAATTGACAGTTTTCGTGATTGTCTGGCCCCGGGCACAACGGTGAATGTCACTTTTCTTCCCGGTAGTGACCCGCACGATACCATCGCGGTTGCCGAACGGCTTTTTAATGACGGAATGCGCCCGGTGCCGCATCTGGCTGCGCGCTCCTTAAAAGATAAGGACCAGCTTGATGCCTTGTTGAGCGCTTATACCTCACGCTGCGGCGTTGAAGAGGTTTTAATCATTGGCGGCGGGGTGGACAAGCCGGTTGGCGGTTTTTCGGCCTCGATGGATGTTTTGCAAACAGGTCTGATTCAAAAATATGGAATTCGGTCCATCGGTGTGGCCGGGCATCCCGAAGGCAGTCCCGATATTTCGGACGATGAAATTATTGAGGCGCTTGCAGCAAAGAACGACTTTGCCGTGCGTGAAGGGCTGGATCTCTATATCGAAACGCAATTCTGCTTTGAGGCGGATATCGTTCTGGACTGGGAGAAGCGCGTGCGCGGTGCCGGAAACAAGCTTCCTATCCGCATTGGTATTCCGGGCCCGGCAACGATAAAGACGCTGTTCCGCTTTGCCCAGATTTCTGGAATTGGCCCGTCGATGCGGTTTATTGCCAAACAGGCAAAAAATGTGGCCAAGCTGATGACGGTGCAGTCGCCGCACCTGCTGATTACCGGACTGGCTCAGGGTATGGCCGCCGATGAGGAATGCCTGATTAAGCATTTCCATTTTTATCCGTTCGGGGGCTTTGCGCGCACCGCTGCCTATGCAGGTGCGATTGCCGATGGCCGAATTAAAGCCCTGCCGAAAGGTGGGTTTGATGTTGTCGATAGCTAAACTCAACAGGTTTTCAAATATAAGTTATAGGGGGTGAATTTCATGACCAAAACGTTGCTTTCTTCTGAAAAACAACAGATTACTATTGGGTTTGATGCCCCTTTTTGTGTGATTGGTGAACGGATTAATCCAACAGGGCGCAAACTGCTGGCAGCTGAAATGGCCGCGGGGGATTACAGCCGGGTGATATCGGACGCGCTGGCACAGGTTGCAGCCGGGGCGACTATGCTGGATGTGAATGCCGGAATTCCGATGGTGGACGAACCTGCAATTTTGGCCGAAGCCATTCGCCTCGTTCAGGACACGGTTGATGTTCCACTGGCGATTGACAGTTCCATTGTTGCCGCGCTGGAGGCTGGACTTGCTGTTTATAAGGGCAAGCCGCTGGTTAATTCGGTTACCGGTGAGGAAGAACGGCTGGAGGTGGTTTTGCCGCTGGTGAAGAAATACAACGCGGCCGTGGTGGCAATCTCGAATGACGAGACCGGTATTTCAGAAGACCCGAATGTTCGCTATGAGGTTGCCAAAAAAATTGTCGAACGCGCCGAGGATTACGGAATTCCGCGTGAAGATGTCATTGTTGACCCGCTGATCATGCCTGTTGGAGCCATCAATATGGCGGGACGCTCGGCATTGGATTTGATCATCCGTCTTCGTAACGAGCTTAAGGTAAACACAACGTGCGGGGCATCGAATATTTCGTTTGGCCTGCCGAACCGGCACGGAATGAATGCCGCCTTTTTGTCAATGGCGGCTGGTGCTGGAATGACTTCGGCAATCATGAATCCGCTTCATCCCGAAGAAATGACCGGTATCATGGGGGCCAATGTGATGAATGGTAACGACCCTGAATGTCGGCGCTGGATTCAACGTTTCCGTGAGCCTGCAACCGGTGAGGGTGCGCGTGAACGCCGCCAAACCCGCCGCCGTAGCGCCTAGAATATGATGATGATTGGAGATCAAGCTTCTGATGACGGATCTGGAAACCGATATTAAGGGCGCGGATTCTAGGGGCTCCGAGGTGAAAATTGTGTTCACTCCCTCCGGCAGGCAAGGACATGTTCCGGCAGGAACAACCGTGCTTCAGGCTGCCCGGACGCTGGGTGTTGATATTGATTCCGTGTGCGGCGGGCGGGCATTGTGCGGGCGGTGTCAGGTTAATGTCGGCGTTGGCGAGTTCGCCAAACATGGCATAGTTTCATCCGCTGATAGTCTGTGCGGGGTGACTGCGGTTGAAACGCGCTATGCCGCTAAAAAGGGTCTCGGTGAGGGCCGCCGACTATCCTGCCAGTCTGTATTAGAGCGCGACGTTGTGATTGATGTTCCGCCGGAAAGTCAGGTTCATAATCAGCTTGTCCGCAAAGATGCTGATGACCGCCAGATCGAAATGGATCCGGTGATCCGGCTTTGTCTTGTCGAAGTGCGCGAGCCTGATATGCACGAGCCATCGGGAGATTTCCGCCGGGTGGTTGAGGCGCTAAAATCACAATGGCCAGAGCGTGTTAGCGGCGAAATCAGCGCTGATCTGCATATTCTACAAACGCTGCAACCGGTGCTGCGCGCTGGTAAATGGCAGGTAACGGTGGCGCTTCGTGATGGGCATCATGTCATTGCTATCTGGCCGGGCCTGAAGGACAGGGTTGCCGGCGTTGCCATTGATGTTGGCTCAACCACCATGTCGGCGCATCTATGTGACATGGTCACGGGTGATGTCTTGGCATCGAGCGGTGCGATGAACCCGCAGATCAGGTTTGGCGAGGATCTGATGAGCCGCGTGTCCTATGGGATTATGAATCCGGGCGGTCATGTCGAAATGACTAAGGCGGTGATCGAAGGTCTGCAAAAGCTGATTTCAGGGGCGGCAGAACAGTCCGGAATGACCGCTGATGACGTGGTTGAGATTGTGCTGGTTGGCAATCCCGTGATGCATCACTTGTTGTTAGGGATTGATCCGCTGGAATTGGGGGGTGCCCCGTTTGCGCTGGCTGTCGATACATCGCTGGAATTTCGCGCGGACGAGCTTGGCTTGGACGTTAATCGCGGGGCGCGGGTGTATATTCTGCCATGTATTGCCGGGCATGTTGGCGCCGATGCTGCCGGGGTTGTGCTATCCGAAGCTCCCCAAAAAAGTGAGATTAATACGCTGCTGGTAGATGTGGGTACCAATGCCGAAATTGTTGTTGGAAATAGCCGGCGGATGCTGGCCGCATCATCGCCAACGGGTCCTGCTTTTGAGGGTGCGCAAATCTCGTCCGGACAGCGCGCTGCGCCCGGCGCGATTGAGCGTATTCGTATTGATAAAAACACGTTGGAGCCGCGGTTTCGCGTCATTGGCGTTGAACAATGGTCGGATGAGCAAGGCTTTGACGAGGCGGTAAAAGCCACCGGCATTACCGGTATTTGTGGATCGGGCATCATCGAGGTTCTGGCCGAAATGTATCTCGCTGGAATTTTGTCAACCGATGGCGTGGTTGAGGGGGCAGCGGCGGCCCGCTCTCAGCGCATTGAGGCGGATGGGCGCACCTTTGCTTATCGGGTATCGGATAATGTTGTTGTTACGCAAAATGATGTCCGCGCGATTCAACTGGCGAAGGCGGCGCTGCATGCAGGCTTTCGTTTGCTGATGGATAAAATGGGACTGACAAGCATTGATCGCGTGGTGTTGGCAGGGGCCTTTGGAACGCATATCGATCCCAAATATGCGATGGTTCTGGGAATGATCCCCGATTGTGCGCTGGAAAATGTGCGCGCCGCCGGAAATTCGGCAGGTACAGGCGCGCGAATGGCGCTGTTGAACAAGGCCGCACGCCGCGAAATTGAAGATGTTGTCCGGCATATCGAAAAGATCGAAACCGCTGTCGAACCCTCATTTCAGGATCAATTTGTTAAAGCAATGGCCATTCCGCATAAAAGCGAGCCGTATGATAAGCTGGCGGCGGTAGTACCGCTTCCCGAACGTATTCTGACCCCCGATGATGAACCGGCGATTGAGAGTGGCCGCCGCCGCGGTGGGCGTCGCCGAACGTCATAGTCCGCTGGTGTTCGGAACGGCGGGCCAGATTTGCGCCAAGCTGATCAGTCAGGCGAAGCGCCGCTGGACAGCTCGGACAATTTTTTGGCGGCGCGCCGCGCGCGCATCCAACTGGATAGGGTCAGCCAGATCATGCCGATTGCGGTTGACGCATAGCACGGCCAGACGAACGCCGCAAATTCGCCCATATCCAAAAGCTCGGCCATATCCAAAAGCTCGGCCATGTCTATCTCCTGCCCGTTTGATTTGCGGGGCGGTTGGCGGCGGTGCGCAATTGCAGACTGGTGATCCGGCGTTCGGCCAGCAGGGCCTTCATCCGGATGAATATTATCGCGGCGAAATAGCAATGCGTTCCCGCCAGCATTAGCAATAGCGGGGTCAGCATTGCCGGATCAATCGCAATGCCGTCCCTTCGGATCAGGCTGGCGGGTTGATGCAGTGTGTTCCACCAATCAACCGAGAATTTGACGATCGGCACGTTGATCATCCCGACCAGTGCCAGCAGCGCGGCAGGGCGGCTGCCGCGTTCAGGTGTGTCAAAGCCATTTGCCAGCGCAATCACACCAAGATAGAAAAAGAACAGGATCAGCATCGAGGTCAGGCGGGCATCCCACACCCACCATGCGCCCCACATAGGTTTGCCCCATAACGCGCCGGTCAACAGCGTCAGAAAAGCAAACATCGCGCCAACGGGGGCGATTGCCCGCAGCGCAATATCGGCTAGCGGATGTCGCCACACAACATAGAACAACCCGCACAGCCCCAGCCCCACATACGCGAAACTGGCCAGCCACGCTGACGGCACATGCACATACATAATCCGAACCGTCTCGCCCTGCTGATAGTCAGCCGGAGAGGCCAGCAAGCCGTAATAAAGCCCGGCGCCCAACAGCAAAGTCGCCAGCACGCCAAGCGGCTTAATCAGCCGGTCGGCGATGCGCATAAAGCGGGTTGGATTGGCAAGGTAATCGAACATCATGCTCCTCCTTCGGCTTCGCACTCGGCAAGGGCAAGCGATGTTATCACCGGCGTTAATGCCAGTAAAACTGTCAGCACCGCCAGCAACAACAACAGATGCGGCGATATTACCGCACCGTCTTGCGGCTGCGATGCCAACGCGCCAAAAATCAATATGGGAACCGCCAGCGGTAATACCAGCACCGCCAGCAATCCGCCGCCATTCCGCGCGCCCTCAGTCAAAGCCGCGCCCATCACGCCCAATAGCGTTAGCGCCAACATCCCCAACCCCAGTGCCAGCATCATCGCAGCCAGCTTGCCCAAATCCAAATACAGCATGGCCGCCATTATCGGCGTTATGACCAACATCGGGGCGGCGCTCAACAGCCAGTGGACGACCATTTTTGCCAACGCATAAAGGGCCAGCGGCAAGGGCGAGATTGCCACCTGATCCAACCAGCCAACGCGCACATCTTCGGCAAAAATGCGGGTGTATCCGGCCATGCTCGCCAGCATTGCAGCGATCCAGATGACCGGCACGCCGATTTTGCGCAGCACTTCAGGGTCCGGCCCAAGTGCCAGCGGGAACAGCGCAATGATAATCAGGAAAAATCCCAGCATTACCAGCATGTCACCGCGCCCTCCCCAGCCCAGCGCCAGATCGCGGCGAACCTGTGCAAAAAAGCCGTTCATGCGTCCTTATCCTGTGGGTGGGGTACGGTTAAATCCCGATCTGATTTTAGGGCTAAAAATCGCGGTGAAAGAAAAGATGCCAGAGGTAAATGCGTTGCCGCCATGACCATTCCCCCGCCCTGACTGGTACTGGCCGTAGCTTGGCCAACATGGTCCGCAATCATCCTGTCCAGCGCGGCGTTGCCATCCTCATCCAGGCCGGCATTTGGCTCATCCAGCAGCCACAGTGCATTGGCCGGGCCCAGCATCAAACGGGCTAGGGCAAGGCGGCGGCGTTGACCACGCGACAGCAGGCGCACCTGCATATCGCAAAAATATCCGGCCCCCATCGCCAAAAATGCGGCGTCAAGGCGGGCGTGATCGCTGGCATATCCGTTCAGGCCAGCCCAGTCAGCCAGATTTTGCCGTCCACTTCGCGCGGGTGACAGACCGTCCTGATGTCCCACATAAAGCACTGGTACACGCCGCCGCACCGCGCCCGACGCTGGCCGTAACCGTCCGGCGATTATCCGCAAAAGAGACGATTTTCCAACCCCGTTAGCGCCGGTCAGCAAGGTGATTTCGCCAGCCCCCATATCCCATGACAACGCTGGCTGAATACACCGTCCGCCGCGCGTAATGCTGATTCTATCCAGCACCAAACCTGCATTGGGCGACCCCGCGCCATCCCGCCTCATCGGCGCGAGCTGATCTGGTGTATTTATAGGTTCTGACTTCATTTCAATCTTTTACCCGCACTCACCGCCACCGGTCCAGCCCGCAGTTGGTCGCACGCAGTTAGCCACCTGCAGAAAGGCCAAATTCAAACTGGAAAAATTGCGGCGGGTTGGCTATAGTCAAGATGACCACCGCGGGGCGCTCCTCAGGTTGGCCCATCCGTTTTCGGATGAGATATCTTCATCATTACCGGCAGGTTCAGCGGCGCTCGCCAGCTATACCTGCCCATTTAAGGGGGTTCGCTATGTCCAAGACATTGCGCGAGGATTGCCGCGCCACGCTGTCCGCAGCTGGTAAGGAATACACTTATTATTCACTTGCTGAGCTTGCTAAGACATATCCGGCTATTGAACGGTTGCCATTTTCACTCAAAGTTTTGCTGGAAAATTTGCTGCGTAATCAGGATGGTGAATCCGTTACGGGCGAAGATATCGCGGCCTTGGCGAATTGGGCTGAAGGCGGCAAGTCCGGCGAGATTGCCTTTCGCCCGTCGCGCGTGCTGATGCAGGATTTCACCGGCGTTCCGGCGGTGGTTGATCTTGCCGCGATGCGTGACGCTATGGTCCGTATTGGGGGCAATCCTGAAAAAATTAATCCGCTTTCACCGGTTGATCTGGTGATTGACCATTCGGTAATGGTTGATCATTCGGGCGGCGTTGATTCGGCTGATAAGAATGTAGCGCTGGAGTTTTCGCGCAATCAGGAGCGCTATGAATTTTTGCGCTGGGGTGCGGGTGCTTTTGATAATTTCCGCGTTGTGCCGCCTGGTACCGGTATTTGTCATCAGGTGAATTTGGAATATCTGTCGCAGACGGTCTGGACCCGCGAAGAGAATGGCGAGACCGTTGCCTATCCGGACTCGGTTGTTGGGACAGACAGTCATACGACTATGGTCAATGGCCTTGCCGTTTTGGGGTGGGGCGTCGGCGGTATTGAGGCTGAAGCAGCGATGCTTGGCCAGCCGATTTCAATGCTGGTACCGGACGTGGTTGGCTATCGTCTTGAGGGAGCGTTGCCCGAAGGGGCGACAGCCACCGATCTGGTTTTGATGATTGTCGAGGCGCTCCGCAAGCTTGGCGTAGTTGGAAAATTTGTCGAATTTTATGGCCCGGGTCTGGACCAGCTATCTCTGGCTGACCGGGCGACCATCGCCAATATGGCTCCTGAATATGGAGCCACATGCGGGTTTTTCCCGATTGACGCCGAGGCGCTGAATTATCTTCGTCTGACCGGGCGTGATGATGACCGTGTGGCCTTGGTTGAGGCCTATGCAAAGACGCAAGGCATGTGGCGGGATAGCGGGTCTGCCGATCCGCATTTCTCGGTAACATTATCGTTAGACCTGAATGATGTGGTGCCGTCAATGGCTGGTCCAAAACGCCCGCAAGACCGGGTATCGCTGCCCGATGTGGCGGCGTCATTCGCTGGCACGCTGGCGCAAAGCACCGGGCGCACCACACCGAAATCAGTTGCTGTTAGCGGGGCAGACCATGACCTTAGTGATGGCGATGTGGTTATTGCCGCCATTACGTCGTGCACCAACACCTCGAATCCGTCGGTTCTGGTGGCAGCGGGGCTGGTTGCCAAGGCTGCGCATGAACGAGGTCTGACGGTAAAGCCTTGGGTAAAAACATCATTGGCACCGGGCAGTCAGGTGGTTTCGGCCTATCTTGATGCCGCGGGTCTGACCCAGCATCTGGACGCGCTTGGGTTCAACACTGTTGGGTATGGCTGTACCACGTGCATCGGCAATTCCGGACCGATTGACGCGCCGCTGGCTGCGGCGGTTGAATCGGGAGAACTGGTGGTTACGTCCGTGCTATCGGGGAACCGCAATTTTGAAGGCAGAATTAGCCCGCATGTGGCCGCGAACTATCTGGCCTCACCGCCGTTGGTTGTTGCCTATGCACTGGCGGGTTCGGTTTCAAAAGTTATGGCGAATGACCCGCTCGGTACCGACGCTGATGGCAATGATGTTTATCTTGCTGATCTGTGGCCATCGAACGAAGATATTCGCGCCGTTGTGGATGAAGTCATTTCGGCCGAGATGTTTCGGTCACGCTATGCGGATGTGTTCAAAGGCACGCCTGAATGGCAGGCGATCACCACCGGCACCGGCATGACTTATGGCTGGAATTCTGGATCAACCTATGTCCAGAACCCGCCTTATTTTGAGGGAATGACGCGCGAAGTTCCCGAAACTGCCAGCGATGTTGAAGGCGCCCGTATTCTGGCGCTGCTTGGGGATTCTATCACCACCGATCATATTTCACCGGCAGGATCTATCGCCCGTGATACGCCAGCTGCTGATTTTCTGGCAGACCATCAGGTGCGGCCAGTTGATTTTAACAGCTTTGGATCGCGCCGGGGTAATCATCAGGTGATGATGCGCGGCACGTTTGCCAATATCCGGTTAAAGAATATGGCGGCCGAAGGCACGACCGGTGGTTTTGCGCGCCATCTGCCTTCGGATGAGGTGGCACCGCTATATGATGTTGCGATGCGGTATGCCGAAGAACATGTGCCGCTGATTGTCATTGGCGGTAAGGAATATGGCACCGGATCCAGTCGTGACTGGGCCGCCAAGGGCACGCGGCTGCTGGGAGTGAAGGCGGTCATTGCCGAGAGCTTTGAGCGGATCCACCGTTCAAACTTAATTGGAATGGGCGTTCTGCCTTTGCAGTTTCCAGAAGATGTGGGACGGCAATCGTTAGGGCTGACCGGGTTTGAGACCATTACCCTTCGCGGACTTGCAGGCGGGGTGTCGCCAGCAATGAAGGTAACGGCAGAAATCACCTATACCGATGGGCATACCCAAAGCGTTGATCTTCTGGCCCGCGTCGATACCCAAGGTGAGGCAACCTACTTTAAAAACGGCGGTATCCTACATTACGTCCTGCGCCAATTAGCGGCCTAGGGCCAAGTCGGGCATTCAAAGCCCTGGCGGACTATTTGGCGGGGCTTTTTATTTTTTCAATAATTAGATTTTAAACGTTGGTTGGACAGATTCATTCTCGAAAGTTGG
>CALLKZ010000109.1:0-9961 GCA_938082345.1 uncultured Alphaproteobacteria bacterium
CTGAAATTTGCCGAAAGCTTGGTATTCTGTCCAACAATGCCCGTATTACTGGCCTTATTGGGCCGTTAGAACTCATGCCCGAAGAAGAGAGATTTATAAATCTGATGACTAAGTTTTCCGCCAATCTGGGATTTTTATGGACGGATCGTCCGCTGGCTGATGCCATTCGCGCTGCTGGCAGTGCGGGGTTTGACGCTGTCGAATGCCATTGGCCGTATGATGAGCCTGTCGATGATGTTCGCGCGGCGCTTGCCGAAACCGGGCTTGTCATGCTGGGGTTGAATACGCTCCGCGATTACCCCTCTACAGATAGCAATATGGCCAGCGGTGAGGCTGGATTGGCGGCGCTGCCCGGGCGTGAGCCTGATGCGCGGGCCACAATTGATATGGCGCTGTCCTATGCGCGGCAGATTAATGCTGGTTATATCCATGTCATGGCGGGTAATGCCGAAGGGCCGGAGGCCAAGGCGTGTTTCATCGAAAACCTGCGTTATGCCACAAAGAAAGCCGCTGCAGATGGCCGGACTATTATGATCGAACCGTTGAACGCTTTCGATGCGCCCGGATATTTTTTGCGAACGACGGCGGCGGCTCGCCGGATTATCAGCGCGGTTGGTGCCCGAAATCTGCGGTTGATGTTTGATTGCTATCATGTGGCGCGAACCGAGGGTGATGTGGCCGGCTGCCTCAACCGGATGATTGATATTATCGGGCATATTCAATTTTCAATGATGCCGGATCGGGGGCCGCCCTGCCCTGCCACACATCAGGATCAGACTTTTGGCCCGGATTATGGCCCGGATTATGAGATGCTGTTTCAGCATATCGCGGATCTTGGCTACACCGCCCCTCTGGGCGCTGAATATCGTCCGACGGGCGGCGATACCGATGCCAGCCTCGGTTGGGTGTCGGATGCGCAGTTTCGGGCGCGTTAGCTATGGCCTCTCCCATTCCAGACCGGTAAATTATTCCAAAGGATAATTTCAGGCGCGCCACTTTTTTTGTCGGTAGAATACGACTATAAAATGTTCAGCTTTGATGACTTAAAAAGGAAGGCTATTGATGACGCTTGTTTCGGTTGATATTGGCGGAACTAACATCCGGTTTGCAACTGTTGCCGAAGATGGTGCGCTGGCGAATCATCGCAGCATGTTATGCGCTGAATTTCCATCGCTCGAAGCTGCCTTTTCCAGCTACTTGGATGTTGAGGGAATTACAATTTCGGCGGCCAGTGTTGCGGTAGCCGGTCCGGTGCAGGGCGATCTTGTCGATGTCACCAACAATCATTGGAGTTTCAGCAAAAGGGCGCTTTTGACCGGGCTGGAATTACAGCACCTGTTGATCGTGAATGATTTCACCGCTCAGGCGCTGGCCCAGACTGACCCTGCCGCGAATGGGAATTTGGCCATTTTGGACGGCAAATCGGTGGCGAGCGCGCCGCTTCTTGTAATTGGACCGGGGACAGGTCTTGGGGTGTCGGCCTTGATCCCCATCCAATCCAATTTTCAAACACCCTCTGGTCAATCTTCTTCCAACAAGGCCGATTATATTCCCATTGAGGGCGAGGGTGGGCATGTCAGCTACGCACCGCAGACCGAGGATGAGATGCGTCTGTTTACAGCGCTGGCGGCGGAATTGCCGTTTGTCGAGGTTGAGCATCTGGTCAGCGGCAACGGGTTGGCGACTATTTACCGGATTATTACCGGCGGCGAAATTAAACCTGCCCCTGAAATTGGTGCGGCGGCGATTAAGGATCGAGGCCGTGAGCGCGATGCGGCGAATATGATGCTTGCCATTCTGGGGACAGTGATTGCGAATTCGGTTCTGACAATGGGGTGCTGGCGCGGTGTGGTTATCGCTGGCGGTATTGTTGCCCAGCTTCGCCCGCTAATCGAACAAAGCGATTTTGCCGCGCGGTTTCGTCATCAAGGGACAATGCGTGACCTTCTGGTGGAGGTGCCGGTCTGGCTGTCATTCGATCCGCATGCCGGGGTTCGCGGCGCGGCCGAAGCCTTTACCAACCCAAATTTGAAGCCCCGGATTTTGTCTCGCGCTTAGGGCATGAGTTTCAGCCCCGCTCTTGGAATTAGCCCAACTCTTGCTGCACATGAAGCACATGCATGCACGCTCCAATGGTGTGGTAGTCAACCTTGCCAGCAGGTGACTTAAAGGGTTCAATCCAATCTCCTTTGCGTGAGACAATGCGATACCATGCGCCGTGATTGTGGTCGACCAGATGGTCCCATGACCATTCCCACAGCCGTTGATAGTCGGCGCGGTAACGTGCATCGCCGGTGATGCTAAACAGCTGCCATGCGGCGGCAATAGCTTCGGCCTGCACCCAAAAATATTTATGCGCATCGGCAAATTTACCATCGGGGGCATAGCCATAGACGAGACCACCATGCTGGGCATCCCATCCACGTTCCATCGCAATATTAAAAAGTGCGCGCGCACGGTCCACATGCCAGTCAGCGGCGCGATGCGCGTCCAACTGCAATAGCAGCTTTGCCCATTCAACCTGATGCCCGGGCTGGAATCCCCATGGCTTAAACAGATCATCCGGCCTGTCGATATTATAGGTCCAGTCGGCCTGCCAGTTGGCGCTATAATGCTCCCAGACTTGCCCGCCTGCATGATCGGCCAGCACCAATGTGAACTGTTTGGCGACAAGATCGGCGCGGTCCAGATACCGCACATTGCCGGTGGCCTCAAATGCAGCCAGCAGTGCCTCAACCGCGTGCATGTTGGCGTTTTGCCCGCGATAATCGGAAAGGGTTTCGAGGCTGGCGTCACGCTCATCGGCATAGGCATTATGCGCGGGCTCCCAGAATAAGCTCTCCAGCAAATCCCAGCTTTCATCAATCAGGTGCCCGGCCCCGTCAAGCCCAAGGCGCGTTCCCCAAGCCGCGGCCAGCATTACAAAAGCATGTCCGTACGCCATCGCCCGCCCATCATCAATTGCCTCGCCGCTGCGTTGCCACAAAAAATGCCCGTTGGGATGACGATGGTGGCTCTCCAGATAGGCCAGCCCATGCGCCGCCCAGTCACGGTAATGCGGCGCACCGGTCAAAAGATGCGCGTTGGCATAATTGAAAACAAAGCGGGTGCTGCTGACCAGATGACGTGTTTCGGTGTCATAAATGCTGCCATCATCGAGGAAATGTTGGAAAAACCCGCCCTTTGCATCAAATACATTGGGCTCATAGAAGGCCAGAATATCGGCGATATGACTTTGCAGAAAATCGGGGGATTCAAAATCAGGATAAATCTTCGACATGGTGTCCTAACGCCTAATGTTCTCTCGATGTAAATTTTGAAATTTAGAGATTTCCGCGCAGTTTGATAAGGGTTTCGGTGACAATGCGGGATATTTTGAAATCGGGCTTGGAGTCCATCTGGATGGCACTGACAACATTTTCTATCATAATCTGATACTGATTGCAGGCAGGAAAGCTAATGCGCTCATCCTCGCCAAGAACGCCTCTGTTCAGGCTGGCGGTGGCAACCGCCCCCGGATTGAACGGAATATCAAGTCGCGCATATCCTTTAGTGCCAGCCAACTGCAGCGATTGTATGGGACCTGCATTGCTGGCCACGGTAAACGTCAGATGCTGGTTATCTGGCCAGATCAACAGGCCGGATACCATGCAGTCCACATCATGCGCGGGGTCCAAAACAACAACAGATTGCAATGATTGCGGAGCAGTAGTGCCAAAAATCAGTATTCCGGCCATCACGGCATAACAACCGATATCAAGAAGTGGCCCGCCGCCAAACGCAGCAAAATTGCGGATATTGCCCGGTTCACGCTCCGGGTAGGTGAAGGCTGTATGAAGTACGCTTTTGTGTCCCAAATCCACATTAGCAATCCAGTCCCACTGTGGATGGTGCCGGATCATGTAGGCCTCATAAAAATACTTGCCGCTGGCCTTTGTCGCTGCTTCTAATTTATCCAAATCAGCCATGCTATAGGCAGCAGGTTTTTCACACAGAACGTGTTTGCCGGCCTGAAGTGCCCGCACTGACCACGGAACATGAAGATGATTTGGAAGGGGATTATAGATTATATCAATGTCAGGATTGGCTAGAACTGCGGCGTAATCGGTTTGCAATACATCGGTATAAATCGGATCGGTTGAGGGGACGGATGGATCGCGCCGTCCGAGTTGGATAAGGTCATGCCCTGCCGCTCTGATAGCAGGTATCACCTGATTTCGGCTGATTTTGGCATCACCAAGAATTCCGAATTTCATCGTGGCGTCCTCATTCAACGCGAAACAAGACCCATACTTGAGAGACCTGCACTTAAAGGGTGGCGGCCTCGGCAGCGCGTTTGGTTATGCCAGCAAAATCACCTTCGGCAATCATCGTCTGCGGCGCAATCCAGCTTCCCCCAACACACGGCACATTGGCAAGCGAAAGCCATTCTGGCGCATTCGCCAGCGTAATGCCGCCGGTCGGACAGACGCGCACATTGGCAAGCGGGCTGATCAGCGATTTAACAAAAGAAGGCCCTCCAGCCGCCATCGCGGGGAAAAATTTTATCGTGTTAAACCCGGCATCATTCAACCGCATAATTTCGGAAACGCTGGCCGCGCCCGGCAGCAACGCTGCCCCGGCAGTCCTTGCGCCCTCGATAACAGCATCGGTGGTTCCGGGCGAAACCAGAAAGCTGGCACCTGCATCGGTGGCTTTTTTGGCAAGCTGGGCGCTGACAACCGTGCCAGCACCAACAGTAATGTCGGGGCAGGTATCGGCCACTGCTCGAATGGCATCCAGTGCTGCGGATGTGCGAAGGGTGATTTCGATGGTCTTAATGCCGCCCGCAAGCAGCGCTTTCGCGAGGGGCACTGCCTGTTCGTGCGAGTCAATTACGATTACCGGCATGACTTTGCCTATTGCCAGAATGTCATCGATCATTTTCATTGGGGTTTCTCCTTGATCTGGCAGGGGTTTTTTACAGGCCGCCGCCGCGTTCAGCAGACAGGGAAGCGGCGCGGATAGTAGAAAATAACGGGCGCGCAAAGCCGCGCTGCGGCGCTAGATTTGTAAGGCTACTATCCGGCCTGTTATCCAGATCGCCGGCAACCATCAGGCTGCCATTGTTGGCGTCTAGGGTAATTATATCACCGTCGATCAAGCGCCCAATGCGCCCCCCCGAAACGGCCTCAGGAGTGACATGAATGGCAGCAGGCACGTTGCCCGATGCGCCCGACATACGCCCGTCAGTCACCAGCGCAACGGCAAATCCCTGATCCTGTAAATTGGCCAGCATCGGGGTCAGGCTGTGAAGCTCCGGCATGCCGGTGGCCTGCGGGCCCTGACCGCGAACAACGACGATGACATCGCGGTTCAAGTCCCCGGCAGCATAGGCGGCCTTAACTGACGCCTCATCATGAAAAATGGCTGCAGGTGCGCTGATCACATGGCGATCCTCCCTGACGGCAGAAATCTTGATAACCGCTTTGCCGAAATTGCCATCCAGCATCCGTAGCCCGCCATTAGGCGCATGCGGGTTTTGAACGGAGCGCAAAATGTCAGTATCCAGTGAAGTCATCGGTGCGTCACGCCAGGAAAGTCCAGCATCATCAAGCGCCGGATCGCGCGTATAATCGCTAAGATTATCCCCATATACGGTTTCTGCACTGCCATCCAGAAGACCGGCGTTCAGCAATTCGCGAATGACAAACCCCATCCCCCCAGCCGCATGAAAATGGTTCACATCGGCTTCGCCATTTGGATAAACGCGGGCCAGTAATGGTGTCACCTCGGATAAATCGGCAAAATCCTGCCATGTCAGTGTGATTCCAGCCGCCGCCGCCATCGCCGGAAGATGCAGTGTATGGTTGGTTGATCCACCGGTTGCGTGAAGTCCGATAATGGCATTCACAAAGCTTCGCTCATCTAGCATCCGGCCAATCGGGCGCGGGTTAACCGAGGCTCTGGAAATGGCAATCGCACGGTGCGTCGCACCAACGGTCAGCGCATGCCGCAAATCATCTTGCGGATTAACAAAAGCGGCCCCGGGCAGGTGCAGGCCCATCACTTCCATCAGCATTTGGTTCGAATTGGCGGTGCCGTAAAAAGTACAGGTTCCCGGGCCGTGATAGGCCGCAACTTCTGATTTCAGCAGGTCAGCGCGGGTTGCCTCGCCGCGGGCAAAAGCTTTGCGGACATCCGCTTTTTGTGAATTGGGAATGCCGCTTGTCATCGGGCCGGCCGGAACAAAAATCACCGGAAGATGACCGAATGACAGCGCGCCAATTACCAGCCCCGGAACAATCTTATCGCAAACACCAAGGCAGATTGCTGCATCATAAACGCCGTGCGATAGCCCGATGGCGGTGGCCATGGCAATGACATCACGGCTCATCAATGACAGCTCCATCCCGGGTCTGCCTTGCGTTACACCATCACACATCGCTGGAACGCCGCCCGCAACCTGGGCGGTACCGCCAGCACTTCGTGCTGCTGCGCGAATAATCTGTGGATAGGATTCAAAAGGCTGATGCGCGGACAGCATGTCATTATAGGCGGTAATGATGCCGATATTCGGCACAATACCGGGCGCATCTTTTTGATCATTCTCACCCGTCAGAATTGCGTCCTGATCAGGTCCGGCGGCCGCTGCGGCATGAGCCATGTTTGAGCAGGAAACCTGACGGCGGTCACTATCGGGTGACACTTCCATATTCTCGATATCTTCAAGATAGGTGCTGCGGGCAACTTGGCTGCGCACACGGATTCGCTCGGTCACGCTGGCAACAGTGTCATGAAGCTGGCTCATCTGCAAATCCTCTTTTAGGTGTTCTGCCCAAGTGTTGGCGAGTTATCATACCCTAATCATCATAGGGGTCGATCCAGGCATGGCCTTCATGTGCGGCCAAATTATCGGGCGGACCCATCGTGCCGGATCTGTATAACGCCGGTGTTTTGTTAAACCCTAGAACCGGATCGATGATATCCCATGCGGCAAACACTTCATCGCGGCGCATGAATAAAGTCTGGTTGCCACGCGCAGTATCCATCAACAACCGCTCATAGGCATCGGGAAGACGGTCCTCAAACATATCATCAAAACTCAGATTAAGCTCGGATGGAAATAATCTCATACCGCCGGGGCCGGGTTGTTTTGATATCATTTGAAGGCGTAGCCCCTCGCTTGGCTGGAGGCGGATAATCAGCCGGTTGGGGGGCGTTTCAATCGCGCTACCACCATTGCGGTGAAAAACATCATGCGGTCGCTGTTTGAAGGTAATCACAATTTCAGATGCGCGCCGCGCCAATTCTTTGCCGGTGCGGATATAAAAAGGAACGCCAGCCCAGCGCCAGTTATCAACAGCCAATCGCATCGCAGCATATGTTTCAGTGTTGGAGTTGCGGCCCAACTCCGAGGCATATTCCTGATACTGGCCGCACATGATATCGTCAGTTTGCAACGGGCGAATGGCACGAAGAACGCGCAGTTTTTCGTCGCGCACCTGATCGGCATCAAAAAATGCGGGAGGTTCCATCGCCACCAAACAAACAAGCTGCAACAGGTGGTTCTGGATCATGTCGCGGATGGCACCGTAGGAATCATAATAATCCGCCCGATTGCCAACACCGACGGTTTCAGCAACGGTGATCTGGACATGATCGATGTAGTTATTATTCCACTGTGTCTCAAAAATCACGTTGGCAAAGCGCAACGCCATAAGGTTTTGCACGGTTTCTTTGCCGAGATAGTGATCAATCCGGTAAATTTGGCTTTCGTCGAAAATCTCGGCAAGCTCGGCATTGATTGCACGGCTGGATTTGCCGTCATGGCCCAGCGGCTTTTCCACCACAAGGCGGGCCTGCTTACCGGTCAATCCGGCATCGCGAAGAAGTTTGGTTGCTGCCCCAAAAAGGCTTGGCGCTATTGCCAGATAAAAGATCGTTGGTCGCGCGTCATCGGCGCGCAATTTTATGAAAGCAGCCAGATCGGTGCTTCCAGAGCCGCTTACTACATCAAGAGTAATGACGTCGATGATTTCCAGAAACCTGTCCCAACTGGCATCATCCGCCGATCCATCGGTAAAGCAGGCCTCGCAGAAAGGGAGAAGTCGGGCGGCAAAGGCGTCCTTGTCAATCGCATGACGCGAGGCAGCAACAATGCGAAAATCAGCGGTGATTTGCCCGTCAAGATACCGCCAGAAAAGCGCTGGAAAAATTTTGCGCAAAGCCAGATCGCCAGTACCGCCAATAATCACATAATCACTTGAAGGCAGAACCGAAGCCGCTGGCGCGTCCCTGTTAGTCTCTGACTTTATGGTCATCTAAAGCTCCTGCCCATTTTGACAGCTGGCCGATGCGCCATCACTGTGCGTCAAACTCGCAGAATCGCCCCTGCGGTGTCCAGCATTCTATTGGAAAAACCCCATTCATTGTCATACCAAGCAAGCACGCGCGTCATCCCGTCAGGCATAACCCGCGTCTGATCCAGATGGATAATAGTGGAAGCCGGATGGTGATTGAAATCGCTGGACACCAACGGTTTGTCTGTTACAGCCAGAACGGTGTTTTCAGGATCGTTTGCGGCCTTCATAAACACATTATTCAGTGCCTCGGCAGATAGCTGTGTTTTCGGCTGAAAAACCAAATCAACCGCCGATACATTTGGTGTCGGAATGCGAATGGCAACGCCGTCCAACTTACCAGCAAGTTCAGGCAAAACCAGTCCGACAGCCCGTGCCGCCCCCGTTGTCGAGGGCACCATATTGAGTGCGGCGGCGCGCGCGCGGTAGGGGTCTGAGTGATCGCCATCGACCAGATTCTGATCACCGGTATAGGAATGAACCGTTGTCATAAATCCCTGAACAATGCCGCAATTTTCGTGGATCAGTTTGGCCATTGGGGCAAGGCAGTTGGTGGTGCATGAAGCGTTGGAGATGATTTCCATCTGCGGCGTCAGGCTGCCCTCATTCACACCAAAAACAATTGTCGCGTCAGCGCCAGTGGAAGGGGCGGATACCAGCACCCTTTTTGCGCCCGCATCGATGTGGATACGCGCTTTTTCGGCAGCGGTGAAAATGCCGGTACATTCCATCACCAGATCAATACCCCGGGCGCCCCAATCGTAATTTTCCGGGTTTCGCTCGCTGAGATAGGCAATTTTGTGATCACCAACCTGAATGAAACCATCGCTAACTGTTACTGGCACGTCAAGGCGGCCATGAGTTGAATCCAGCTCAAGCAAAAGTGCTGATGTCTCTATGGGAGCAAGATCATTGATAGCTGAAATTCGGAAATCATCGCGGGGCGATTCGAGCATTGCGCGAACAATATTCCTGCCAATCCGGCCAAATCCATTAATTGCAATCTGCGTCATCTTGATAGTCTTTCTTTGCGGACTATTCCTAAGGCTCGGCCATATTTATCTTTGCGGGGAGCCAATTTATGGAGGGGTAATAGCGAATTTATACGGTTCACGTCAATAAATAAATCAATCTGATTTATAATGTGTCAACCTGGTCATGCTATTGTGCCGCGGGGAAAATAGCTGCAAGTTGCACTTGTCGTACTTCGGCGCGCTCACCTATGATATGTTTATTCTCAAATGGTCCGCTTCGCCGTGGTGTAAACCGCAAGCATAAAAATTTGAATATTTTTTTATAACTGACATTGGCTCGGCCTTTCTGATGAAATCTCAATCTTCCATTGGCGATCACAGCTCGCATACTTTGCAAGGCGGCAATCAGGTCAGTATTGGTCAGTATAATGAAAGATTGTTAATCTCGCTGCTTCGCAAGCATGGCCGCCTGACGAAAGCTGAAATGGCGCGGCTTACCGGCCTGTCGGCGCAGACTATGACGGTGATTGTCAATCGTCTCAGCGCGTCGGGAATGTTATTGACCGGCGATAAAATGCGCGGCCGGGTGGGGCAACCTTCAACACCCTATTTACTCAACCCGAAAGGTGCGGTCTCAATTGGTAT
>CALLKZ010000110.1:0-27497 GCA_938082345.1 uncultured Alphaproteobacteria bacterium
CATTCCCATCGGCCAAATCTTTCCAATCGGCTTCTGCAGCCAGCAGCGCCGCCTCGAGCTTTGGAAAATCTGCTGGAACATTCTGGCCGTCACCATCCAGCACCCCGATCAGATGACCGCGCGATGCCAGCAACGCCGATCTGATGGCGGCACTCTGTCCGGCGCGGTTGGTGTGGCAAAGAACGCGAAGTTGCGGAATTTCGGCCTTGGCAGTCACCAACTCGTCAACGCTGTCATCGGTGCTGGCGTCATCAACATAGATGATTTCAAAGCGGCGCCCTTTAAGAACGTCACAGATTTCATCAATCAGCGGACGAATATTGCCAGCTTCATTCATTACCGGAACCAGAACTGAAATTTCAATTTCAGGCGGGGCCGATGCGTTGCGTTTGGTTTTGGTCATTCACGGGACTCGCAAAACGGAGTTAAACACGAATTATGCCCCTGTCTTTAGCCGTTAGCGTCGCTATGGTCAAATAGGACAGATCAAAGGGTTGTTCTATAGAGGAAAATTCGGATGTTTCGACCTTTGGACATGTTAAAACCCTCAATCTGAACCGGCACTGAAAGGCGCAAACCCAATTGGTCCGCCATTTCCAGAAAAGCTGGCTGCTGGTCTTTTTCGACAATCGCCATTCCGCCCGGTGCCTCGGCCAGAAACAACGCCGCCTCGCCGCCATTAACCAATAGTAAATCGCGGCCAAGATGAAACACCAGCGACGGTTCATGAAACCCAGCGGCAGCGATGGCGGCAGGGCGCGTGTCGGTGGCAATCAGACTTTCATCAATAGCGCGTGCCACATGCACCCGCGAAAGCGACGGCAACAGCCCGGCAATCACGATGAAATGAAAAATAACGCCGGCCGCCAGCATCAAAGCAACAGGCCTAATTCCGCCCCGCAGGTGCCATAAAATACCCTGCCACATCGCCAAGCCAACCATAACGCAGGCCAGCAAGGCAAAGGCAAAAGCCCGGCCACTCGTCACCCCGCCAAAGGTCAGCGCCGCCCAGATCATCACCCCACCAAGCACAGGCCCAACAGTCATCATGGCAAATTCAGCCGCAAGCGCAATCCACCTTAGCACGCTTCCCCGGACCGTAAATTTCTGGGAACTGCTTTCACTACGCCGAAAATTTTGAACCCTAAACCCCCGAAGCCAATCGAGGCTTAAAAGTGCAAAAAACGGGTTTGGGGAATCTTGGTCCCTATTCTCATTCCAAGAGCTTTTGTTTTTTGCAGGCCGCGAACTTCCGGCAAGCGGTGCCTCCACCGCACAAACCAGCAAAATTGCCAGCGCCGGTATTACCGGTAGCGGGTAATGCGGTAACTTTGTCGGCACCAGCTCAATCAGCGCCCAAAATGGCACCGCCCATGCCAGCATGAACCGGCTTTCAACATGCGCCGTCAATAGCCGTAATTGGCTTGCAGCGCGGGGCAACAACAGACTGGCTGGCCATAAAAGCACCCCGGCAAGAAGCAAGTAGGTGCCAATCGGCGCACCATGCGATTCCTGCCCGGACTGAACCTTGGCCACAAAATCCCCGCGAAAGGCCAGATCCAGAAACGCTCCATCGGTTGCCAGCGTTACCATGATTGCCCACGGCAGCGTGATCACTGCCAGCGCGAAAATCCCTTGCCATGGCCGCAGCAATCGCATCCAGCGGATGTTGCGGTGCCAAAGCGACAAGCCGCCAACCGTCGTCATTGCCAACACCGGCGCAACCGGCCCTTTGACCAGCACTGCCGCCGCCATCGGCACCCAAAACCACAGATATGACCAATAAGGCAGCCGCCGCCCATGCTGCCAAGCCTGATAAATGCGAAACAGCGCGAATTGCTGACAAAAACACAACAGCATCAACACCGAATCCGTCTTCGCCAAATGCGCCTCGGCAAAGACAATAAGCGAGGCCCCACAAGCCGCCGCCGATAACAACGCGCGCGGTGGTTTGTACAGCGACCGCGCAATCCGGTAGGTGCCATAAACTGTCAGCAACATCGCCAGCAAGCTTGGCACGCGAAAGGCAGCGATTTTTGTATCACCAAACAGTGCCGCAGAAATTGTCTGAAGCCAGTAGATACCGACCGGCTTTTTCGCGCGAAGATCATCTTGAAACCGCACCGTTACGAAATCACCCGAATGCAGCATTTGTTTGCTGGCCTGAGCAAACCGCGATTCATCACGGTCCATTGTGGGCAATGTTTGATGTCCGATCAAAATCGCAGCAGCCAGCAAAGCCAGCAGTATAATCAGCGCTGGCTTATTATTCAGGGACCGGTTTTTATCTAGGGTCCGGTTTTTGTCTAGGAAGGACAAGCTGCGTTTCCTGTATTCCGGCCAAACGTTACAGTTGGTTGACCATCTTATTTTACCGTATGTTAAAGCACCTTTTACGGTGGTTTTCTATATGAATTGGTTTAACACTAATCCAGCTTTTACGCCGCGCAAAATGTTGCCAGCTTGCCAAGCAGGTTAGCGCCCCAGCCCACCGGAGAATTCAAAAAATGGCACCGCAGCCTTCAAAACAAGATTCACAAATCCTGCTTGAGCGCACCAGCTGGCGGCGCATATGGGCGATTTCATGGCCCGTATTTATTGCCACTATTACGATTCCGTTGGTAGGCGCTGCTGACACCGCAATGATGGGGCGCTTGGATGACGTCAGCTTTGTTGGCGCGGTGGCGCTTGGCACCTTGGTTTTCAATTTTCTTTATTTCGGGGTTGGCTTTTTACGAATGTGCACGACCGGCCTAGTGGCGCAGGCGCATGGCCGCGAAGACACCAAAACCATCGAGAACCTGATTATTCGGGGGTTGGTTGTCGCCGGCATTCTGGGCATTACAATCAATCTCGCGGCCCCGCTTATTCATCTTGTGACCGACATGATTCTGACCGGCAGCACGCAAGTCAAAGCGCTGATGCATGACTATATCAGCATTCGTCTATATGCCGTTCCGGCAGCGTTGGCGAGCATGGTTCTGGTTGGCACTCTTTTCGGACGACAAGCGATGCGTCTGGTTATGGTTCAGGTTGCCTTTGTGAACATGACCAATCTGATTTTGAACCTAGTATTTGTGCTTGGCCTAGGCATGGAAATTGAGGGAGTCGCGTGGGCGTCGGTGATTGCCCAGTGGCTGGGGCTATTTGCAACGCTGGCACTGTTGCGCTGGCAATGGCGCGATATGCTGGCCGGAGTTGCGTCAAGGGCGTTCCGCCGCAACCCCGAATGGTTTGATCTGCCGGCATTCAAGAGATTTTTTGTCATTGGTGGCGATCTGGTCATTCGCACCATGCTGCTGGTGCTCAGCGAGGCAGTTCTGCTGAACAAGGCAGCGGCTGTAGATGATCTGTCACTTGCCGCGGTGCAATTGATTCTGGTGATGTTCGGGCTGATCGCGTTTGGTCTGGATGCGTTCGCCCATGCTGCCGAGGCAATGGTGGGTGAGGCGGTGGGGAGGCGCAACCCTGCCATGCTGAATAGGACGGTGTTCCGCACCAACATTATGGCTGGAAGCGCGGCGATGGTGATCGGAATCATTGTTTGGTTTAGCGGACCGGCCTTTGTCGGTATTATGACAACACAGGATGATCTGGCCCGACTGACCCTGACGCATTGGCATTGGGCGGCGTTGTTGGCACCGGTGGCGTTTCTTGCGTTTCAGATGGACGGAATTTTCATCGGCGCAACACAAAGTAAAGATATGCGCAATGCAATGATCATTTCATCCGCCGGATTTTTACTTCTCGTTTTTCTTCTGGGTGGGTACGGGTTGAATGGCCTTCTGGCCGCCTTTACGATATATCTGGGAATGCGTGGCCTGACATTGCTAATGCGAATGGGGCATGTCCGTATGATGGTCCAACCCTAGAATAATACACTGACAAAACTACGTCCGATTAAAAGGTATAAGGTGATTTGAAATGACTGATATTGTGCTCCGCGAGATTGAATCGCTTGGGCTGGCCGCAAATTCTGCCAACACTGAAAAATCTGATCTGGGCGACTTGCATTTAATGACATCCGGCGGATTTGCAAACTGGCAGACCAGCGCTAGTCCCGGCCAGTTGGCATGGATTGCAGCGAATGGCTTTTCTGCCAAGTCGGGCGCTTCGATTATGCTACCCCCTGATGAGGCCGCATCTGCTGGAGGAGGCCGCACTGCACTTGGAATCATTGATGCGGATGGAAGTGCCGCAATCTGGGACAGCAGCGCCATCGCATCAAACCTGCCGCAAGGCAGTTGGGCGATTAGTCCGGATAGTGATGCCGAAATTGATTTCGGACAGGTTTGTCTTGGCTGGGCATTGGCGCAATATCAGTTCAACACTTACCGGGCTGATGCAAAGATTCGCGATTCGCAAATTAGTACTCTCATTCTGCCGCCAGCGTTGGTCGGCGGCAACGCGGCAAGGCGGTTGCAAGGTCTTGCGCGCGGGGTTGCGCTGTGCCGTGATCTGATCAATTCACCCCCTAATCACATGACACCGGCCGGATTGGAGACAACGGCGCACCACCTTGCCAAGACCTTTGATGCAACCATCACTGTCAGCAGTGGTGATGCGTTGGCACGCGACTATCCGGCAATCAACATTGTTGGCCGTGCTGCCGAAATTGCCCCGCGGCTAATTGATCTAAGTTGGGGTGATACCGGGCCAAAAATCACTCTGATTGGAAAAGGGATCACCTTTGATTCGGGCGGACTTGATCTAAAGCCGTCAAAGGCAATGGAGATGATGAAAAAGGATATGGGCGGGGCGGCAACCGTTTTGGGGCTGGCAACAGCGATCATGACTGCCGGTCTGCCGGTCAGACTCAGGGTTCTGATTCCAGCCGCCGAAAACGCGGTTTCTTCACAATCAATGCGTCCGCTGGATGTTATTGAAACACGCGCTGGCATCGCCGTTGAAGTTGGTAATACCGACGCCGAAGGGCGGCTGGTCCTTGCCGATGCGATCACGCTTGCCTGCGAGGATGAGCCCGACTTTATGATCGATTTTGCCACTTTGACCGGCGCGGCGCGTGTTGCGCTGGGCACCGAACTTCCGGCGCTGTTCTGCAATAAAGACACCACCGCATCGGCGATTCTGGATGCAAGCAATGTTGTCGCGGATCCCTTATGGCGTCTGCCTTTGTTCGATCCGTATGAACGGCATCTGGATGGCGGATATGTAACCCTGTCCAGCACCGGTGCTTCGGGATATGGAGGGGCTATTACTGCCGCATTGTTCCTGCGCCGATTCGCCGGAAAGCAGACCAACTGGGCGCATATTGATGTGATGGCATGGAATTTGGGCGAACGGCCAGGGCGGCCAAAAGGCGGCGAGGCAATGGGGCTTCGCGCAATTTTTACCTATATCGAAAGTTTGGCCGTCGCCTAATAGGCCCCTATTTTTTGCGGAATTGATTACTTGTTTCCTAGGTAAATCTAGTATCCGCGCTGCCAATCAACCTTATTGTCGGGCGTTTCTCCGGCGATAATCTTCAAAATAGCGGCAGATACCTGCTGAGCCGCCGATTCGGCATTGGTTTGTGCGGCAACATGCGGCCATACCCGCACATTCGGATGCGTCCAGAACCGATGCTCAGCAGGCAGCGGTTCAACGGCGAAAACATCCAACGCTGCACCGCCAAGACGCCCGCTATCAAGTGCCGCCAGCAGATCATCATCGATAATTTGCGGACCACGCCCGCCATTAATGATAAACGCACCGTCGGCCAGCAAATCAAAAAATTCGGCATTCATCAGACCTGTCGTCTGCGGCGTTAACGGCATTACTGAAACCACAATATCCAGACCAGCAGCAAAATCAGCAAGGCGGGCAGCGCCAGCAAACATTTCAACGTCGTCAATTTCGCGCGGTGTCCGAGTGAACCCCCGGGTGACAAATCCCATCGCAGCAAACCGGCGGGCGATCACGCTGCCAATTGCGCCTGTTCCCAAAACGCCGACCCGCGCGCCCGTTGCCGGACGCTGTGGAATGGCCTGCCATTTTTTTTCCTGCTGGGCAGCACGGTAGTAGGCACCATCACGCCAGAAATCGAGCGCATTCAAAATCGCCCAATGGCTGAGCGCATTGGCCATATCGGGATCAACCAGCCGAACCATCGCAATATCGCGCGGCACCGTAGCATCGCGCATCATATGATCGACGCCCTGCCCCTGAAGGATAATTCCCCGCAGATTGGCACAGCCGGTAAAAGCATTTTCGGGAGGCGCCCAAACAAGGGCAATGTCACAGTCACGGCCAGCCGCGCTAAGAAGATCCTTAATCTGAAATTTCGGGAGGAGCGGCGTCAGCGTCTCCTGCCAATGCGCCATGTCTTCGGCGCTTCCATAAAAACCGATCTTTATCATTGTCATGCCCCTTTTATCGCGAACCGGCCATTACGCGTTGGCCCGCATCCCCGCAATTTCGCTCGCAAGGGGTCCAGATTATAGGCCTAGCTTGCAGCTATCAAGGCCAGCGCCTCGGCATGCAACTCAGGTGTTGCGGCTGCCAGCAGGCTTGCAGTCCCCGCAAACGAAACCGGCGCGCCTGTCTTATCAGTGACAATGCCGCCGGCCGAGCGCACCACTTCGACCACTCCCATAATATCATGCGTAGCAAGACCATCCTCCAAAACAAGGTCGAGATGGCCGCTCGCCAACAGCGCATAATTATGGCAATCCCCCCCATAGGAGCTTATGGCCGCGATGGTTTCCAGCTGGTTATAAGCGGCAAGACTGTCATCCAGCAGCGCTTGGGGAGACGTTGTGCCAATGCGCGCGCTCTTCAGCGTTTTGACCGTGCTGGTCCGCACCGGCGATCCGTTCAACAACGTCTCTCCACCAACTGCCACATAACATTCATCCAGCATAGGAATGTCAATGAAACCGGCAATCGGCACGTCATTCCTGACCAATCCGATCAGTGTTCCAAAAATTGGCCGCCCACAAACAAAGGCGCGTGTGCCATCAATCGGATCAATCACCCATGTATAGCCGGTATCACCGGAACCGGTGTGGGCATCATGTTCTTCGCCCAAAACATCATCTTCAGGAAAACGGGCTTCAATCGCATCGCGAAGGGCGCGCTCAACCGTTTTGTCAGCCAGCGTGACGGGCGAGGCATCAGACTTCCATTCTACCGTGCCGCCGCTGCGGAACCAGCTCTTGATGATCGGCCTACTGATGGCTGGCAGGTCGGATAAAAAGTCAGCCAGCTCGGTATTATCGAGCTGGCTGTGAATACGGGAGCTATTTTTATTGGATGTCATTTCGATCAACCGTCACTCGGCGTTTCAGCTTCAGCGGCAATTTCAGCTGCTGTCGGCAACGCAGCAGGGGCAGAGGCCTGTTGCCGCAAATAGGCAATCATGTTTGCGCGATCGTTAGGTTTTTTCAGTCCGACAAAATTCATTTTGGTGCCTGAGATATAAGCTTTTGGCTTGGCAAGGAATGCGTTCAACGCTGCATAATCCCACGCACCGCCGAAATCAACCAGTGCTGAGGAGTAGGCAAAGCCATCCTTGGCACCTTTAGCGGCGTTTACAATGTTCCACAATCCCGGACCAACCTTATTGGCGCCGTCCTGATCGAACACATGGCAAGCAGTACATTTCTTCGCCAGTTTTTCTCCGGCAGCAACATCAGCACTAGCTAGCAACGCAAGAATTGGCTCAGGGCCAGTGTCTACCGGACCGGCCGCCGCCACCGTGCCGCCCTCAGGCACTTCGATGATATACGAGTTTTGCGTAAGCTCGCTATGTGGCACCAAAATGTCGGCCAGTTTTATGCCAGCCATCAGCATCAGCGCTGCAACCAGAAACCCTGCAAAGACCTTGTTGAGACCTAATTCATCCATGCTTGTATCTCCCCTGCGGGAGCCCCTCTCACATCACCTGCCAGTCACTAGCGATTTAAGGCAGAGCCAAACTCTTACCGAAATTGATCGTTGGCCTCAAGTCCCCGATCGCGGTTTTGATGCTTTTGCCTATGCAAATCGGCAAATGTGTGATGAATTGACGCACAATGAACAAGAAGCTGACACCTTTAATAATCATTCCGGCGCGAATGGCGGCAAATCGTCTTCCCGGAAAGCCGCTTGCCGATATCGCCGGCAAGCCGATGATCCAGCATGTCTGGGAGCGCGCCGTCGCAGCAGACATCGCCCCCGTCTGGGTGGCAACCGACCATGATGATATCGCGGCGGTGATCCGAAACGCCGGCGGTAATGCAATGATGACCCGCAGCGATCATTCATCAGGATCAGACCGTACCTTTGAAGCGGTTGAGAATATTGATCCGGACGGAACTTTTGATCTGATACTAAATTTGCAAGGCGATCTGCCGGAAATAGATAATGCCATTCCCGCTAAGCTTTTTGAGCTATCGCAGCATAGCGGGGCCGATCTGTCGACTTTGGTTACCCCAGCCAGCGATGAAGAGATCGCACGCGAGCAGATTGTAAAAGCGGTGGTCAGTTGGGACGATACCGCAGGCAGACCCGGGCAAGGATTTGGTCGGGCGCTGTATTTCAGCCGGGCCGCTGTTCCAACAGGCGATGCCATAAAATATCACCATATCGGTGTTTATGGGTGGCGGCGTGAGGCGTTGGCGCGCTTTGTTGCCCTGCCAGAATCACCGTTGGAGAAATCCGAGCGACTGGAACAGCTTCGCGCCCTAGAAGCAGGTATGTCGATTGCCGTTGCCGAGATTGATCATGCCCCGGGCGGCATTGACACCCCCACGGATTTAAGGGCAGCGCGGGCCCGACTAACCAGGTAAGCGCTGCATTAATATTCGATAAGTAAAGTTTCGATTTAGAGGGGCGAGTATCAAAAACCCCACCACGCACCAATAGTGTCGTTGACAGGGTGCAACGCCGCCCTGATACTCGCCTACACCATATTCCGAGGGTTAATACTGATGGTCGATTCTAGCAATATCATCGCTTTTCAGGGCGTTTTGGGTGCCTATTCGCACATGTCATGTCAGGCGGTACGGCCTTCAATGGAGGTTTTGCCCTGCATATCCTTTGAAGAAATGATCTTGTCAGTTCAGGAAGGACGCGCCGCGCTGGCCATGGTGCCAGTAGAAAATTCGATCGCCGGACGCGTTGCCGATATTCACCACATTCTTCCGGGTTCGGGGTTAATCATCAATGGAGAGCATTTCCAACGGGTGAACCATCAGCTTTTGGCACCGCGCGGGGCAACGCTCGATGATTTGGTTGAGGTCCACAGCCATGCACAGGGGCTGGCACAATGCCGCGAACGGCTACAATCATTGGGACTGCGTGCAATTACCCACTCCGATACAGCCGGTGCTGCCAAAGACATTGCGGCGCGCGGTGACAAGCGGATCGGGGCCATAGCCTCAGCACTGGCAGGTGAAATCTATGATCTGGATGTGTTAGTGGAATCAGCCGAGGATGCAGAGCATAACACGACGCGGTTTCTGATCATGTCTAAAACGGGAACTGTGCCGCCGCTTGATTCTGGCCGTGTAATTACGACGATGGTCTTCAAATTACGAAGCGTTCCGGCGGCGCTGTATAAGGCGCTTGGCGGATTTGCAACAAACGGCATTAATATCACCAAATTGGAAAGCTATATCCGCCCGGGCTTTGCCGACCATGCGCAATTCTATATTGATGTTGAGGGCCATATTGACGGGCCTGACATGAAATTGGCGATCGAAGAGCTTTGCTTTTATTGCGAGAATGACGAAGTAACAAACATGGGAACCTATCTTGCCAGCCCAGACCGCACCCAACGCTAGTCGCGGGTGAATGTTATCAGCAGGCATTAATTCTTAAAGAACCCGTCTGGCATCAAGCACCGATCCGGCATAAAGCACTTGTCCGGCACCGCGCTTTGTTCCATATAAGGGATTAGGAAGGCTGGACGGACGCACTGCCCGTCTAACTGGTCAGGTCCGAAAGGAAGCAGCCAGGGCTGGTTTTGTGTGGGTCGACCAGTCTTCCGCTAAAAAATTTGGCTTCCGCTAAAAAATTAGTCTCCAGCCAAAAATGATCTTCCGCCAGATATTAGTTTTATGTGATTGGCATTTTTCTAAAATCAAGCGCTACAGGCGCGTGTTTCGAGGTGGTCAAAACTTTGCCGTTGCGCTAGGTTTCAGACATCATGAATGAAGGCATCCTGACAGGATATCGCGTTCTGGCGCGAAAATACCGACCGGACCGGTTTTCCGAGTTAATCGGACAGGAATCGCTGGTGCGCACGCTCAGCAATGCACTGTCGCTTGGCCGTTTGGCGCATGCTTTTGTGCTGACGGGCGTTCGCGGGGTTGGCAAGACTTCGACCGCGCGGCTGCTGGCCCGGGGCCTGAACTGCATTGGCACCGATGGTAACGGCGAGCCGACATTAGAGCCCTGCGGCGCGTGTGAGCCATGCCTGGCGATTGCCGCCGGCCGCCACGTTGATGTTCTGGAAATTGACGCCGCCAGCCATACAGGCGTTGATGATGCCCGCGAGATTATTGAGGGCGTTGGGTATCGACCAGTTTCAGCGCGCTTCAAAATTTACATCATTGATGAAGTTCACATGATGTCAAAAAGTGCCTTTAACGCGCTTTTGAAAACGCTGGAAGAGCCACCTGATCAGGTCAAATTCATTTTCGCCACCACCGAAATTCGCAAAGTGCCGGTCACCATTCTCTCACGGTGCCAGCGTTTTGATCTTCGCCGTGTCTCGGCAGAGGATCTCGCCCAGCATCTAACTGCCATTTGCGCGAAGGAAGACATTTTAGCCGATGAGGAGGCAATCATCGCACTGGCTCGCGCCGCCGAAGGATCAGTTCGTGACGCGCTGTCACTATTAGATCAGGCCGCCGCGATGAGCGCCGATAAAATTTCCAGCGACGGTATTTCCAGTATGCTTGGGCGGCCCGGGCGCAGCGATTCGATCGCCATTCTGCGCGCCGCAATAGCCGGAGATGCCGCCGGCGCGCTGGATGCTTTTGCAGCGGCTCACGCCAATGGGGCCGAACCAGAAATGGCAATCGCTGATCTGATGGATTTAATTCACCGCGCCAGTATGGCGGCCGCGGGTGGGTCACCCGACATGGTGTTGGAAGTTGAAAAAGCCCCCATTGCCGCGCTGGCAGAAGTGGGTATTGCCAGACTAGGGCGCGCTTGGCAGATGCTTTTGAAAGGGCATGGCGAAATCACCTCAGCGCCGCAACCACTTGCGGCTGCGGAAATGCTGCTAATCCGGCTAGCGCATCTTGCTAATATGCCAACTCCGGGTGAGATCATTGCCAAACTAGGGTCGGGCGAAACCCCCAAATCATTGCCAAATTCTGAATTACCCCTAAATTCCGAATCAACCCTAGGGGCCGCCTCTGATACAAATGCGGGGCCCGATTCGAGTCTTGATCAACAAACAGATACAAAGCCCCTGCCGCCCCTCAAAGAAGCGGTCGCAGGCGGGGAGCCGTCGGCCCAGCTATCGGTTGAAGATGTACCCGCTCCAGCAATCACAAAGCCCCAACTTCCCCAAATCACCTCATTGCATGATGTTGCCGAAATGGCAGAGGCGCATGATGAGCCATTGCTGGCAGCGCGAATCAGAAGCTTTATCCGGCTGGTAAAACTGCAACCCGGTCTTCTAGAAATCAACCTCGGCGAAGGCGCACCCGAAAGTCTGGCGGGGGACGTCGCGCGGCATCTGAGTCAATGGACCAATACCCGCTGGATGGTCAGCCTGTCTGACGGTCCTGGCGCGCCTACAATTGCCGATGAACGCCGCGCATCTCGTGAAAAGCAAAAGGCGGGCTTTGCCGCCACTCCGGTGATCAAGTCAATTATCGAGATGTTTCCGGGAGCCGAGATTGAGGAGATCAAAGCAACCGAACGATTTACCAGCCCCACAAGGGACGAGGGGGCATATGATGGGGAACCGTTTGATAGGGATGAGGATTTGGGCCAATGATGCGTAATATGGCTGGCATGATGAAAAAAGTTCAGGAAATGCAAACACGCATGGAAGATCTACAGGCCGAAATGGCGAACGCTGAATTTTCTGCCAGCGTTGGCGGGGGCGCGGTCACGGTTCGGGTTAACGGCAAGTGTGAAATGCGCGCCATCAAAATTGACCCTAGCGCGATGGATGCCGAAAATATCGACATGCTGGAAGATATGATCATTCTAGCAACCAACAATGCCAATGCCGATGCCAATGCGGAAATGGCAGCTAAAATGAAAGACATCACTGGCGGCCTGCCGCTTCCGCCCGGCATGTCACTGCCATTCTGATATGGATAGCCAACTCGAATCTTTGATCAAAAGACTGTCGCGTTTACCCGGCCTTGGCCCCCGGTCAGCACGGCGCGCGGCGCTATTTCTTTTGCAGAATCGTGACCGGCTTATGCTGCCTCTTGCCGAAGAGCTTAGCACTGTAGCGCGAACCTCTCGGAACTGCGCCGAATGCGGCAATCTTGACAATGCGGACATCTGTTCGTTGTGCCGCGATACCCAGCGTGACCGGCGCATGTTATGCGTTGTTGAGGATGTTGGTGATCTATGGGCGATGGAGCGTGCCGCCGTGTTTCGCGGCATCTATCATGTGTTGGGCGGTACCTTGAGCGCCATTGATGGCCGCGGTCCGCAAGATTTGAATATTGACCGGCTGGTGTCACGCGCAAGTTCGGGCGTTGAAGAGGTTATTCTGGCGTTGTCGGCCACAGTCGAGGGACAAACAACCGCGCATTACCTTCATGAACGCCTGTCATCCCTGCCGATAGAAGTAACACGGCTGGCGCACGGGGTGCCGGTTGGCGGTGAGTTAGATTTTCTTGATGACGGAACCTTGGCACAAGCGCTCAAAGCCAGATCAAAGCTTGGTTAACGCGGCAGTTCCGGCGGTATTGCGCTGCCAGAACCGGCAGCACTACTGGAGTCGGCACTATCTTCATCAACATCGATTGCCGTGATTTTTCCGCCGCGCGCGGTAATCTTGCGGGTTGATGTCTGAATGTCTTCAATATCGCGTTCGGTCTGGCGAAAATGCGTTGCCAGCTTGGTAACGCGCTCATCCAGCCGCCCCACATCCTGCATCATCTTGTCAACTTCGGACTGGATCAGGCCCGCCGCTTCATGCATTCGCGAATCACGCAAAATAGCCCGAACCGTATGCAGGATCAGCATTAAATTATCCGGGCCGGCCATATAAACCCGGCGTTTGCGACTTTCATCAACCAGCTTTGGCAGGCTTAGGTTAATTTCGGCATAAACAGATTCAGACGGCAGAAATAGAATTGCGCTATCCGCCGTTTCGCCCGGAACAATGTATTTTTCGGCAATGTCATTGAGGTGTTTTTTAACATCACTTTCCATCGATCGCCGTGCTATTTCGCGTCCGGCATCATCGGTAGCAGCCTTCATCTGGCGATAGGATTCCAGTGGAAATTTCGAATCAATACAAATCGCGCCAGGCGGCGAAGGCATCTCAAGATAACAGTCAACGCGCTTGCCATTACTCAGAGTATGTTGAAATTTATAGGCGCTATCCGGCAACGCATCACGGACCAGATTTTCCAGCTGAACTTCGCCAAAACTACCCCGAGCCTGTTTGTTCGATAGAATATTTTGCAGCTCATTCACCTGCCCGGACAGCGCCGAGATATGCGCGTTAGCCTCTGAAATAACCACCAGCTTTTCTGCCATTCCGTTCAGCGAACGGTTGGTGCGTTCATTCTGATCCCGCATCGACTGTTCCAGCCGCGTGCCAAGCCGCCCTTCGGTTTCATGCATTTGCATGGCGACAGTCTGTTTAATTTCACTCGATTGCGCAGCAATATGCGCCAATTGCCCGCGAAGTTCGATTAGGGCGGTCTGGGCTGCTTGCTCTGCCTCGCCTGCCTGCTGTCTGCTCCCCGAACTCCGCATCTGCATGACCATCAGGACGACCATTGCCAAAAGCGCAATCAGAAGAACCGTAATAATCAGGACTGGATCGATTGACATTCGGGCCTCATTTTCATGGGAGAAAGACACAAATATATTCATAAATGCGCCCCTAATGTGACATGCCCGTGGCTTGACTGCAACGCTGGCTTCGCCTACTCAAATCTGCAGACTTAGCCGCATGTTTTAATCTTCGCCTTTGCGGGCACATAAATTCACGAAAGACAGACGAATGGCGCTGATTCCCATCGTTTTAATTCCAGATCCCGTTCTGCGGAAAATAGCATCGCCAGTTACCGAGGTGACTGACGGGTTGCGAACGCTTTTGGATGATATGGCCGACACCATGTATGACGCCCCCGGTATCGGGCTGGCAGCCCCACAGGTCAACATCACCGAGCGGGTTATCGTGATGGATTGCGGCAGTGACGATACGCCCGAGCTTTACAAAATGATCAATCCTGAAATAGTGACATCTTCATCCGAGCTATCGATTCTGGAAGAGGGGTGCCTTTCGATCCCCAATCAGACTGCTGATGTGGAACGTCCAGCCACCGTTGATGTAAAATACATTGATGTTGATGGCACCGAGCAAATGCTGCATTGCGAAGGGTTGCTGGCCGCCTGTGTTCAACATGAGATTGATCATTTGAATGGAGTGTTGTTCATCGATCATATCTCACGCCTGAAGCGTGATATGATTGTCCGCAAGACGCTGAAGGAATTGCGTCAATCAGCCTCCAGATCATAGGGAAAGGCCAGCAATGACGCGCCGCCGCATAGTGTTCATGGGAAGCCCGGAATTTGCTATTCCAGCGCTGGCACGGCTGGCGGACGCGCATGACATAGTGGCCGTATATTCCCAGCCGCCCCGAAAATCAGGACGTGGAATGCGTATGATTGCCCAGCCGGTGGCCCGCCACGCCGATGAAATTGGTATCCTTACGCGCCATCCCGAAACCTTGAAAAACGCCGAAGACTTGCAGGCACTCGCAGCATTACAGGCCGATCTATTCGTCGTTGTGGCCTATGGATTGCTATTACCCCGATCAGTTCTGGCAATGCCGCGCTTTGGTTGCATTAATGGACACGCGTCCTTGTTGCCGCGTTGGCGCGGGGCAGCACCGATCCAGCGCGCCATTGCCGCTGGCGACACAAAAACCGGCATCAGCGCGATGCTCATGGAAGCGGGACTGGATACCGGACCGGTGCTGGCAATGCGCGAATGTGCCATTAAAGAAGACGACAACACCGGCAGTTTGCATGACAAGCTGGCAGATTTGAACGCCAATCTGCTGGCAGATTTGGTGAGCGAGAGTGACGATGATCTGACCGATCTTATCTCGCACGCCAGCCCGCAAGATGATGCGAACGCCACCTATGCTCGCAAAATTATTCCCACCGAAGCTGAAATTGACTGGCGGCGGTCGGCGCGTGATCTTGATCTGCATATCCGCGCTTTTACACCCGTTCCAGGGGCGTGGTTTTCCGGTGCCAAAGGCCGCGTTCGCGTTGTGAAAGCATCGCCATCGCCAACCAGTGATAACACCAATGCACCCGGTATTTTTCTTGGACTGGACAGCAATGACGGCATGCGAATTGGCACTGTTGCTGGTGAACTGATCTTGCATGAACTACAACCTGCGGGTGGCAAACCCATGTCGGCGCGGGCATTTTTGAACGGCAATCAAGTTCATCTCAACGCACCGTTAATTCCCCTGAACCCGGCTTCAATGTGATGGCGCAGGTATGACACGGCGAATTTTGATCACAATCGAATATGATGGTGGTCCGTTTGTTGGCTGGCAGCGCCAGACCAGTGGCCTGACCGTCCAGCAGGTTTTAGAGGACGCGGCTGCCAAGATGGCCGGCGTTCCGGTATTGGTGCAAGGGGCCGGGCGCACCGATTCAGGCGTCCATGCCACCGGACAAGTAGCGCATCTTGATGTTCCGGAAAAATTCAGTGCCAACCGCGTGATGCAAGCGCTGAATGCGCTGACCGGTGATCATCCGGTAACGGTTTGCGCCGCGCGTGAAGTCAACGAGACAGTCCATGCGCGCTTTACCGCAATTGGTCGGCGCTATCTGTATCGTATTCTGCCGAGGCGTCACCCTCCGGCGCTTGACCATGGGCGGGTATGGCACCACCGCAAGCCGCTGGATGCAGAGGCCATGAACCGCGCCGCCCAGCACCTGGTGGGGCGCCATGATTTCACCAGTTTTCGGGCAACACATTGCCAAGCGGAAAGCCCGATTCGCACGCTGGATGAGTTGCGAATTGAAGCGTGCGGCGAAGAAATTCACCTGCATGCCTATGCCAGATCATTCCTGCATCATCAGGTTCGCAATATTGTTGGCACGCTGGCATTGGTTGGCACGGGGAAATGGCAGGAGAGGGACGTTGTTGACGCGTTGGCCGCATGTGACCGATCAGCGGCTGGACCAACCGCCCCTCCAGAAGGCCTGTATCTAAGCGAAGTGGTCTATCCTAGCGAGTCTTGAACGCGTAGCCGCAAAAACATAAACAGTCCCGCATCAATCACGAATGACAGGAACAGCAGGCCGGTGGCAAGCCATCCGCCGCGGCCAAGTTGATCGCGGCCAATGCGCCAAAGCCAGTAAATCGACCAGATAATCAACGGCGTAATCAGGATCAAAAACGTGATGTCGCCAGTTGCAACCACCAGATTCTGCAACAATCCACCAAACAGATGCTGGACATTTTCAACCCACAAAAACGGCACTACAAAAACAAATAGCCTTGAGCTAAGGCCAATTGAATTCAGCAGGCTGGCAAACAGCAATACGGTAAATAGCACCGAGACTAGTTGGATCGTCAGATAAAGCGCCAGAAACCCTATACCGCTTTGAGAGCCCGGAAAGGCCGATACCAGCAATGTGAAGATCAACGACGCCCAGATTGCCTGCCACATGCCATCCGCATCGGTGCGAAAAGTTCCAGCAAGCGGACGGCGGCCCAGCATCACCAACAGAGTATTTTTGATCAGCCCAGCAAGCGAGCCCGGGCCAAGCCTGTTATCAGCTTTTGCCATCAGTCGGCCCCCTTAAAAAATCGCGTCAGAAAATCTTCGTAAATACGCGCCAATTGATCAATGTCAGCTACCGCAACATGCTCGTCAATCTGATGCATAGTTTTGCCAACAAGACCGAATTCGGCAACCGGACAAATATGGGTGATGAATCTGGCATCAGACGTACCGCCAGTCGTTGATAGGTCAGGTCGGCGGCCTGTCACCGCCTCTACAGAATCGCCCAGCATATCGGTGAGTGCTCCGGGGCTGGTGATAAACGGATCGGCATTGGACTTCCAGCTTGCCTGCCAATCACCGCCAACACGGTTGAAATGTTCTTCCAGCCAGTCGCGCAACCCGGCAGCTGTATGCTCGGTATTAAAACGGATATTGAATTTAGCCTCAGCCCGCGCGGGAATCACATTGGTTGCCGGATTGCCAACATCAATCGTCGTGACATTCGCCGTTGAAGGTCCGAAATGTGGTGTTCCCCCATCCAGCTCACAGCCATTGACCGGTGCCAGCATTTCCAGCAACCGCGTTACCGGATTATCAGCAAGATGCGGATAAGCAACATGACCCTGCACACCGCCAACCTTCAAATGCCCGGACAGGCTGCCGCGCCGCCCATTCTTGATAATATCGCCAAGGGCGTCCGGGTTGGTAGGCTCACCCACTACGCACATATCGGGCGTATGACCATTGGCCGCCGCCCATTCAACCATTTTGACCGTGCCGTTCAGCGCATCACCTTCTTCATCACCAGTGATCAGCAAGCTGATTGACCCCTGTTGCCCGGTATTCCCGGTCGAACCGCTGGCAAGATATCCCGCCGCTGCCGCAATAAAAGCCGCGATGCCGCCCTTCATATCAGCAGCCCCGCGTCCATACAGACACCCATCTTCAATGGTGCCCTCAAACGGGCCGTGCCGCCATGCCGCTTTATCGCCAACCGGAACAACGTCAGTGTGACCGGCAAAGGCAATGTGGGGGCCAGCAGTGCCATGCCGTGCAAACAGATTATCAATGCGCGCCCTGCCCTCGCCAAACATCAGACGCTGACAGGTAAATCCAAGCGTCGTCAATTCATCCTGAAGAAGGTCAAGCGCGCCCCCTTCGGCCGGTGTCACCGAGGGGCAGCGTATCAGTCGCTGCGCAAGATCAACTGCATGCGAAAATCCTGTCATCAGTCGCGAAGTAACTCATTGACCGACGTTTTTGACCGCGTGCGCTCGTCCACCTGCTTGATAATCACAGCGCATGACAATGACGGCCCGGGGGAGCCATCGGCAAGCGGCTTGCCCGGCAGCGTTCCCGGAACAACAACCGAATAGGCCGGCACGCGGCCCATGTGAACCTCGCCGGTTACCCGGTCCACAATTTTTGTTGAAGCGCCAATAAACACACCCATGGACAGAACCGCGCCTTGCTCCACAACCACGCCTTCCACAACTTCAGAACGCGCGCCGATGAAACAATCATCCTCGATGATCACCGGCCCCGCCTGCAAGGGTTCCAGAACACCGCCGATACCGGCACCGCCTGACAGGTGAACGTTTTTACCAATTTGCGCGCATGATCCAACGGTTGCCCATGTATCAACCATCGTGCCACTGCCAACATAGGCACCAAGGTTAACAAAGCTGGGCATCAGCACCGCACCGGAGGCGATATGCGCTGAATGCCTTACAATGCAACCCGGAACCGCGCGAAACCCTGCGTCGCGGAATTGGGCTTCACCCCAGCCAGCAAATTTCGATGGAACCTTGTCCCACCACACGGCCTCACCACTATCCGGATAGCTGGTTCCAGAGGGGATTACCGCCATGTCATTCAAACGAAAGGACAGCAGAACAGCTTTTTTCAGCCACTGATTAACGTGCCATTGGTGATTGCCGGTTGGTTCAGCAACCCGGGCGTCGCCATTATCCAGCATGGCCAGCGCCGCGGTCACCGCATCGCGAACCGCACCCTTAGTGTCTGCGGTGATTTGATCACGCGCATCCCAAGCTGCATTAATGTCTCTTTCGAGTTGCGCGGTATCCATGATGCTCTCCTTAATTCACCTAGGTCCTCTAGGATTAATTTTGTCATGTCAGATTCTAGCAGGCTCAGCTAATATTTCTGGTAAGATTTTTAGGGTGGAAGTCTATTTTTGTCGATGGTTTCTCATAAATCTAATGGGACTATTTCGGGACTGTATTGAGCAGATATTGGCGTTTTAGGCTGGAATGGCAAGGCCCGAGAGAAAGCTCTTTAGGTCTTCAGCAACAAAATGCACATATGGCTCGTCAGCACCGCGCGCCGCCCATTCACTATCACTGGCCAGCCAAACGGTGCGCATGCCAAGCCCGTGCGCCGGTTCCAGATTACACGCCATATCTTCAATCATCACTGCTTGGGCCGGGTTGATGCCAGTATGAGAGACAAAGCTGTCAAAGGCTGCTGTCTCGGGCTTGGGAATGTAATCGGCCCCGATAATATCAAAAATATGCTCGAAATGGTGACGGATACCATAGGCGTTCAGGATGTTTTCAGCGTGCGGAACGGTGCCGTTGGTGAAAATGTGCTTGCGACCCGGCAGGCCAGACAAAAGCTGGTCCAGTTCAGTTTCCTTGGGAAGGTCGCTGACATCAATATCATGCACGAAATGAAGGTATTCTTCGGGCGCAAGATTTTGTTCAACCATCAACCCGCGCATTGTTGTGCCGTACCGCTGGAAGAAATCCTTTTGGATCACCTTTGCTTCATCCAGAGGCACATCAAAATGCTGACCCACAAATTCGGTGATTCGCACAGCAACCCGCACAAACAAATCAGATTTTGCCGGATAGATGGTATTATCGAGATCAAACACCCATTCGGTTATTTGGTCCGTTGGAAATTCGGAAGGTGATTTTAGACTCTGTAACATGAAAATGCCTTTTAAAATAAAGGGGGGGTTCGTTTTAGTTGGATCCTGTCTTAAAGGCCCCGTCTTAAGGTGGGGCCCGTCTTAATCAAGACCAATGAATATATGCATCTAATCGGCCTTGATGAATGTTCCCATACCATGTTCGGTGAACAGCTCAACCAACAGCGCGTGCGGGGCACGACCATCCATGATTACCGCTGCTTCAGCGCCGCCTAGCACGGCATTTATGCAGGTTTCCACTTTTGGAATCATTCCCCCCGTTACCGTACCATCGCGAATTAGCGCTTCGGCCTCGCTGACTGTCATTTCGGAAATCAGCGTACCATTACGATCCAAAACACCTGCAACATCGGTCAGCATCAGCATCCGCGTTGCATTCAGCGCGGCAGCAATAGCGCCAGCCGCTGTATCAGCATTAATATTATAGGTCTCACCATTTTCCGCACCCCCGACCGGCGCCACCACCGGAATTAGGTTCGCTGCATTCAAAGCATCAAGAACCTTTGTATCAACATGTTCAGGCTCACCCACAAACCCAAGGTCGATTGCCGCGGCGGACGCTGATTCGGTTGTTTTACCAACAGCCATCAGTTTTCGCGCTTTAATCAGCCCGCCATCCTTGCCGGAAATACCAACAGCGCATCCGCCCGCGCGTGCAATTGCTGCAACCAGCGCCTTATTGATACCGCCCGCGAGAACCATCTCTACAACCGAAATCGTCGCTTCGTCGGTAACCCGCAGTCCATCGACGAAGTTCGATTCGATCTGCATCTTTTTCAGCATGTCACCGATCTGCGGGCCGCCACCATGAACAACAACAGGGCGCGCGCCAACTTGATCCAGCAGCGCAATATCCGCGGCAAAAGCATTCACATAATCAGCCTCGCCCATAGCATGACCGCCAAATTTGATCACCAGCGTCTGATCCGAATAGCGCCGCATATAGGGCAACGCCTCAATCAGCATTCCCGTCTGTTCCAACAATCTCGATTGCAAGGAGGATTTTTCGTCCATGGCACTGCCTTTCGCGACCTTGAGGTTACCCCCACCTGATTTCACCCAACCTGAAATAATCATACCAGATATTTGATCCAGCGTGGCAGGCCATCGGCCAAATTATCGGCAAGCGGTAGGCTGGCGCAAGTGTTCTTATGAAAAAGGCGAATTGCCCCGCCCAGATACCGCCCGCCAAAACCTAGCTTCGCGGTAGACCCAGCGCAGCCAAATGCGCACGTAGCTCGGCGATTCCGATGGTTTTCTCGGATGATGTCACGAACAATGTCGGATAGGCCGCAACATGCTTATTCACTGCGTTAAGCGTTGCGGCGCAGACTGCATCCAGCTTTTCGGCTGGCAATTTATCCGCCTTGGTCATGACCACTGCCCAAGACACCGCACTGGCATCCAACAGTGCCATGATCTCACGGTCGGCGCTGCCAACACCGCGCCGGCAATCAATTAGCAAGAACACCCGTTGCAATGAGGAGCGTCCCGCCAGAAATTTGCGGGTGAGCGTTGTCCATGCCTGAATATCGGTCTTTGGCGCCTTGGCATAGCCATAGCCGGGAAGGTCAACCAGTTGCAGACGATCAGCAAGCGAAAAGAAAATCAGCTCGCGCGTGCGGCCCGGAGTTTGCGACGTGCGCGCCAGCGCCTTGCGGCCGGTAAGCGCATTGACCAGCGATGATTTGCCAACATTGGAGCGCCCGGCGAAACAAACCTCCGGAAGCCCTTCAGGCGGCAGGATACGCATGTTATTTGCCGCTGCAATGAAATCGCAAGACCCGGCAAACAACAGCCTGCCGGCCTCAATTTCTTCGTCGGTCAGCTGGTCAGAATCTGTCAACTGCTCTTCGCGATGCTGCGCATGATAAACCATTGCTGGGCCATGGATAACAGGTTGTTCCATGTCCAGTAGATCACCAATCCGGCGGGGAATGTCGCCAGCAGAAAGGTGAAGAACAAGGGCATGAATTGAAAGATTTTAGCCTGTACCGGATCGGGCGGCGGCGGGTTCAAGCGCATTTGCAGGAACATGGAAATGCCCATCAGAATTGGCCAGATTCCAAGCTGCAAGAACGCTGGCAGAAAATCGACCGAGAAGGGCAAAAGCCCAAAAAGATTGAACATCGATGTTGGATCAGGTGCCGAGAGGTCGGTGATCCAGCCAAAAAACGGAGCATGCCGCATTTCGATGGTCACAAACAGCACCTTATAAAGGGCAAAGAAGACCGGAATCTGAAGCAAAACCGGAAGACACCCCGCCGCCGGATTGATCTTTTCCTTCTTGTAAAGATCCATCATTTCGCGGTTGAGGGCCGTGCGGTCATCACTAAAACGTTCACGAAGCTGCTGAATTTTCGGCGAAAGCAACCGCATTTTGCCCATCGAACGATATGATTTGTTTGCCAATGGGAAAAATACCAGCTTTACCACAACGGTGAATGCCAGCGTTGCCAGACCGAAATTACCCAGCAGATCATTCAACCAGTTTATCGCATAAAAGAACGGCTTGGTCATGAAATAGAACCAGCCAAAATCAATCGCCCGGTCAAAATTGGCAATGCCAAGCTCTTCGGAATACCCATCGAGAAGCGAGACTTTCTTGGCCCCGGCAAACAGCCGCGATTGGCTCTCAACCGTGCTACCCGGCTGAAGGACCATGCCTTCACGCCCGATATAATCAACCTGATACCGCTCACCGCCACCCCGAAGCTGCTTAAAGGCAAAATTCATATTGCTTGCCTGATCGGGAAGCAACGCCGCCAGCCAGTACTTGTCGGTAAACCCGATCCAGCCACCCGCACCTTCGGGTGATATCGTGGTCACACCCCCTTCGGCGTCCTCAAGATCATCATAATCTTCTTCACGCAGGGTTTCATCAAACACCCCCAGCGCGCCTTCGTGCAGAATGTAGATACCGCTGGTTGGCGGCGTTCCATGACGCCTTACCAGTCCATAAGGAAACAGCGTAAGCGGCGATGAAAGCCTGCTTTCGACACTGTCATCAACGGTAATCATATAATCATCATTAATCGAAAGGGTACGCCGGAAAATCAGTCCATTTTCATTGTCCCATGTCAAAGTGACCGGCTTTCCCGGGGCGAGAATGGACGCACTGGTCTGCCAAACGGTATCAAACCGCGGCATCACCTGATTGGCATCCCCCGCAGCCCAGCCAAATTCGGCAAAATAGGGTAGCTCGGAGGTAGTCTTCTTCAGAAACTGGATCCGCTCGGAATCTTCGGCTTGTGTCTCAAAATAATCTTTCAGCATGATGTCATCGAGGCGCAGACCAGCCACCGAGAATGATCCCGATACCAGCGGCGCATCAATGATAATCCGGCGAGCGTTTGAGGCGGCATTGGCAACATTGGATGTAGCCGCATCACCGCCAGCAGTTGTCGTGGGCGTGCCGTCGCCGCTAACCTGCGGAGCGCCGTCACTGCCGCCAGCCTTATCCGCCTCGGCAATGGCCGCCTGTTCAGCGATGGCCGCCTGACGCACGGCTTCCTTTTCCATCTCGGGGCCAACGAAAAACACCTGCCAGCCAAACAGCACCGCCATCGACAGAGCAATGGCCATGATCAAGTTGCGGTTTTCAGAATTCATCGACTGCGTCCCCGTTGCACGTTCCCGTGCGTTTTTGAAATTTTGACCTCTATTTCGAGGCCTAATCTTTTTGACCCAAAATAAGGGGTCAGCTTACCACCATCCCAATCAATCCGATGGATAACCTAAAATATCCGCCTAACGCCTAGTGCGATCAAGGGGAGGAACCGGATCAAAGGCCGGTGTCGCCCACGGATGACACCGCGAGATACGTTTTAGCGAATAGAATCCGCCGCGCAAGGGGCCATGAAGAAGAAGTGCCTCTTCGGCGTATTGCGAACATGTTGGAAGATGCCGGCAATTCGCCCCCAAAAGCGGTGAGACAAACATCCGGTAGAGCCATATCAGTGCCAAAAGCAGCGCCGAAATTGGCCAGACTATCATTGCCGATATCAACCGCCAGAAGCGTTTAGCCCAGACGCGATTAGCCCAGGAGCGTTTAGCCCAGGAGCGTTTAGCAATGAGCTGTGTTCTCTTCATTGCTTGATGTCCCGCTCGTTATCATGATGAGGAGGGTGATCCAGCTTGCGGTGCAGATAGCCCAGCGCCTTATTAAAATCTGTCACCAGATCATCCCAGTTGCGGTCGGCGGTATTATGGCGGGCAATCATCACGTAATCGGTGCCGGAACGCGCCCGCGCTGCCAATTCACAACGAACCAGCGCACGAAGACGGCGGCGAGCGCGGTTGCGGCGCACGGCATTTCCCGTTTTTTTGGAAGCTGTAAGACCGATTCGCCAACCGGAATCGTCGGTTTTCGCTGCTTGCAGGATAAATCCTGCCGAAACGGCCTTTATGCCGCTTGCTCGCGCACCCAGAAATCCAGCGCGCGATGGGATGCTGACCAGTTTGGTCATCGCGGCATCATCCGCAGGTTAGGCGGACAGACGTGCACGGCCCTTTGCCCGGCGAGCCCGAAGAACACGGCGGCCGCCGACAGTTGCCATGCGCGACCGAAAGCCGTGGCGACGCTTACGAACAAGAACACTAGGTTGATAGGTGCGTTTCATGGAGACGCTCCCTTTGCTTACTCAGTTGGTTGTCAGAAACTGCACGCGTTGTAGGGCGCAGGGCCCCCAGTGTCAACGTATTTTGGCGCGTTTGGGTATTTTGGCACGTTTGACGATGGTCTAGGGCAAAAGATGTGCTTTGAGAACACTAACGCGCCCTATAATGCCGCGCTGACGCGCCAACCGGACGGCAAGCAGTCATGGCAAGCAGTCATGGGAGGCAGTCATGGCAGGCAGTCTTGAGAGGCAGTCTGGGCAGACAACTCATGAAAACACAATACCCGTCCAAAATGAGTTGATCAAACTATAGATGGGAAAATAAAATTTGCAGAGTAAAATGCACATTGACGCTCCGCTTATTCCTAAACTGATAACCGACAGGCGACCGGTTGGCCGCGCATGGCGGTGGATGGTTATTCTTGGCATAATCGCGTTGATTGATATCGCTGCGGCGTTGGCTGTGACAGTCAAGGCACATTTTGGCCATCTGGCCATGGCCATTCAATCCGCTGATAAAATTATCGCCGCGGAATCAACTGTAAGTGATGACGGCATTCCTGTTCTGGATCTTCATAATCCGGTGCTATCGCTGCAAATTCAAATGCTGCTGGCGCTGGTTGCTCCGGGTGAGGCCCCGCACGCGCAAATTATCATAGTCAATCAAGAGCTCCTCAAAAACAGCAATAATACAAATGATATTAGTATGTTGAGGGTATCACAGGCTGATTTTCAGGGCACGTTACGACTGACATTTCTGGTATGGTTGACGCTGGCCGGGATGGTCACGTTGGTCATTCTGCTGATTGGCCGGGGTATTCTGCGCCATTATTACGTCGCCCCCCTAACGGCGTTGATAGATACCATAAATAAATTCAGCGAGGATCCCTCTGTTACCAGCCCGATTCCAGGTGAGGTTACAGGGTCGCCCGAATTCACTGCGGCGGCGCAGGCACTTGAAACGCTGCAACGCAATACTCTGCTGGCGCTGCGCCAGCGCGAACGGCTTGCGGATATCGGTGAGGCCGTGGCCAAAATCAACCATGACATCCGCAATGTGTTAAGTTCCGCAACGCTGGTCGCCGACACCTTGCTGGCTTCGCAGGATAAGCGGGTGCGCCGCCTTGCTCCACATATAATACGCTCGCTGGAACAATCGGTCGATCTATGCCAGTCGATGCTGGATTATCTTGCCGAGACGCCGGAGCCGGAACCGGTCCGCTTTGAAACAAAAGAGCTGTTTGAAGAGATTAGCGAAAGTTCGGGGATTATGATTCGCTATAGCGGGCCGGCCGAGCTGCGGCTGGATAGGGGGATGCTGTCACGGATTCTGTTAAACCTTGCGCGAAATGCGATGTCGGTTAGGGCCACCCAGCTCAACATTGATATCTGGCGTGCCGGACGTCTGGGGGTGATTGATATTTCTGATGATGGACCGGGCATTCCGCGTGACCAGTGGGATGATTTGTTTCTGGCTTTTCGCAGTAAAAACCGCGGTGGTAGCGGGCTTGGGCTGGCCATTGCACGCGATCTGGCGGTGGCGCAGGGGGGTAACCTCAAAATAACGCGCTCCACCGGCGATGGCAGTGAATTCCGTCTTCAACTCCCCATGCAGATGTTCATTTCGAACGCAACCGACACCACGAGTAATCTGGATAAAGTTACAAGCTGACAGGATTAGCTCCAGATCATGGAAAAAGATCAGGGCTAAGGATCAGGGCGTACGGCCGATGATTGGCGTTGATGGTTGCGGTTCCAAATCCCACGGAAAGAAAATCCATGTGTCTTGCGATACCTCGGTAACAAACGTGTCAACCAGCGGACGCCCAGCGGGTTTTGCATAAACGGTAGCGAAATGTGCCTCGGGCATCATGCTACGCAAAGCCTTTGCGGTCTCGCCGGTATCAACCAGATCATCGACGATCAACCAGCCCTTACCCTTGCCCGCACTTGGCGCTTCTTTCAACACCTCAAGACCGCCCTGCTTATCCCCGTGGTAGGATGACAGACAGGCCGTTTCAATCAGCCTGATTTCCAACTCCCGCGCGACGATTGCTGCCGGAACCAGCCCGCCTCGCGTTACCGCCACAATGCCCTCAAAGGGACCAAGTTCCAGCAACCGCCACGCCAGCGCCTTTGATGTTCTATGCAACTCTTCCCAAGATACGGGAAACGCCTTGTCATACGCATTGGCCATTTCACCCACCCTTATTTTCTCGTAATTGCGATAAGGGATGAATGTAGCTTGCAACACAGCATTGACAAGTATGTTCTGGCGAAACTTTGTCAAGTTCTGTGGTTTGCCGGAATAGCGAAGTTGGGGCTTGTCAGCACTGGTGGCTTCGCCTATGGTGCGTCGACTTTTGCAGGGGTGGGATTGCGTGGATACCCGCTTTGAAGAATCCTCATTCTTGCCAAACGCGCTCGTAGCTCAGCTGGATAGAGCACTAGACTACGAATCTAGGGGTCGGGAGTTCGAATCTTCCCGAGCGCGCCATTTTCTCCCAATATATTCATATGGTTACCAGTTTTTGGTATCAGTCTGTTCTCAGAGAACTTCAGTTTTGACACAGATTTGACACAGTAAAAGGTCAAATCAATGGGTTGTGTGCGTAGAAGAGGTAAGTCTTGGAATGCTCAAGTGAGGATTGCTGGATGGAGAAGTTTTACCAAATCATTCAAGACAAAATCAGATGCTGTTTGCTGGGTTCAACAAACAGAACATCAACTCAAGAATACTTTCCTGCCCTTGGTAGATGTTGGTGATACTACTCTCAGAGAACTTCTTCAAACCTATGCCAAGAAAGTGTCCTCACACTTAAAAGGTTCAGAGATAGAAACATACAAACTGAACCTTTATTCCAAACATCCGATTGCAGAGAATAAACTCATTAATCTTACTCAACGCCATTTTGAACATCTTCGAGATGAGAGACTAAAACAAGTGAAGTCGGGAACAGTTCATGCCGACTTGATGCTGTTTAGAAGAGTATTCAAAACTGCAATACACAAATGGGG
>CALLKZ010000111.1:0-7750 GCA_938082345.1 uncultured Alphaproteobacteria bacterium
TTCGCATGGCATTTTTGAACGGACAAAAAATTGTTACCGGAAAATTGCCGATGGATGTTGTCGTTCCAGCCGAAGAATGGGTTTTGTGGCTGGAATTTGAGAAGTCTGATCTGAATGGCTATGTCGATGCGCGGGTGTCCAGCTGCACCACGCGCTAGGCTTAGGGTTTAAGGTCCCGTAAAACTGGCATTCGCGGGCGGGTGATTTAATCCTGAGAGGGCCGATTCGCCTGAAAAACATCGGTTACGCGGCCATAATCGCGATATCCCAGACGGCTAATCGGCACAAACCGGTCATATTTCACCAATCCATCTTCAACGATCCGGTCATCAACATAAATGCCGGTCACAGAACCGATCACCACTGTATAGCTGACGCCATCATCGTTCGCTGGCAGGGGCAGCGTTTTATAATGCGTGCATTCAAGTGCGGCCGGAACGTCGCTTGCCCGCGGCACTGAAACCGTCTCGCTGGGCACCATTTTCAGGCCGGCACGGGCGAATTCATTGTCACCATAGGCAAAATCACCCGACGAAATATTCATTGCGTCAAACTGGATTTGGCTGACGATATTCACCACAAACTCACCCGTTTCCTCGACATTGCGGAGCGTATCTTTGCGGTGGTTCGGCTGTGCCGCCATAACCGAAAACATCACCATTGCCGGGTCTTCCGAAATGGCGTTGAAAAAGCTGTAGGGCGCAAGATTATGGCTACCGTCAGCGCCCTTTGATGCTATCCAGCCAATGGGCCGCGGCGAAACAATGGCCTTTAACGGGTTGTAGGAGAGACCTGCGGTTTTGTGGTGCATCGGCCGAAAAAACATAAATCATCTCCATACAGCCTAGCCCTAATGCGTAGGGTGAATTTCTTGGGTGCGCCCTATTGACCTTGGGAAAGGAAGCGTCCATCCACATATATCAAACTATAAAAACTTATGTAGATATTTTATCTTGCCGGCCAATCTATCCGCAAAGCCCGCCTGTTAAATCTTATCCGGCCAATTTTATTCGGCCAATTTTGTCCGGCAATGGCAACTTCAACCAAAAGGACCAGATAAATGATTGAACTGCATATAGCACCAACACCAAACGCGCATAAGGTGTCCATCGCGCTTGAAGAGATGGGGTTGAAGTATGAAATCCACCGCGTCAATATTAACGAGGGCGATCAGTTTAAGCCTGAATTTCTGGCATTCAGTCCGAATAACCGGATACCGGCCATTATCGATTCCGAGGGGCCGGACGGCCAGCCTATTGGTGTTTTTGAATCCGGGGCCATTCTGATTTATTTGGCCGAGAAAACCGGAATGCTATTGCCGGAAGGCGGCGCGGCGCGCAAGAGCGTTATGGAATGGCTGATGTGGCAGATGGGCGGATTCGGCCCGATGCTGGGGCAGGCGCATCATTTCAATTTTTACGCTAAAGATAAGATTGAGTATGCCGTCAACCGGTATTCTAAAGAGGCCAACCGCCTTTATGGTGTGTTGGACCGCCGGCTTGAGGGGCGTGAATTTGTCGCTGATGATTACTCGATTGCCGATATTGCCATTTTCCCGTGGACGCGCACGCATGAGCGCCAGAATGTTGATTTGGCGGATTATTCCAACGTTGAGCGGTGGCGCCAAACAATGATTAACCGGCCAGCGGTGCAGCGCGGAATGCAAGCCGGAGCCGAGTTTAATAAAGACCTTCGTGATCTGACCCCGGATCAATGGAAGCGCCTTTTCGGTGCCTAATATGGTCGGTGCCTAAAATGGTCGGCGCCTAAAATGGTTGGCACCTAAAATGGTTGGCACCTGATATCTGGGAGTCAGACTTTAAGAGCTGCGCATCTCGCCGTCAAAACGCAAGGTACATTCGCCGGTAAACATCTGGGTAGCGAGGGATTCCTTGCAAAGGTGCCAGCGTTTTTTAGGGCCGCCGAACTCACTATTCCAGATGGTGGCAATCGCCAATGCGCTGAGTAGCACCACCATAATCCACCAAGATCCTCTCATTTTGAGCCCTCATCATGACGCTTGTTTGATAGGTCCTTGTGGCTGCGTTGCGCTACCATTTTGTAATATGATCGATCATATCTTCGGGGAAAACGGCCTCTTCGGGAAACACCCGTCCGGCTACCGAATGTCCCGCAAGGCGCGTACTGTCTGGATTGCCGGTGATCAGCGGATGCCATTCAGGAAGATCGCGGCCTTCGGATAAAATGCGGTAAGCGCAACTATCCGGCATCCATTTTAGCGAAGACAGGTTGCCGGGGGTCAGTTGAATGCAGTCGGGAACGGTTTTCTTGCGCGCTGGATAATCCATACAAATGGCCGTACCGCAATCCAAAAGCTTACAGCCGACATCGGTGTAATGAATGTCGCCGGTATCGCTGTCTTCCAGTTTTAGCACACAGCATTTGCCGCACCGGTCACACAGCGACTCCCATTCGTCATCACTCATTTCGGTGAGGGATTTTTGTTCCCAGAATGCGTTTGATGACACAGCTTGTCCCTAAACTTTTGTTCCCGTTGACCAATATAACGCCGACTAATCGGCACTGCATTCTGATCTAATGAGAGTTGTAATTGCATAACCATACCACGTTGGCTCCGGAAAAAATATTCGCATCCGACAAGATAAAATTCCCACATCCGGACAAAGCGCGAATCATAAAGCGCCTCGATCTTAGGCTTTTGTTCCATAAACCTTAATCGCCACTCGCGTAATGTTTCGGCATAATGGCCGCGCATGATTTCCAGATCGAGCAGCTTTAACCCGCGTCCTTCGGTTGCCTTGATCATCTGGTCAACCGAAGGCAGATATCCTCCCGGAAAGATATATTTAGTCAGCCACCGATTTACCGGGCGCGCCCGATGGTGAACACCGATGGAATGAATGACTGCGACGCCGTTTGGGGCCAGAAGATCACGAACCTTGTCAAAATAGCGGGCAAAATTCTGCGGACCGACATGTTCCAGCATTCCAACCGAAATAATCTTGTCGAACCGGCCATCCTGACGGCGGTAATCACGAAGATGAAAATTCAGCCGTCCGTTCAATCCGGTCTTAGCTGCCGCTGTTTTTGCATAGGCCAGTTGTTGCTTCGACAGGGTTATGCCGGTGATCTCGGTGTCCTGTACACATAGCGCCATGGCGCGCGCCAACCCGCCCCATCCACAGCCGATATCCAGCACCTTCTCGCCCGGGTTAAGATCCAGTTTAGCCGCAAGGCGCGCCAGCTTGTTGATTTGCGCCTGCTCCAATGTGTCTTCATCATCGTGAAAATAGGCACAGGAATATTGCCGCCACGGATCGAGGAAACTGCTGAACAGATCATCTGTCAGATCATAATGGTGGGCCACATTACGTTTTGATGCTGAGGGGGGATTCAGATGCTGCAGAAAAGCAAAACTCTGCCCTAATTTCAGTGTCAAACGCCCCAGCCAGTGCTTTGACCAGTGTTCGGCATTGGTCATCAGAAAATCCATCAGGGGTTCAAGGCCGCCCTCGAGGACAGTCAGGCGGCCATCCATATAGCTCTCACCAAAGGCAAGATCAGGCTCAAGAACAAGGCGCCACAACACGCGCCTGTCATGAATGTGGATTTCGGCATTGGGTCCCGAATGTGCCCCTTTAAGGGTCTGGGGCGTTTGATCTGCAATCGTGACCGTCAGCGATCCTGCGGAGATGAACTGGCGAAAAATCGCCAGCACAATGAAGTCAAACATGGTACTCACCATATCAGCTTATTTGCACACGAATTACGTCCTAAACTTTATCAAAAAACTCCAATAAAATGGATCAATAAGATGGTACCTGTTGCAATGTTTTTTTCAAAGAATTTTTGTACTGGCCCATGATAATCTTGCGTGCCCATGCCCAAGTCTTAGTATGGCACTCCTGATCGTCTTATTTGCTTGCCGGACCCGAAATGCCAAAAAACTCTCCTTATGAACAGGCCGATTATAGGTTGCGTTTTCCGCAGATGACCCTGCGCGATGGTGTGCCGTATGCGGCTGACTTTGACGATACCTATTACAGCGCCGAAGATGGGTTGGCCGAAGCGCGGCATGTGTTTTTGAACGGCAATGATCTAGCCGTGCGGATGGCCCGCGCCGCACAGGAAGGGGCTGGAAATCAGCGAGCGCATATCACGATCGCAGAGACCGGCTTTGGATCTGGGCTGAACTGCCTAGCGGTGATGGCGGAGATCGCCAATTATCCGGCCCTTCATGTCGATTATATCTCGTTTGAGGCGCATCCGCTCAGTCCTGATGAAATGGCCGCCGCGCATCTTAGCTTTCCGCAGATTGCCGCATTTTCCGAGACGCTTCGCCGCGCTTTGCCGCCGCGCTGGCCGGGATATCATCTGGCGGCGCCGCTGGGCAGTAATATCACGCTTCACCTGCATTATGGCGATGCGGCGACGGCCCTTGCCGATCTGGATTTTGCCGCTGATTGCTGGTTTCTGGATGGGTTTGCTCCGGCCCGGAACCCGTCATTCTGGACGCCCGAAATTCTGGCCGATATTGGCCGTTTGACGCGCCCAGGCGGCAGTTTGGCGAGCTTTACATCAGCAGGCGAAGTCCGGCGCCTGTTGGGGCAGGCGGGGTTTGAGGTTACCAAGCGTCCCGGTTTTGGGCGCAAGCGTGAAATGATCACCGGTGTAAAGGTCGGGGCACCGCCAGCCGCACCGAATTTAGGCCCGCCCCAAACGGCGCTGAGGTCTGGGCCGAAATCCGCCGGTCTAAAAATTGGCATAATCGGCGGCGGTATTGCCGGAGCGTCGGTTGCGGCAGGTCTGCTTCGCCGCGGGGTGAAGCCGGTAATTTTTGATGCGGCGGCGACGCTGGCAAGCGGGGCTTCGGGAAATAGAATGGCGTTGCAGAGCCCTAGATTGGCGCGCGATCACAATCCGATGAGCAGGCTGTCTGCCGACTGTCTGGCGTTTGCTGCAAGGTGCGCCGACCGTGCTGGTGCCACGGTTGGCAGCGGGGTGTTGGCGCTCGACTGGCCGGAAAGAATGGCTGAGCGGCATGATATTTTTCGCAGCCAAAGTTGGTCTGAAGAACTTTTGCTGGCTGTTGATGCTGGCGATGCCTCTGTTGCAAGCGGCCTGCATATAACGGATCCGGCCATGATCCATTCTTTCGGGCGCGTAATCGAGCCAGAAAAACTGGTCTCCCACCTTGCCGAAGGCGCCGACATTTACTTTGGCTTTGATGTGGCAGGGGTGGAAAATCTGGAAAATCCGGTAGATGGGGTGATCATTCACGCCCAAGACGGGCGGTCGCTACATCTGGACGCGCTGGTGATCGCGGCGGGAGCCGGTGCCAGTACCGGAGTCGGTACTGTTGCCGGAGCTAGTACCAGTACCGGAGTCGGTACTGTTGCCGGAGTCTGGGCCGATCTTTTAGGTCCTTTGGGCCAAATGTTGCCGCTGGAAATTACCTCAGGGCAGGTCAGTCAGGTCCCCGCCACCCCCGAAACGGATGCGCTCTGCGTTGGTCTTAGCTATGGCGGGTATCTGACGCCGGCGCTAGATGGGTCGCACGATCTTGGGGCAAGCTTTATCCGTGCGAGGGAAATTGAGCCTAGCGAGGAGGGCCATGATCATAATCTGGGCTTGTTGCCGGAAAATCTGGCTGGTCTCTTTGCAGATAGTGACCGCGATGATTTTCGGGCGCGGATAAGCCAGCGCGCCAGCCTGCCGGACCGGCAACCGCTGATGGGACAAATTTCAGGCCAAGTCTATGCGTTGTTGGGGTTGGGTGCGCGCGGGTTCACTTTTGCACCGTTGCTTGGTGATCTGCTGGCAGCGGAAATTCTCGGACGTCCGGCCCCGCTCAGTCGCACGCAAAGACAGGCCATCGCCCCGTCACGCTATCTTCGGGTATAAAGATTCTGACCCCGGTAAAATCGGCCTAAAGACCAACCATCGCGCGCGCATCCATCAATTCCCCATGATAGCTGCACTCTTCAGCCAACAGGGCCAGAAAGGCCGGCGCAATATCTTCGGGGGTGGGCAGGCTGGCAGGATCTTCGCCCGGAAAGGCCGAAGCCCTCATTCCAGTTGCAGTGCCGCCGGGATTCATCATGTTGATCCGAAGGTTGGTTTTCTCACTCTCACCAGCCCACGACCTGCCAAGCGCCTCCAATGCGGCTTTTGTTGCGGCGTACGGGCCCCAGAAAGGCCTGCTACCAACCGCAGCACTCGACGTTACCAAAATGGCGCGCCCCGCAGGCGAAACCCGCAATAGGGGGTCCAGTGCGCGGATCATATGCCACTGCCCAGTCAGATTAACGGCAAGTGTATCATCCCATGCCTCAGGCGTTACATGACTGACCGGCGTTAACGCCGTCAGAATAGCGGCATTGGCAACAAACCCGTCAAGGCGGCCCCACCGGCCATGAATGCCTGCCGCAAGACGCGCCATGGCCGGGGTATCCTTCATATCCAGCTCAACGATGGTAGAATTGCTGCCAGATGCTCTGATTTCATCATCAACTTCTTCCAGCGCGCCCGTCGTCCGTCCGGTGATGATCATCTCAGCCCCGGCCCGCGCCGCTGCAATTGCAACTGCCCGGCCAATACCGCGGCTTGCCCCACTGACAAGAATGACTTTGCCAGAAAGATCACCAGCAAGATCGGGGGATTCGTTTTGATGCGAAGACATTATCGGCCAATCCCATGTGACACGCGTTTGGCGCTAAGCCCGGCGGCTAGCGCAATTGGATATTCACCAGTAAAGCAGGCGTCACAGAATTGCGGGGATTCCGGATCACGCGCCAGCCCACTGATCGCCTTATACATTCCGTCAACTGAGATAAAGGAAAGGCTGTCCGCGCCAATCTCTTTGGCAATCTCGTCAATTTCCATTTGCGCTGCGATCAGTTGATCCTGAGAGGGGGTATCAACGCCGTAAAAACAGGGATGCGTGGTTGGCGGGCTGGCAATCCGCATATGCACTTCGGCAGCGCCGGCACTTCGCATCATCTCGACAATTTTTCGTGATGTTGTTCCGCGCACAATCGAATCATCAACCAGAATAATCCGCTTACCTCTGACCGCAGCCGGATTCGCGTTATGCTTCAGCTTTACCGAATCTGTACGATGTTTTTGCGTTGGCTGGATAAAGGTTCGCCCGACATAATGATTGCGGATAATCCCCAGATCGAAGGGGATTTCAGATGCGTTGGAATACCCTAGTGCGGCAGGAACACCGGAATCAGGCACCGGAATGATCATATCTGCATCGACGTGCGATTCCTGCGCCAACTGCGCGCCAATGGCCTTTCGTGCGTGATAGACCCCACGCCCTTCAACAATTGAATCAGGGCGGGAAAAATAGATATATTCAAAAACACAGAATCGGGGCGCAACCGCGGTGAACGGCGTCAGACTGCGCGGGCCATTTTTATCAATAATCACCATTTCGCCCGGATCAAGGTCGCGAACGTGAGTTGCCCCCACAATGTCCAGCGCGCAAGTCTCAGATGCCAGCATCCACATGTTTTCGCGCTTGCCAAGGACCAGGGGGCGAACGCCGTGCGGATCGCGCACTCCGATCAGCATATCATCGGCAACACAGACCAGCGAATAGGCCCCCTCAATCTGTTTTAACGCATCAATCAGCCGGTCGGTGACTTCTTCTTGGTGTGAGCGCGCCACCAGATGCACGATCACCTCGGTATCGGATGATGACTGGAACAGGCTGCCATTATCAATCAGCGAGGTGCGCAGCCTTGCAGCATTGGTCAGA
>CALLKZ010000112.1:0-7129 GCA_938082345.1 uncultured Alphaproteobacteria bacterium
TTCTGTAAAAAATGGACTCGTCCCCCGCGAAGGCTTGGTTGAGTGCATTGATTTCTGCCTAGCCAGAAATATCAAAATCGGACTGGTAACCACCACCACGCAGCGCATGGTGAATTTGCTGGCAAAAGGGTTGGAAAATCATCTCGATTTTAACTGCTTTGATATCATCACAACAAAGGCTGATGTCGTAGAAGAAAAGCCTAGCGGCGAAGTCTATAGATACGCTGCCCGGAAACTGGGCGTCTCCCATGAGGACGCTGTAGCGGTCGAAGATACCGAGGTTAATCAGGAAGCCGCCTTGCAAGAACAGATTTTCTGTTATCTGTATGCTGGCGAATACGCAACGACAAGGCATAACTTGAATGCCATCAAGACGTTGGCCGTTCTTGTAAATCAGTCGTTAGGCACTTAGCGCATCCAAAATGGGGCAGTCAGGGCGTGCATTTCCCTTGCAGCCATTTGCCAGTTGCTCCAACTGATCCTTCAGGGAATTCAACTCGTCAAGTTTACGCTTGATCTCGTCAATTTTGGCCAGCGTTAGGGCTTTCACTTCCTGACTTGTCCGGTTTTTATCCTCATATAATGACAACAGCTCGCGGCATTCATCGATGGTGAAGTTAAAGCGGCGGGCCTTGCCGATAAATTGCAGCTTGGCGATATCACTCTGCGCGTAATCCCGGTACCCTGTCGCCGCGTTCTGGTATGGGGTGACCATCCCGATATTCGCATAATAGCGAACTGTTTTGACCGTCAGCCCTGCCATTTTGGCAGCTTTTCCGATATTCATGAAAACTCTCCTTTTCTCTCCCCCTACAGGAAAGTCTATGATCTTAGGTGGGAGATAATAATATGACAAGTATTGCACAAACCATGTCGATTGATTGGCGTTGTACGCACACGTGGCGTCGCGCGTCGGGGAACACTGTCTGGTGCCTGATCGGGTGTTCGATAGGTGATCTTGGCACGATTGCGTTTTTTCAGTTTACCGGCATTGGCTGGCCTGTTGTTGCCATTATGGCATTGGCGATTATGAATGGGTTGCTGACGTCTATCGCGCTGGAGACAGCTATTCTGCGGCGTCAGATGGCGTTAAATCTTGCCTTTAAGACGGCGATTGGAATGTCATTGATTTCGATGATTGCAATGGAACTGGCGATGAACATCACCGATGTGGTTTTGACGGGCGGTGCGGTTCTGACATGGTGGGTTATTCCCTTCATGCTGCTTGCCGGATTTCTGGCCCCGCTTCCCTATAATTATTGGCGGTTAAAGGCGCTGGGCAAAGCGTGTCATTAACTCCCCGAATTATGGATTTTATTATCGGGGCAATTATGGGTGCCCGAGGGTATGGAAGCCTGAGGGTATGGAAGCCTGAGGGCAAAAGATTCAATAGTGAGGAATCGATGAATCGATTTATTTTAATTTTATGCCTGTTTATATCCCCGCAGCTTGTCAGCTTATCAGCGCAAGCGCATTCACCTTTGCTGTCAAGTTCTCCTGCCGATGGGGAACAGGTGTCGCCAGCGCCTGCTTCCCTCAAGATGGAATTCAAATCGGCTGCACGCTTGGTTAAACTGGCCTTGATGCAGGATAGCACCTCTACCAGCATTGATCTGGATGGGACATTCGCGATGCAGGAAAGCCTTGAGCACAGCATTCCGTTGCCAGTTTTGGATGCGGGTGCCTATAAGGTGAAATGGCGGGCAATGGGTGAGGACGGACGCGTCATCAAGGGTGAATTCGGCTTCACCATTTCCGAATAGCGTCGGGCGGTAATTTGTATGGAGTTTTGGTCAATTTTGTTGATAGGGGTGAAGCTCGGCCTGTATGGCGGTGTGTTTTTAGCCGTTGGCGGGCATCTTTTTATAACAATTTTCGGTTATATTCACATCACTGCCCCTTTTACCCTTAGCGCTACCTCGTTGGCGTCAATCCGCCGTACTAATCAGCTGGCGGCCCTTGGCGGTGCGTTGCTGTCGGGGCTGTTAATCTCGGTGATGAGTGCAAATCTAGGCGGGGATTTTGCCAGTTTTTTTGATATGGATTTGATCGCGCTGGTTCTAGGCAGCACGTCCGGCGGCGCCATTATTCTGCATTTCCTAGGATTGCTAATCCTGTTCATTGCCGGTTTCGTGCGGGGCAGGGCAGGGGTTGCAATTGGGTTGGCTGGTGTAATGCTGGCGATTTTTGCGTTTACCCAGACCGGTCATGCAACGCTTGGAGCTACAGTTTTTCAGACCGGACTTAAAAAAATCCTGCTCGCTATTCATCTTCTCGGCGTATCTTATTGGTTGGGGGCATTCTTGCCGCTAAAACGCCTCAGCCAGCCGGATGTGCCTGTTGTCAGTCTGGCTGGAACGGCGCATCAGTTCGGTGTTTATGCGGTGGTGTTGGTTGCGGGATTGATCGTTGCTGGCATCATCTACGCCAGTTTGCTGCTTGGGTCTCTGGCGGCTTTGTTTACCACCGGATATGGGCAGGTTTTGTTAATCAAGCTGGCGCTTGTTGCAGGACTGCTTGGATTGGCGGCCTTGAATAAATTTCGTTTGGTTCCGCGTTTGATGGCAGGGGATGAAGATGCCCGCGGCCAGCTTACGAGGTCAATCAATTGGGAGATTGTTTTAGCCGCCGGGGTTTTGCTGGCCACAAGTCTGCTGACAACATCGCTAACGCTGCCCATGTCATAAACGTAACTTTTGTACGCCGGACTAATCACCTAGTGCTGCGACCAGTTCTTCTTGCAAGACCAGCCATTTTTCCTCACAGGCTTCGATGGCGTTATTCAGGCTGGCCAGAGTTTTCCCGGCCTCGGCTGACCGCGCACTGTTTGCGGCATCAAAAAAGTTCGGCGTCGCCATTTCCAGCTCAAGGGCAGCCTTTTTCTTGGCCAGCTTGTCCTGTTCTTTTTCATTCTTGGTAATTTCACTTCGAACATTGGCGGTATTCTGCCGCTTTTCCTTGCCTGACAAGGCTCGCTCAACCGTGGGGGACGTCGTGGTAGCCTGATGTGCGGCTCCGTCACCCATTTTGATATCTGCGTTATCAGCACCCTTGCCGCCCGCTGCCTTGCCTTTGCCGCTCCGCTGTTTTAACAGCAACTTGCGGTAATCATCCATATCGCCGTCAAAAGGCGCAACGGCCCCATCGCGTACAATCCATAGGATATCGGCAACGGTCTCAACCAGATGAGGGTCGTGACTAACCAGGATCACCGCGCCCTGATAGTCATTCAGCGCATGCACCAGCGCCTCGCGGCTTTCGATGTCCAGATGGTTTGTTGGCTCGTCAAGGATCAGGATGTGCGGAGCGTCAATCGCTGCCATTGCCATAAGCAGACGGGCTTTCTGGCCTCCCGACAGTCGTTCAACCGGATTTTCGACAATGTCCGATCCAATTCCCGCCGTTCCCAAACGCGCGCGCAACTTGCTGGGTATCTCATCAGGGCGAAGGCGCATCATGTGTTGTAGCGGCGTTTCGCCCGGGACCAGTTCGTCAAGCTGGTGTTGGGCAAAAAAGCCAATTCGCAGCTTGCTAGATTTGCGGATATCACCTTCAAGCGGGGCCAGTCGGTCAGCAATCAGTTTTGACAAGGTGGATTTGCCCTCGCCATTCGCCCCCAGCAGTGCAATGCGGTCATCTATATCAAGCCGGATATCCAGTCGGCGCAGCACCGCCTCGCCATTATAGCCAACCGATGCATTTTCTATCACCATCAAGGGGGGCGGTAGCGGTGTTGGCGAGGGGAAATTGAATTCGGCAACCGCGCTTTCCGACAAAGCGGAAATGGGCTGCATCTTTTCCAGCTGTTTCAGGCGGGACTGAGCTTGGCGTGCCTTTGATGCCTTATATCGAAATCTGTCAACAAAACTCTGAATGTGCGCGCGCTGGGCGTCTTGCTTACGCTTCATTGATTGCTGCTGTTCCAACTTCAGACGTCGTTCGGTATCGAACTGGTCATAGCTGCCGGTGTAATAGGTCAGCTTGCGGTCGATCAGGTGCAAAATCCCCGTAACCGAGCGATTCAACAGCCCGCGATCATGCGAGATTACCAGCACTGTTTTGCTGTATTTGGCCAGAAATGTTTCCAGCCACACCGTACCTTCAAGATCGAGATAGTTTGTCGGCTCATCAAGAAGCAGCAGGTCGGGCTGCGAGAACAGGACAGCGCCCAGCGCCACGCGCATCCGCCAGCCACCGGAAAATTCGGCGCAGGCCCGCATCTGCGCTTCTTTATCAAAACCCAGCCCGGCAAGGATTGTTGCTGCACGGGCCTCGGCTGAATGCGCCTCAATATCGGCAAGGCGCGTGTAAATATCGGCAATGCGGTTTGGATCGGTGGCGATCTCGGCTTCCTTTAGAAGTGCGCCGCGTTCAAGGTCAGCTGCCAGCACCGTTTCCAGTAAGCTGATATCGCTGGCAGGCGCTTCCTGATCAACCCCGCCAACCCGAAAATAGCTTGGGTAGTCAATCTCGCCCGAATCCAGTGCCCATTCATTGCGAATCAGCCGGAACAGCGTTGTCTTGCCAGTGCCATTGCGCCCGACAATGCCAACCTTATGGCCTGCCGGGATAGTGGCAGAGGCGGCCTCGAGCAAAGGTTTGCCGTCAATGGCAAACGATAGATTGTGAAGTTTCAACATAGGGCGAATGAGTGACGTGTACGGCCGAATTTGTCAACGCCAACTCCTGTTGAGGCGTAAAAATTTGCAAGACCCCATTTAATTATAAGACCCCATTAATTTATAAGGCCCCCTTAAACTATAGGTAAAAAGGGACTAGGAAGCAGGTTTGTGAATTGCGTTAAAACGCGACAGCATAATTGCCGCCGACATCGCCCATGCGATGGCCAGAAGGTACATGCAAGCCGCTATCGAAATATATTCGGCAACAAATCCAACGATGGTCGGACCAAATAAAAATCCTGAAAACGCGATGATATTGACGTCATTCACGACTCCGGCAGCGTTGCTGGGGTTGGTGCGGCCAGCGACGTTCAAAAGCAGGGCATAATGATTCGCGCTAAACAGCCCCAACGCACCAAAGCCAAAGAGAATAGCGATAAGATTGCCGCTATAAATGGCGGCAATCATGATCGTACAACCAACCCACATGGCATAGGTTCCGTTCGCCTTTTCGCCCCACCGGTTGATCATCTTCTCACCGGTCAGACGCCCCACAATTTCCATCGCGGTAAAGGCAAAAATTCCCGCCCCGCCATAGGCCAGCACCAGTCCCAGATCACGGGTTAACCACAATGCGGACCAGTCCATAATGATGCCGATTGTGGAAAGCGGAATTGCCGCGATTGCCCCTAGAATGAGCGTGGAGCGCGCCGGCATCCGCATACGAAATGGATCTGGCGTGCCATGTTGCACACGGGTGTCGGAAAAGAAAAAGGTGAGACAGGTTAGCGCGATGCTGAGCACCATCAACCCCAGAAACAGATGTTCGGGCGGCAGATTAGTCGCCGCATAAAGGCCGCCGCCAACTGTTCCAATCATCGTTCCGGCAGAAAAACATGCAAGAAAAAGCGGCGTCAACCGCCGACCAGTCTCGCCCTCGGTGCGCACGGTCACGGCCAGTGCGCTTGGGTTGATCATTCCAAAGGCCAGACTGACAGGAAAAATCATCGCCACGAAAACGCCAACACTATCTACCGTCAGCCAGATATACAAAAAGACCGCAAAGGCCAACCCGCCCAGCGGCATCAGAATATTCGGCCCGAACTTTGGCAGTAAAAACTTGTTTGTGACCAGCATCGAGATGATGGATCCAATCCCGAAAACCAGTAACATCAGTCCGAAATCTCGCTCGGCGATCTGAAACAATTCAACCTTCCAAGGAATGAAAACAAACCAGTGGCCAATCACCATCATTGCCGTGGTGATCTGAATAAAGGCGATGGCCAGGGGACTAAGGATATACATTGCGTTTCCATTTATTAAGGTTGCGCCATAGCAGGCCATCTGCCCATGCGCGTCAAGCCACAAAGCTACAGGCGTCGGGCAATTGCGTCATACCCGCGTGAGGTTAAGACGCGCCGCAATATCATCATGATTTTGGTGGCAGTGGTAATGCGGTAGCGTAGTTTTGGCCGCGAGGCACTTGCCGCATGCATGACTGATCTGGTGACAGCGGCAGGCATCAGCTCAAACATATCGCGGGGCGGGTTGACCGCTGACAGCCGCGGGATCGCAGTATCTTCATAAAAACGTGCCTGCGGGGCACTCTTCCAATCAATCCAGCGTTGAAACTGGATAAAGGAATTCTCGCGGATTCTGGTGCGGATTGGCCCCGGCTCGATCAAAGCCAGATGAATACCGCTGCCGTATAATTCCAGACGCATGGTATCGGTCAGTCCCTCAAGGGCGAATTTTGTGGCGTTATAGGCCCCTCTGAATTTCAACGGCGCAAACCCTAAAACCGATGAATTCTGAATAATTCTGCCATGCCCCTGTTTTCGCATCTGGGCGATTGCGAGCCGCGACAGCGAATGCCAGCCAAAAAAATTGGCTTCAAAAATCGCACGCAAAGCGTCGGTCGGCAAATCTTCAACCAGTGCCGGGATGGCGTAAGCACCATTGTTGAATAGAACATCAATCTTGTTGTTGGTGAGGTCTAGCGCGCTGCGAAAACCGGCGGTTATGCTTGCCTCATCCTCATAATCAATGCGCACGCTGGCCAGCCCATGGACCTCACTCATAGAGGTGCAGTCGGCTTGTTTGCGGCAACTGGCCAGCACTTGCCAGCCTGCATCGCGAAAGGCAAGCGCGCTATCAAGTCCAATACCACTTGAACAACCGGTTATCAGAATCGATTTCATTAAAATATTGTGTCCCGATTTGCCTGATGAAAACGCGATATTAGTTCACGCGTTAAAATCTGCAACAGCTATCGCAATTTCGGGAGAACTGGCGCTCTATGCGCCAAAGAAGATCATTTGCGCCGGCTAGTGTCCGGCTAGTGTTCGGGTAATATTATGAATCCGGGGTAAGGTGATAGAGGGTATGCTGGATACCCAATGTTTCAAACATATCATGCATTACAGCGATGCTCATGGCTTTCTTCATGCGCGGAAGGTCAAAGACATCAGCAACAAAGATTACTTTTTCTTCGTCTACCTTGCAAA
>CALLKZ010000113.1:0-4033 GCA_938082345.1 uncultured Alphaproteobacteria bacterium
AGCACAGAATAGGCACGAACCGCTTTTGGCGCGTCTATCACGTTGAAATTGGTAATGCGGATATTGGTATCAAAATTCTCATATCCGTCGATGAATCGTGTTTTCAAGAACATCTCGCCTAGCCGGATTGCATCGGTAACGCCCAGCCCTTTCAGCGTTCCGCCGCCATTTGTTGAGGCCATCGTCATCACCGGCACGTCGCCTGCCTTGGCAGTATAGGTGACCGAAGTTTCGGCCCCGCCAACAACCCCGCTAGCACTCAAAAATTCACCGTCCGGCCCAAAGCTAAGCTGCATTTGCGACTCGGAGATCAATGGCTTGTTTCTGTTATATAATGTTCCGGCAAATTCAGCATTACCGCCACCACCTCGGCGCTTTTCGCCGATAATTTCACCACTTAATGAAATGCCATCACCAACAATGATCTGATCGGCAAGAATATCAAAACTGACAGGTCGGCCCTCGCCAATACCAAAATTACGCCGCAGCGGAACAAGGTCTATCAAGCTCGCCTCGGCAACGATTTTTAAGCCGCCCTGATCATCAAGCTCAATCGAAATTTTGCCGATATCATTGCCGGGCCAAGCCAGACGTTCAAAATGAGCTTCGGAAATGCCAAATGTTACGCTGTTATCCCCGGCCAAAATGGCGCGGTCCATCGCAACGCTGCCCAGCACGGTAAGCGAGCCCGCATGAAGGTCAATATCCTCAATCGAGCGAAGAGCGCCATCTTCGAGAATAACCCGCATTGTAGCAGAGCCGCGCTCGGCTGGCAGCTTTGCCCAGCTTATTTCGGGCAAGGAAATCGATGTCGCATCCAAATCAAGATCAAGATCAACCGTGATGTTCGATAGCCCCAAATCGGTTGTCGCAACAAAACCGCCGCCAACCTTGCCGCCAACGCTAAGCCCTGATCGTACGGCGATTAGCCCAGCAAACTGGGGGCTTGGGGGGGCGTTCATTTTGAGGGTGAGCTGGTCTGCCAGACTATCCGCGCGCAGCAGGAAATCAACCGGCGTTGAAAACAGCGTGGCCGAGCCGGATAACTCGCCGCCCAACGGTGATAATTGCGCCACCAGCTCGGCGTTTTCGGCAAGCCCAACCCCGGGCAAATTGGCAAAACGGCCATTATGAACGACGATATCGGCGGTAACATCAAGATCGCCCGGGTGCAACTTCACCCCGGTGGGAAACTTCACCACAAGGCTGATATCGGCATCTCCCTGCATGTCAATATCGGCGAGATTGAAACCGGCGAATTCCTGCATTCCCATATCGGTGGCGGCGGATTTAATTTTTCTCAACTCTCCGCTGGCCTTCAGATCAAGGCGCGCCGTGCCAACTGCCGCCCCGCCTTGAACTCCATCTTGGGTGTTATTTTGAGCCGTGTCTTCAGATGTATCCAAGCGCTGCGATTTATAGTTTATTTCAGCCGCCAGACCAAAGATATCAGCGGTTCCGGTTACGCCAAATTCACCGGGACGCGCGGTAATGCTAATATCCGCATTACGGGCATCGATCCCCAGCGGTAAATTGCGAAAATCACCCTCGCTGACACTGGCCAACACTTCGAAATCAATATCGGCAGGGGTAAGTTTGCGGCGGACTGGAAATTCTGTCGTAATGTTGAAACTGGATAGACCCGAGGCTTGCAACCTGTCCAGATCATAGCCGCCGCTTTTGACGATACCAAGGCGGCGCACCAGCGCAATTCCGTCGCTAATGTCCCCGTCCAGCCGCACCTCGGCAATCCCCAATGGCAGTTTATTTTCGCCCCAAACTCCCGAGGTGGTAATCGGGGCAATCCTGATCTTGCCAGCCGACAGCGACAGCTTTTCTGCCGTACCGTCGGTCAAGATGATCTCGGAGGCATTATCGGCAATTGTCATCCGGCCATCAAGATCGACAAGGGGGGGGATGTTCGCCCCCAACTCTAGCCGGACATTCTGCATAGTTATCGAGCCGTCAATCTGGTCAACGCTAAGCTTATCATCGGCAAAGCTGCTGACAACATGAAGCCGCACATCTTCAACGCGTCCGGCGCGCATTTTCTGATCAACCCAGCTGCGCGTTTGGGTTACCGCCCATTGCGGCCAAATGGCATAAAACCGTCTTATATCCATGGCGTTCGAGGCAATCTTAAAATCCGCACCGGCCAGCGCCCAGTCTTTAGTCAGGTCCAGCTTTCCAGCCAGCGACAGCGTTCCACCATCCATCAGATCAATGCTGATATCGGCAATCTCCAGCCCATCGGTGGACAGCGCGCCGGTTACCTGAACCCGGTCAAAGGCGAGCGGATCCGGATAATCGGCAAGTTCGAGGCTGCCAGTGCTAACCCCCATGGCGACCGACAAATGGTCAATAACACCGCCAGCGCTCATCCGCAAAGCAAGGCGCCCGTCGGCCAGCCCCTGCAATCGCATATATTGGCCGGCGGTAAATTGACTGACGTCAAAATCAACCTTCACCCCGGTAAATACTGAGCCAAGCGCCAGGTTGAGAACGCGAAGATGGGCCTTAGCAAGATTGTAATTTGCTGATATTCCCACCGTCACATCGCTCAACTCACCTCCCGAAATCTGCTTTTGCAGGCGGGATTTAATGTCGGGGGCCAGCGCATCCGGCCAATTTGCATAAAATTGGGCCAGCGACAGCTGATTACCGCGAATCCGGACGGCAATATTGGGCTCCGGACCATACATCGCCTTGATATTTCCAGTGACCGAAAGCACCTGCCCATCGACCAGCGCCAACTCGCTTTGCCGGATATCCAGAGTTTCGGCATCGCGGTTATACCCCATCACCAGCGACGCAGAATCATAAGCCAGCGTTGGCGCAGGACGCGGCAGGTTAATAACGCCGCCAACCGCAACCAGATCAACATCGGCAATATTCAGCTGGCTGCCCCTAACCGCAGCAGTCATCCGGCCCGAAATAACCCCCGCTGACGCCAGCATATCCGGCATCATTGGCGCATGCCCCGCAATTCCATCAACCACAAACTGATCGACCGCAATCTCAGCAGTGAAATCACGGTTTGCCATATCACCAAGAATAGTGGCGGTGACCTTGCCAGCCGCCTTGCCATCAATCATCCGCATGGCCGAAACTGATCCGGCAAGCGACATTGCAGTATCAACAGCAACAGTCAGATTGAGATCGGTAAACCGCAGCGGCTGCACCGACCCCGAGGTCTGGCGAAGCGTTACCGAGGCCGAATTGATACGAAGACGACGGAGCCCGGTTATTGGGGCTGATTCCGGGCTATCGAGCCCGGCTATTGGGGCTGCAAGTCCTGCAATTAATTTGGCAGAAGGTGATCCGGTCCAACCATCCGCACCTGCGCTAAGGTCAAGATCAATACCTGAGACGACAAGCTCAAACGGTCTTAGGTTAAACAAACCAATCGGCGTAAATACCGCACTGACCTCGGGTAGGGTTGCCGCCGCATTAGGCGTTTGGATATCAACATCATAAGCAATAACCGTAAGGAAAGCTGAGGGAAACTGCATATCGAACGTGACATCACGCACGCTGACAGTTCCCTCACCAAGGCGCGATGCCAGTTGATCCTGAATGATCTGGGAGGGCCCGCCAGCCTGCATGACATAAATCACCGGCGCGGCAATTCCGAGAACCACCAAAATAAGGAACATCGCCAAAGCACGGCGCAGCCAGCCCAGCCCCGTCAAAGTGCCGGTTCCAGACGGTGATCCAGATTCTGCCTCAAATTTAGACTGATCCTTGTTTGGCATCTTCAGCCCGCTATTCTCGTCAATCTTGCGCCCATCATTTTCGGTCTCAAAAATCTTGTATCATGCCGCATGGTGGCTGTCTTGCGATCAATCATCATTCCCCTATTTAAATACCAGAAATTTACTATCTAAATGGTCCAAAATTATTCATCATGGGGCTATCTTTTCGCACTAATGACCAAAATGGAGATCCGAATGCTTGAAATCGGCATGAAGGCACCGGCCTTTACAATTCCAACCGATACCGGACGTTTTTCTCTGGCGGAACAGTCGGGTAA
>CALLKZ010000114.1:0-18525 GCA_938082345.1 uncultured Alphaproteobacteria bacterium
ATGTGGCAAAAGCAAAACCAGACCATTCATACGCAGCCATTTTGCCTCACCGGAAGAAATAAACTGGTCAATAACAACTTGGGCGCCATTGGCAAAATCACCAAACTGCGCTTCCCACATGACCAGAGCATTCGGCTCCGCTTGCGAGAAACCATACTCAAACCCCATCACCGATGCTTCGGATAAGGGAGAATCTATAACTTCAAACATCGCCTGATCATCAGACAGATGGGCAAGCGGTGCAAAGCGCTCTTCAGTGTTTTGATCAACCAGAACGGCATGGCGTTGGCTAAAGGTGCCACGGCAGGAATCCTGACCCGACAGGCGCACCATATTGCCTTCTTCAACTAGCGAGCCAAAAGCCAGTAATTCAGCCGTGGCCCAGTCAATTCCTTCACCCTTGGCAATATTCTTGGCGCGGGCATCGATGATACGCGTCAATTTCGAATTCAGCGTCATATGCTCCGGGATCGTATTCATCTTTTTGCCTATATCGCGCAGAAGATCCAGATTAACAGCCGTTTCGCCGCGCCTTTCTACCCCGTGCGCCGCCCGCATTCCAGACCAACTGCCTTCAAGCCAGTCTGCCTTGTTTGAACGATAGTTTGTTCCCGCTTCAAATTCGACATCCAGATAGGCAATCCGGTCATCTATTATTTTTTGCGCTTCTTCGCTGGTAAAAATGCCCTCATTAATCAGTTTCGTTGCGTAAATTTCCCGCGTCGAAGGGTGTGCGCCAATGGTTTTATACATTAATGGCTGGGTGAACATCGGCTCGTCGCCTTCATTATGGCCAAACCGGCGATAACAAAAAATATCCAGAACAACGTCAGTGCCAAATGCCTGGCGGAATTCGATCGCAATCCGCGCCGCATGAACGACCGCCTCAGGATCATCGCCATTCACATGAAAAATCGGGGCCATCACCATTTTCGCAACATCCGTCGGATAGGGCGACGAGCGCGAATAATGGGGACTGGTGGTAAAACCAATCTGATTGTTGGTGATAATGTGAATGGTTCCGCCAGTCCGATAACCGCGCAAAGCCGAAAAGGCAAAAGTTTCAGCAACAACGCCTTGGCCGGCAAAAGCCGCATCACCATGCAGCAGAATGCCGAGGACGCCCTTACGGTCAGTATCATCCTGCTGATGTTGTTTCGCACGAACGCGGCCAATAACAACAGGGTCAACAATTTCCAGATGCGACGGGTTTGGCGCTAGGCTGAGATGAACGGCTTGACCATCAAATTCACGGTCGGATGACTGACCCATATGATATTTCACGTCACCCGATCCGCCGGCATTTTCCGGGTTTGCGGGATTGCCGAGAAATTCGGAAATGATCGCCCTGAAAGGTTTGCTAAACACATTATGCAGGACGTTCAAACGGCCGCGATGCGCCATGCCGACAACAGCTTCTGTCAGGCCAAGCTGGGTACCGCGCTTTAGAATCTGTTCGAGCGCCGGAATCGTCGCCTCAGCGCCATCCATGCCAAACCGCTTGGTACCAGTATATTTCTTGTGAAGATATTTCTCAAATTCTTCGGCATCGACAAGGCGCTGATAAATCGCTTTCTTGCCGCGCTTGGTGAAATCTGTGCGGTTGCCAATTGCCTCAATACGCTCTTGGATCCAGGCTTTTTGGGCCGGGTCCTGAATATGCATAAATTCAACACCAATTGTGCTGCTGTAGGTTTTTTTAAGCGTGTCCAGAATATCGCGAAGAGTCGCCGTTTCCAGACCCAGAACATAGTTAATGAAAATCGGCCGATCCCAGTCATCATCGGTAAAACCGTAAGTCGCCGGATCGAGTTCGGGGTGCAGCGGCTTGTCTTCAAGCGATAGAGGATCAAGGTTCGCCAGTAAATGGCCGCGGATACGATACGCCCGAATCAACATCACAGCGCGCAACGAATCCAACGTCGCTGCCCGCATGTCTCCGGCGTTAATTTTCCGTCCGGCAACATGTCCGGCAGCAACCGCTTTAACCGAATTTTCAGGGTCGGTTGCACCAACAATACGGCTTGTATCGCGCGCCCAGCTTGGCAGACTCTCACCATCGGCAGCGATATCACCCAGTGCGTCCATCTGTTCGAAATAGGTCGCCCAGCGGGGATCAACGGATAATGGATCACTCCGCCATGCTGCATTCATTTCGGCAATGAAGGTCGCGTTTGAAGCCGACAGGAAGGTCAAATCAAGTTCGCTTTGCGAAGCAGGTTGATTGTTCTGATGCGGTCTTTGGGCGGTGTCGTCCATATCAAAAAAACCCATTCATGTGATCGTCAATTCAATGATCAGTCGATGATTGCTGTTTAACGCTCTTTAGTCTAGGCGGTGCTCAATCATATTCAACCCGCTACATTATCTGCCCGCTACATTATCTGCTTTTACCAAATTTATGTTTTAGTAATCGCACGCACAATGGCATTGCCGATATCGGCAGGTGATTCGGCCATTTCAAACCCGGCGGCCTGCATTGCTGCAATCTTGTCGGTTGCCGCCCCGCTGCCACCGCTGACAATCGCCCCGGCATGACCCATACGGCGGCCCGGAGGCGCCGTCTGGCCGGCAATAAATCCGGCAATCGGTTTGCGATTGGCCTGCGCCTGATAAAAGGAGGCGGCCTCTTCTTCGTCTGATCCGCCAATTTCACCAATCATCACGATGGCTTCGGTCTGCTCATCTTTTAAGAACATATCCAGACAATCGATAAAGTTAGTACCGTTCACTGGATCACCGCCAATGCCGATGCAAGTTGATTGCCCCAGCCCGACAGCCGAGGTCTGGGCAACAGCTTCATAGGTCAGGGTTCCAGAGCGTGAGACAATACCCACCTTGCCGGGGGTGTGAATATGGCCGGGCATAATCCCGATTTTACACGCACCCGGGGTGATGATGCCCGGGCAATTAGGCCCGATCAACCGGCTGTCACTGCCATCAAGCGCGCGCTTAACCCGCACCATATCCAGAACAGGAATGCCCTCAGTGATACAGATGATCAGCGGCATTCCGGCATCGACCGCCTCAAGAATGGAATCGGCGGCAAATGGTGGCGGCACATAGATAACCGAGGCATTGGCCTTGGTCTCTTGCATCGCGCCGACAACCGAATTAAAAACCGGCAAATCCAGATGCGTCTGCCCGCCCTTACCCGGAGTGACACCGCCAACCATGTTGGTGCCATAAGCAATCGCCTGTTCGGAATGGAATGTTCCCTGAGCACCGGTAAAGCCCTGACAGATGACCCTTGTCTCACTATTTACAAGAACTGACATGATCTTCCTTTCGTCACGACGTTGCGGCGACAATTTTCCGAGCGGCATCGCCAAGATTATCTGCTGTGATGATGTCGAGGCCGCTTTCAGCCATGATCTTTTTGCCCTCGTCAACATTCGTGCCTTCAAGGCGAACAACTAGCGGCTTGTCCAGACCCAGCGTTCTGGCCGCGCTAACCACACCTTCGGCAATGATGTCACACCGCATGATTCCGCCAAAAATATTGACCAGAATGCCCTTCACATTATCGTCAGACAGGATGATTTTGAACGCTTCAGTAACGCGTTCGGTTGTTGCGCTACCCCCCACATCGAGAAAGTTAGCAGGTGAGCCGCCCCGAAGCTGGATGATATCCATCGTCGCCATTGCCAGACCGGCCCCATTAACCATACAGCCAATATTGCCGTCCAGCTTGATATAGCTGAGGTCAAACTCGCTGGCGCGGACCTCGGCAGGATCTTCTTCGCCAAGATCGCGAAGAGCCATCACATCGGCGTGACGATAAAGGGCATTATCATCAAAACTCATTTTCGCGTCGAGGGCCAACAGGTCACCAGCACCGGTAACAACCAACGGGTTGATTTCAATAAGACTGGCGTCAAGCTTCAAAAAAGCATCATAGAGGCCGGACAGGAACTTTGGCAGTTGCTTTGCCGCCGATCCTCCAAGTCCCATTACACCGGCAAGACGGCGGGCATGATGCGCCTGCAATCCGGTGGCAGGATCAATGCTGACTGAGAGAATTTTTTCGGGCTGGGAGGCCGCAACCTCTTCGATATCCATGCCCCCTTCGCTGGAGGCGATAATGGTGATGCGGCTGGATGCCCGGTCAACCAGCAGCGACAGATATAGCTCATCGCCAATGTCGCAGCCTTCTTCAACATAAAGGCGCTTCACCTCACGGCCTTGAGGGCCGGTCTGATGCGTGATCAGCGTTTTGCCGAGAAGTTCGGTTGCAATATCGCGCACCTCATCGACCGACTTAACTACTTTCACCCCACCGGCTTTGCCGCGTCCACCAGCGTGAATCTGCGCCTTTACAACATAAACAGGTCCGCCAAGTTTCTCCGCAGCGACAACAGCTTCATCAACTGAAAAAGCAGCCTCTCCGCGCGGCACAGTAACGCCAAAACCCGCGAGCAGAGTTTTGGCCTGATGCTCATGAATATTCATGTATTCCCCCGAACAATACAGGCTTTCGCCCCACCCTCACCTACACAACATGACTATACGAGAAATCAAACCGGCAATTTCCCGGATACTTACTCAAACGATTATGTGAGCGACTCCACAATTTTATTTAACGAGCGCACCGCAGCGACTGAGCTATCAAACATCTCCTGCTCGTCTGCATTCAGCGCAATATTGACGATCCGCTCAACACCACCGGAACCGATAACAACCGGTACGCCAACATAAAGCCCGTCCAAACCATAAGCGCCTTCCACATAGGCGGCACACGGAAGAACACGTTTTTTATCGTGAATAAAAGCTTCAGCCATTTCGATTGCAGATGATGCCGGTGCGTAAAAGGCAGACCCTGTCTTCAGCAAGCCAACTATCTCGGCTCCGCCGTCGCGCGTGCGCTGGACAATTTCAGCAATCTTAGCCTCGGTTGACCATCCCATAGCAATCAAATCGGGAACCGGAATACCAGCAACCGTCGAATACCGCACCAGCGGCACCATCGTATCGCCATGTCCGCCAAGAACAAAGGCCGTTACATCTTCAACAGAAACTTCAAATTCCTCAGCTAGGAAATAACGGAACCGCGCTGAATCCAGAACCCCAGCCATGCCAACAACACGGTTGGTTGGAAGGCCTGAGGCCTTTTGCAGAACGCCAACCATGACATCCAGCGGATTGGTAATACAAATCACAAAAGCGTCGGGGCAATTATCGCGGATGCCTGCGCCAACCTGATGCATCACCTTGGTGTTTATGCCGATAAGATCATCACGGCTCATCCCCGGCTTGCGGGCAATCCCAGCCGTTACAATAACAACATCGCTATCCGCCAGAGCGGCATAATCATTTGCGCCCTTAACATCGGCATTAAACCCTTCGATCGGGCTGGCCTGTGCTATATCGAGCGCCTTGCCCTGCGGAATGCCTTCGGCAATGTCAAAAAGCACAATATCGCCAAGTTCCTTTAATCCGGCAAGAAGCGCAAGAGTGCCGCCAATATTACCGGCGCCAATGAGAGAAATTTTGTTGCGGGCCATAAGATTTATTTCCTGAGATCGGATCCGAAGAATAGCGGCGCCAAGACGGAAAGCGCTCGATTAAACTAACGTTTATACCAAGGTTTGAACTAACGTTTTCGGTTTACCGAATGTTGGCGCTCTAAACAAGTTAAATCCCAATAATGCAGGGCTTGGTGAAGAATAAATTGTCGGGCCGGGACTAGTCAGGCGATGGCGGTGTTACCCGTATCGGCGGGTCATTTCACCCAGCCGTGACTTTGTCCGGTCAAATTCAAAAGCAAAAAGATGGCCATCATAAAGATTGGCAATATCGGTTTCGGCTGAGGCAATCAAAAAACGCTGGCGGTCATAAAGCGCATCAACAAGCCACATGAACCGGCGGGCCGACGCTTCGGAGGTATCACTAAAGGCGGGTACATTATCGACAATCAGCCCAGCAAACCGGCCAGCAATCGCTAGAAAATCGCGCGCACCAAGCGGCGTTTCACACAAGGTTGAAAAATCTGCCCGCGCCACATCTCCGGCAACGGATTCGAAAACAATTTCGCGTGATGCAACACGGACCGTATCTTCGCCAACAGCCGCATCTGCTGACAATCGCGCAAATACGTCATTAAGCGCCTGCCTGGCGGCCGCATCCGCCGGACAATACCATGACGGTAAATCGGCAAGCATTTCCGCACGCCAATCCTGGCCTGCCGCGATTGCCATCATCTGGCACCGTGATTTCAATACCTCTATAAAAGGTAAAAACCGGTCCCGATGAAGCCCGTTTTTATAGAGATCATCAGCATGACGGTTCGAGGTTGCGATCACCACAATACCGCGATTGAACAGGCTGGTAAAAAGCCGCTGGAGAATCATCGCATCGGCAATATCGCGAACTTCCATTTCATCAAAACACATAACGCGGCCCCGTTTAGCGAGCTCCTCGGCCGCACTTTCGACCGCATCATCCTTGCCAGCTTCACGGGCGTTGTGAATCAGATCTTGAGCCAGCACCATGAAATCATGAAAATGCAGTCTGAACTGGCCGCCGCTTAAAATTTTTGAAGCAGCGTTTTTTGTGGTTAAACTTCTTGCGCACAGGCAGCTATGGAACATATCCATCAGCATGGTCTTGCCGCGACCAACCCCACCATGAATATAGAGACCGCGCGGCACCGGAGCCGGCCCTTTTAGGCGCGCCAAAAGGGAGCGTTTGGGAGTAGTGACAAGATTTTCAACAACCTGATCGAGAGCAAGCGCGACACTATGTTGCGCCGGATCATGGCGAAGGTCACCGGATTTAATCCGCAAATCCAGCATGGCAACAACGGATGTAACCGCTGTATCGGTTCCCAAAGCACCAACATCGGCAGGGGTAGGATCAGACATTTGCCAGAATTTTGGTCATTTTTTCAAAGGATCAACGTTGCGCCAACTCGCTTTTGATACTGGCAATAGCCTTGCCAGGATTCAGCCCCTTAGGGCATGTTTTCGCACAATTCATGATGGTATGACAGCGATATAACGCAAACGTATCATCCAGCGCGTCAAGGCGCTCGGACTTGCTTTCATCGCGGCTGTCCGCAACCCAGCGATAGGCCTGCAGCAACACCGCCGGACCCAGATATTCATCACTGTTCCACCAATAGCTGGGACAGGCTGTCGAACAACTGAAACACAGAACACATTCCCACAATCCGTCAAGCTCAACCCGCTGTTCGGGTGACTGTCGGCGTTCTTCGCCTTCGGGAGCATCGGTTTTGGTCTTCAGCCATGGCTCAATAGAGGCAAGCTGGCGGTACGCATTGCTGAGGTCAGGAACCAAATCCTTTACCACCGGCATATGCGGTAGCGGAAAAATTTTCACATCACCGACAACTTCATCAATACTCTTCAGGCAAGCCAGCGTGTTGGTGCCATCGATATTCATCGAACATGATCCGCAAATACCCTCACGGCATGACCGGCGAAAGGTCAGGCTGCTATCCTGTTCACCCTTAATTTTGATAAGCGCATCCAGAACCATCGGTCCGCACGTATCAAGATCAACTTCAAAACTGTCAATCCGAGGGTTGGCGTCATCGTCAGGTGACCAGCGATAAATCTGAAAAACACGAACGTTCGAGGCGCCTTCAGGTGCCGTGTAGCTATCACCCTTGGTGATTTTTGAATTGGCGGGCAGTGTGAACTCAGCCATCGGCTCTGATTACCTTTATTGCTATTGCGGTTCTTAATAAACCCGTGGGGCCGGCGGAATTGGCGCCACATCGTTGCTCAGCGTATTCATTACCACATCCCGGTAACCGACTGTGGATTTGTTATTTTCATCAAGCCACATCATGGTGTGCTTCATCCAGTTTTCATCATCACGATCAGGCCAGTTTTCATGGGCATGGGCACCGCGTGATTCTTGACGTTGGTCGGCCGAGCGGATGGTAACAAGAGCCTGACCAACCAGATTTTCCAACTCAAGAGCTTCGATAAGATCGGTATTCCAGATCAAAGAGCGATCCTTAATTTCAATATTGCCCATTTGCGCCGCAACCTGATCCATATTCTGAACGCCCTCACTCAGAGTTTCAGTAGACCGAAAAACCGCTGCATGACGCTGCATCACATTCTGCATATCCATGCGGATCGACGCCGCCGAGATATTGCCGGTCGTATGGCGCATCCGGTCAAAACGTTCAATGGCTTTATCAGTTGCAGCCTGCGGTGCGGTCCGTGCAGTCCCGTTCGGGGTAACAGTTTCAACAGCGCGGTGTGCCGCCGCACGCCCAAAGACAACAATGTCGAGAAGCGAGTTTGTGCCGAGACGGTTGGCCCCATGGACGGAAACGCAAGCCGCCTCGCCAATCGCCATCAATCCTTGCACAGGATTATTTTCATTTCCCTTTTCAGCCGTCACAACCTCGCCATGATAGTTGGTTGGAATACCGCCCATGTTGTAATGTACGGTCGGTAACACGGGAATAGGTTCACGCGTCACATCAACACCGCAGAAAATACGCGCCGTTTCAGTAATGCCCGGCAGACGTTTATGCAGCGTTTCAGGATCAATATGCTCAAGATGCAGCATGATATGATCCTTGTTAGGGCCAACTCCGCGTCCTTCATTAATTTCGATGGTCATCGCGCGACTAACAACATCACGGCTGGCCAGATCCTTGGCGGTCGGGGCAAAACGCTCCATAAACCGCTCACCTTCTGAATTTGTCAGATATCCGCCTTCGCCGCGCGCACCTTCGGTAATCAGAACTCCAGCGCCATAAACGCCGGTCGGATGAAACTGGACAAATTCCATATCCTGCAGCGGCAGGCCAGCACGAAGCACCATGGCATTGCCATCACCGGTGCAGGTATGCGCCGATGTACACGAGAAATAAACGCGGCCATATCCACCCGTTGCCAGCACAGTTTGCTGGCCCCAGAAACGGTGCAGCGTTCCATCTTCCATGCACAGCGCAATAATGCCGGCACATTCACCTTCATCGGTCATCAGCAAATCGAGCGCAAAATACTCAATATGAAAATGCGCCTGATGCTTGAGGCATTGCTGGTAGAGCGTGTGCAGAATGGCATGTCCCGTGCGATCCGCCGCAGCGCAGGCACGGCGCGCCATTGATTTACCATAATCCAATGTGTGACCGCCAAACGGGCGCTGATAAATCTTGCCTTCTTCGGTTCGCGAAAACGGCACGCCGTAATTCTCCAGCTCAATCACCGAGGGGATAGCGTTACGACACATATATTCAATCGCATCCTGATCACCCAGCCAGTCCGAGCCCTTGACCGTGTCATACATATGATACTGCCAGTTATCGCCTTCACCCATGTTATTGAGCGCGGCGCCAATACCGCCTTGGGCGGCAACGGTGTGTGAACGCGTTGGAAAAACCTTGGTGATGCAGGCCGTTTTCAGACCAGCCGCCGCCATACCAAGCGTAGCGCGAAGGCCAGCCCCGCCGGCACCAACAACGACAACATCATAGTGATGGTCGGTAATTTCGTAAGCCGACATCTGTCCGCCTTTCCAGTGTTCAATACACCTAATACTTCACAAATAATAAACGTCACACCTAAAATGGGTCCGAAGTTCTGGACACGGTATTTTTGGCTATGCGGCCATTCCTAAAGAACGATTCGCGTCATTGCCCACAACATGGCGAGACCAACACCACCAATCAATAAACGCACCGCGTTCAAAACAGCGTGTCGTCCCCCGGAGACTGAGACATAGTCTTCAATCACAGTTTGCACTCCCAGCATCGCGTGCCAAAGACCAACCAGAACCAGAACCGTTAGCGCGACCGCATTCACCGGAGCGCTGACAAACAAAGTCGCGTCCACATAGTCAAGCCCACCAAGACTGGCAAGCATCACCACGAAATAAGTCATCAACACAAAAACGACAACGGCACTATACCGCTGCCACCGCCAGTGGGAGATGCCTGAAATGCGCTTGCGGTGTGTAATGCCCGCAGGATAGTCAGCCATGCTTGCGTCCTTTTTAAAAACCTTCGAATTCGTTACCCGAAACCGGGGGCCAGAAATCGGAGCCTATAGCATCCAGGTCACCGACCATAGCGCTGCTGTCAACACCACCGTCATGATCAAAACAGCCTGGCCATTGCGATATAAAGCCGGAAGGCTTAACCCCAGTCCGATATCCCAACCCAAATGCCTGATGCCATTCAAGGCATGATAGATCAAAGCGGCGGAGTAACCGAATAGGACAAATTGCCCCAAGGGATGATTTAACAATGCTGAAACGAAAGAAAAACTGTCCGGACCATAGGCCAGCGCGACCAGCCATGCGGCCAGCAACACCGTTCCCGTCGCGAGCACAATCCCCGTTGCCCGGTGCATAATAGACATAACCGACGTCAACTGCGGGCGATAAACCTGTAGATGCGGCGACAATGGGCGTGGCTTTGCCATCCTGAAATTTTTCCTATGATGCCTAGGATGATCCCTAGGTGCGGCCTGAAAATAGTCTAACTGAATGTATGGTTAATGTTAGTCAATGTCAAAGCTGCTTCGACTTGGAATTTATGTTAAAAACTTGGCAAAAAGTTAGGCGTGAAGAATTCATTTGCGTCAGATACTATTTTTGGCGACTAATCAGCCGCATGAGAAATTTGTTATCGATCCAGTCTGCGGTTGCCGCGGGTTTTGTTGGAAATTCAGTTGCCGGGCCAGCCTTGATTGCGCTGGGCCATCGGCCATTGCTGGTTGATACCGTTGCCTTAGCGGCGCATCCCGGGTATGGAACGCGGGCTGGCGGAGCAATGGCGCCGCAAATGTTCGCCGAAATTCTTGGTGGAATTGAAACGCTGGTTGGATTTGAACATCTGGACGGCATTATCACCGGATATCTTGGCAATGCCGGGCAGGTCGACGCCATTTCCCAGCTAATCGCAAAATGGCGGGCGACGTTACTACCGACAGAGGCAATAAATAATGAATTTAACCCGTCCCCAAAAGTATATGTTCTTGATCCTGTTCTGGGGGATGCTGGGCGGCTCTATGTGACACCGGATCTTGCCACTGCAATCGCCAATCAGCTGGTTCCTGTTGCCGATATTATAACGCCAAATCAATTTGAACTCGGCTATCTGACAAACACTGAAGTCAATGACCGTGAGACCGCCAATGCGGCGGCGCGCGAATTGCTCGCGAAAACCCAACTGCAAGCCGTTGTGACAACAGGCATCAGCAGCCATATCGAGGTTGGTGATTTGCTGACACCGCGCCAAGGGGATGCAGTATGGCAGCCGGTCCGGCGATCAGATCCGAAAACCTCGCATAATGTGGCAGGGGGTGGTGATCTTTTAACCGCCTTGTTGAGTGGGCATTTATGCAGCGGGATGGGGCTGGCGGATGCCTTTGTGCGCGCCAGTAAACAGGCGCAAAGCGTCATTGCCGCCAGCCCGACCACCCGTGATCTGGCGCTGCTAGAAAATCTGCATCTGATCCAGAAATGAGGCGCAATTCGCCCTTAATCTCGGCTTTAGCGACCTGATAGGCCGCGTTCGACAACAAGCTCGGCGATCTGCACCGAATTCAAGGCTGCACCTTTTCGCAAATTATCCGACACACACCAAAACACCATGCCGTTTTTAACCGTCGGATCTTTGCGGATTCGGCTGATGAAGACCGCATCTTCACCGGCAGATTCATGCGGTGTGACATAACCTTCATTCGCGCGGTGATCAATCACAGTAATGCCCGGCGCAGCGCGAAGTAGTTTACGCGTTGCGTCTTCTGAAATCGGCTTTTCGGTTTCGATAAATACGGCTTCACTATGGCCAATAAATACCGGAATACGAACACATTGCGCGACAAGCTCAATCGACGGATCAAGAATTTTCTTTGTCTCAACCGTCATTTTCCACTCTTCCTTGGTAAAGCCATCATCAAGGAATTCATCGATATGCGGAATGGCGTTAAAAGCGATCTGCTTAGTAAAAACCTCGGTGCGCACCGCGTCATTCACAAAAATTCCGCGCGTCTGATTAAACAGCTCATCCATGCCCGGCTTACCCGCACCAGACACCGCCTGATAGGTTGACACAACAACGCGCTGCACCCGAAAAGCATCGTGCAGCGGCTTTAAGGCAACAACCAATTGGGCAGTTGAACAATTCGGATTGGCAATGATGTTGCGGCCGTTATTGGTTTTCAGTGCCGCATCGATCGCATCGGCATTCACTTCCGGCACGATCAACGGCACGTCATCATCCATGCGAAAGGCCGATGAATTATCAATGACAAGGCACCCTGCGTCACCCGAGATCGGCGCGAATTTCTTGGATGTGTCCCCGCCAGCTGAAAACAGCGCAATATCGGCATCCTTGAAGTTAAATTTTTCAAGTGCTGCGACAGTCAAAATTTCGTCTTCGCCATATGATAATTCACGCCCGACCGAACGCGATGATGCCAGCGCATAAACCTTGTCCGCCGGAAAATTACGCTCGGCAAGGGTTTGCAGCATTTCGCGTCCAACAGCACCTGTGGCGCCTACAACAGCAACTCGGTATCCCATTTTTTCCTCTTTGCGAACCGTACAATAGAATTTGATCTTTATCGGAATCGGTTATTTGGGTCCTTTAACAGGCCCCGTTATTAGCCCGTCTTATCGGGCCATCCCACCTTATCGGGCCAGCTTATCGGGCCAGCTTATCGGGCTAGCTTATCGGGCTAGCTTATCGGGCCATTTTATCCATGGCATTCAATACAGCTTGGGTCATGCCATCGGTGCCGGTCTGGGTGCAACCGGGCGTCATGATGTCCCCCGTCCGCGTTGTTTTCAACGCTTCGTTCACCGCCGCTTCCAGCAAATCAGCCTCAGCGCCCTGATCAAAACTATAGCGCAACATCATTGCAAAACTGAGGAATTGTGCCAGCGGGTTGGCAATACCCTGTCCCGCAATATCAGGCGCCGAGCCATGCACCGGCTCATACATAGCCTTTGGCAGTCCGGTTTCTGCTTCGGGGGCACCAAGCGACGCCGATGGCAACATGCCAAGCGATCCTGTCAGCATAGCAGCACAATCAGATAGCAAATCACCAAATAAATTGTCGGTTACAATAACGTCAAACTGTTTCGGATTGCGGACCAGTTGCATTGCACAATTGTCAGCGTACATGTGGCCAAGCTCAACACCGCTGCCCTCGGCTGCGTGAAGCTCTGTCATAACTTCACGCCACAGCACGCCCGAATGCATGACATTGGCCTTTTCGACCGACATCAGCCTGCCATCGCGTTTGCGCGCAAGGTCCATTCCAACGCGGCCAATCCGCTGAATTTCAGGGGTTGTATAGGCGTTGGTATCATAGCCACGCTTCGTTCCGTCGCCAAGATCATCAATCCCGCGGGGTTCGGCAAAATAGGACCCACCGCACAGCTCGCGGAGGATCATGATATCCAGTCCCGAGACAATTTCCGGCTTTAGCGTCGAGGCATCAACCAGCGCTGGAAACACAATTGCCGGACGCAGATTGGCAAACAGATCCATCTCTTTGCGAAGTTGCAGCAACCCGCGCTCAGGCTTCAGATCAAAGGCAAGATCATCATATTGCGGCCCGCCAACAGCACCGAACAGCACCGCGTCCGAAGCGATTGCATCGGCCAGCGTCTCGTCGGTCAGCGGCGTTCCATGCACATCATAAGACGCTCCGCCAACCAGACTTTCCGACATGTCGAAATCCAGCGAGCGGTGTTTGGCCAGCCAGTCCATAACTCGCATATTGGCCTGCATAATTTCGGTGCCGATACCATCTCCCGGCAACACCATGATTTTGCGGTTTGACGCCATTTTTTTAGCCCCCATCTTCTATAATGAGTATCTTGCGTACTGAGCGTCTTCTTTAAGGAGCTACAGCCAAGGTTGTTCGGTTGCGCGTGACTCCTCAAAACTATCAATCGAACCGGCTTTTTCCATCGTCAGGCCAATATCATCCAATCCTTCAAGAAGACATTTCTTGCGGAATTGATCGACCTCAAAACTGATTTCCACACCATTTGGACGGCGGATTGTCTGCGTCTTCAGATCAATCGACAGTTCTGGATTTTCGCTATCTTGCGCGTCGGCCATCAGCGCGTCGCGCTCATCAGCAGACACCATGATCGGCAAAATTCCGTTCTTAAAGCAGTTATTGAAGAAAATATCGGCGAAGCTGGTTGAAATAACACAGCGGACTCCGAAATCCAGTAACGCCCAGGGCGCATGTTCACGGCTGGAACCACAGCCAAAATTATCGCCAGCCACGATGATTTCTGCGTTGCGATAAGGCTCACGGTTCAGAATAAAATCCGGAACCTCATCCCCATCTACGGTGAAGCGCATCTCATCAAACAGATTGGCACCCAGTCCAGAACGCTTGATGGTTTTCAGGAACTGTTTTGGGACAATCATGTCGGTGTCGATGTTCAGGATATTCAAAGGCGCTGCAACGCCGGTCAGCTCATCAAATTTTTGCATCTTTCAGCCTCCCAGACGCTAGTTTTGAAATTCGCGGATATCGGCCAGATATCCGGTGATCGCAGCAGCAGCTGCCATTTCCGGGCTGACCAGATGGGTGCGCCCGCCGCGTCCCTGCCGCCCTTCAAAATTGCGGTTAGAGGTCGAAGCGCATCGCTCACCCTCGGCAAGTTTGTCCGCATTCATCGCCAGACACATTGAGCATCCCGGCTCGCGCCACTCAAATCCAGCAGCAGAAAACACCTGATCAAGACCTTCGGCCTCAGCCTGCTCTTTTACCAAGCCGGACCCTGGCACCACCAATGCCCGAACACCATCGGCAACCTTATGCCCAGACGCCACGCCGGCCGCGGCCCGCAAATCTTCGATACGGCTGTTGGTGCATGATCCGATGAACACTGTATCGATTTTAACATCGGTCAGCTTCTGACCCGGCTTCAGCCCCATATATTCAATGGCGCGCTCCATCTTGGCCCGTTTCAGCTCGTCCTTTTCCTTTTGTGGATCAGGAACATTACCAGTGATTGCCAACGTATCTTCGGGCGATGTGCCCCATGTAACGGTTGGCTCAATATCAGCGGCGGCCAGCTTAACTTCGATATCGTATTTGGCATCATCATCCGACGGCAGCGTTTGCCAGTAGGCAACAGCCTTTTCCCAATTATCACCCTTCGGGGCCATTGGGCGGTCTTGCAGATAGGCGAAGGTTTTTTCGTCGGGAGCAATCATTCCCGCACGTGCGCCTGCCTCAATCGCCATGTTGCAAATCGTCATTCGGCCTTCCATCGAGAAGTTACGAATGACTGATCCGGCAAATTCAATCACATGGCCAGTTCCGCCAGCGGTGCCAATCTTGCCAATAATCGCAAGAATCACATCCTTTGCTGTTACGCCTGCCATCAGGTCACCATCGACGGTAATCCGCATATTTTTAGCAGGCGTTTGAATCAGGGTCTGGGTGGCGAGAACATGTTCGACTTCCGATGTTCCAATGCCAAAGGCAAGTGCGCCAAAAGCGCCGTGCGTTGCCGTGTGCGAATCACCGCAAACAATAGTCATTCCGGGCTGGGTAAAGCCCTGCTCTGGGCCAATCACATGAACAATACCCTGACGGACATCTTCCATGGCGAAATAGGGAACCCCAAAATCGGCGGCGTTTTTTGCTAGCGCTTCAATCTGAATCCGCGATTCATCATCGGCAATGCCCTCGGAACGGTCGGTTGTCGGGACATTGTGGTCAGCAACGGCAAGCGTGCGGTTCGGCGAGCGAACATCGCGGTTGCTAAGGCGCAACCCCTCAAAAGCTTGCGGACTGGTCACCTCATGGACGAGATGCCTGTCGATATATATCAGACAGGTGCCGTCATCCTGCCGATGCACAACATGCGCATCCCAGATTTTATCAAAAAGCGTCTTTGGTGCCGACATTATTTCCTCCAAGGGGTCTGCCGGCGAGGGATTTTCCTAGCCGGGCAGTGCCGTCAGGAGGAAGAAGCCTCGCGGGATATTGTTTTTTCAGCAATACGAGCTGCTTTGCCTGTACGGCCACGAAGATAGTATAGCTTGGCGCGGCGCACACGGCCACGGCGAACAACGGTTACCCCGGCAACCTGAGGTGCATAAAGGGGAAACACACGCTCAACACCTTCACCGTATGAAAGCTTGCGAACGGTAAAGGACGAGCTGACACCGTCGTTCTTGCGGGCGATACAAACACCTTCGAATGCCTGAATACGCTCACGCGTGCCTTCGACAACTTTCACGTCCACACGGACAGTATCCCCGGGGGCAAATTCTGGGAGGGTGCGCTGCGCCAGCGACTTTTCCATTTGCTTTTGGCCAATGCGGTCAACGATGTTCATCGCCTTGTTTCCTTCATCTACTACGGGGGCCTGATCTTGGCGATCAGGAATATGCCCGCCTAACGTTAATCTGTCTTGGGCAGACGGCGTTCAAGGTACCGCTGCCACAAATCCGGGCGCCGCGATTGCGTTTCCCGTTCAGCCTCCGCCTGCCGCCAATCGGCAATCTGCTGGTGGTGGCCTGACGCCAGAATATCCGGCGCCTGAATTCCATTCCAGTTCCGAGGGTGCGTATAGAGCGACGGCTCAAGCAATCCAGTCTCAAAACTTTCTTCGCGATGACTGGCTTCTTTTCCGATAACCCCCGGAAGCAGCCGCACCACTGCGTCTATCACTGTCAAAGCGGCCATTTCTCCGCCCGACAAAATATAATCACCGATGCTGACTTCCATCATATCGGCGGTGTCAATCACGCGTTGATCAACCCCCTCATACCGTCCACACAGAAACACCGCGCCCTTGTGTTTGGCAAGGTCGCGAACCAGTGCCTGATCCAGTGGCCTGCCTCGCGGCGTCATATAAATCCGCGGGCCCGGAGCGTCACTGACATCAGCAAGTGCTGCACCCACTACATCGGGCTTTAACACCATGCCAACGCCGCCCCCAAGGGGCACATCATCAACGGTCCGGTGCTTATCGCTTGCAAACTGCCGAATGTCCAGCGTTTTCAGCCCCCAAATGCCATCCTTTAGCGATTTGCCAGCAAGCGATGCCCCAAGCGGTCCTGGAAACATCTCCGGAAACAGTGTTAGAACCGTTGCTTGCCAAGCTGGCGCTCCCATCATCCCCTCGTTTCTATTTTGCCACATAATTGAACCGATTTTGGTCAATTTTAGAGCTATTTACTGCCTGAATCGTTACTGGGTTCACCAGAATCACTTGAAACATCTGCATCATCCAGCAATCCATCAGGCGGGGCCAGTATGGCCCGTCTTGCTTCCAAATCGATTGTCACAACAAAATTTGCTGCAAAGGGCAGCATTAATGTTGGTCCAGAGGCCGGTTTTACCTCAACGATTTCACCGCCGCCAAAATCATGGATTGCAATGATTCGGCCAAGCGCTGTTCCGTCTTCGGTTTCTGCCTGCACCCCAATCAAATCAGCGTGATAAACCTCATCATCATCCGATTCCGGCAGCGCGTTGCGGTCAACCTCAAGAGTTTGCCCGCGAAGAGCTTCGGCCTCCTCACGGCTGGTAACTTCGTCCGCCGCCACAATCACCATGCCGTTTGCAGTGGTTCCGCGAATCACCAGACCGATCTGCCGACCCCCAATATAAACAGGCCCATAGGTTGCTATGTCACGCGGGTTTGCGGTGAAGGGTTTGACTTTGAACTGACCCTTCACTCCATGCGCACTGGCAATTGCACCGATTGATAATCGGCTGGTGGTCATGCTTTTTCGTCTGATGCTTCTTCTGCCGGTGCTTCTTCTGCCGGTGCTTCTTCAGCAGCAGCAGCTTCGGCCGGTGCCTCTTCAACAACGGCTTCCGCCGGCGCTTCTTCTGCAACAGTTTCTTCTGCAACCTCTTCAGCCGGAGCAGCGGCGGCTTCAGCAGCGGCCTCCTCGGCGGCAGCAGCATCGGCGGCAGCAGTTTCAGCGGCAGCAGCGGCGGCTTCGGCAGCGGCAGCTTCACGCTCAGCACGCTTTTTGCCCGGGGCTGATTTCTTTGGCTGATCACGAAGAACAGGAGCAGGGACCAGCCCAGCAGCTGCCAGCATTTTATGAACCCGCTCAGTTGGCTGTGCGCCCTGACCGACCCAATAATTAATGCGCTCTGCATTGAGCGTCATGCGCTGTTCATGGTCCTTAGGAACCATCGGGTTGTAGGTGCCGACACGTTCCACATAACGACCATCGCGTGGGGATGATGCCTCAGCAACAACAATCCGGTAGAAGGGGCGCTTTTTAGCACCTCCGCGGGCAAGTCTGATTTTCAAAGCCATGAGTTTAAGTTCCTTTCACAAGATTTATGTCTGCGCTGGGTGCCCTACGTTTTCATCGGACATTCCGTTTCGGGTTGCCGTTACAGATTGCCATTACAGATTGATTGGTTATTTCGCTCTATTTATCTTTTCCGTCCGGTTTCTTTGAAGATGGACCGCCGAGACCGGGAAAACTCCCCCCACCGAGACCTCCACCACCGAGGCCGGGAAGACCGCCGCCTCCCATTCCGCCGGGCATTCCACCAAGGCCGCCGG
>CALLKZ010000115.1:0-3353 GCA_938082345.1 uncultured Alphaproteobacteria bacterium
TGCTCGACACGCAGCAATGGGGCGGCAACCGTTGTTCCCGAACCTTGGCGTTGCTCAATCAGCCCTGATTCCACCAAAGGGGCAACTGCCTTGCGGATTGTGACCCGCGATAATCCGGTTAATTTGGCAAGCTCTCTTTCAGCAGGAAGCGGTGCGCCCGGCGGTAATTGCTGGCTCTCGATGGCACTCTCAATGCGGCGCTTGAGCTGGATGTACCGCGGCCCCCCGGTATCTGAAAGCCATGTGTCCGGAGCAAAAAACTCTTCGCGTTTCACCGGTGGTCCTCTCCGTTTGTGATATTCGGGCCTCTTTAATGATATTTGGGCCTATTCAGAATAATAACGTCTCGCCGATACCGAAAACCAGTGCCGAAATTCTGATCGTTCCGATTATCCTATACAATACCATTTCAAACCTTAAAAGGATTCATTGTTTACATAAACGGCTAATGGTATTTAGTTGGTATCTAAGAGCGCGGAAAATCACTACCTCAAGGCTTCGCAAGATGGGCCCTAAGGCTTCGCAAGATGGGAATGACATGGTTAGGCCTACTACAGAGACAAAGCACCCTGCTGCGGGCGGGCTGGATAAGCTTGCTGCTACGGACATACTGAAGATTTTTCATGATAGTCAGGTTGAGGCGGCGCAATCGGTTGGCGCCGCTACAGCTGAAATTTGTCGGGGCGCTGAGGCCATGGCGTCGGCAATTCGCAATGGAAATAAACTGGTATATGCGGCGGCCGGAAGTTCCGGATTGCAGGGCATGGCGGACGGGCTGGAAATTACGCCGACATTTGGCGTGCCAATTCAGCAAATCAAAATCCTGCGCGCAGGCGGACTAGCGGATATGTCACGCCCAAAAGGACATGCCGAAGACAATGCAGAGGCCGCAATTGCCGATGCAGAAATCATCGCATCCGGCGATTGTGTGATTTGTCTGGCGGCCAGCGGCAACACCACCTATCCTGTTACGATCATGGACATTGCCCGCAAGCGAGGGGCTACAACCATCGGGATGGCGAATAATCCCCAAACAAAACTTCTCACCGGGTCGGATATCCCCATTTTTCTTCCGACAGCACCCGAAGCCATTGCAGGCTCAACCCGACTTGGTGCGGGCACGTCGCAAAAAATAGCGCTTAACATGATGTCGTCCCTTATGGGGGTGCTGCTTGGTCACGTTATGGACGGGCTGATGGTGAATGTGATTGCAAATAATACCAAGCTGTTTGAGCGGGCGGAAAACATCGTGATGGATATTGCTGGCTGCGAGCGCGATATCGCCGCCGCCAAACTGAAAGCTGCCGATGGCGGCGTAAAAGAAGCGATTCTGATGGTTGCGGGTGCAAAAACCGCAGCCGATGCCAAGGCAGTGTTGGCGAGATGCAATGAGAATTTGCGCGAAGCCCTGCGTGAGTTTGACCCTGCGTGAGTTTGGCCCTGCGTGAGTTTGACTGGCGCCAAATTAAGCCTGCGTCAAATTAAGCCTGCGCCGAATTTCGCCTGTCGGTATTTTTCAAAAGACGCGGGTCCAGCGTGTCGCGCAACCCGTCCCCCAGCAGGTTAAACCCAAAAGACAGAAACAGAATTGCAAAGCCTGAAAACACCGCCGGCCAAGGGTTCAGCAGCAGAAAATTTCGTCCCTCTGACAGCATCAGCCCCAAAGAAGGGGTTGGCGGCTGCGAGCCTAGACCAAGGAAGGATAACGACGCCTCAACCAGAATGGCCGCGGATAAAAGCAGGCTGGTCTGCACCAGGATTACCGAGGCCAGATTCGGCAGCAAATGCATGAAAACTATGCGCGCGTCTGATGCGCCGATGGCGTGCGCCCCCCTGATATACTCGCTCTCACAGATGACCAGTGACGGCCCCCGCAATAAGCGGGCAAAAATGGGCACATAAACGACGGCAATGGCGATGGAGGCACTCAGCGCGTTAGGTCCCAGAACCGCAATGATTCCAATCGCCAGAAGAATGATGGGAAAGGCAAAAAGAATATCCATCACCCGCATGATGATCCGGTCAAACCATCCGCGATAATACGCCGCCATCATGCCAAGAGTACCGCCAATCATAAGCGCCATAAGAACGGCAATACCGCAGGTGATAAGCGAGGTGCGATAGCCAAAGAGAATCCGCGCAAAAACATCACGCCCCAGCTGATCGGTTCCCAGAAAATGAGCAAAGGATGGACCCTGCATCCGCGCCATAATCACTTGCTCAAAAGGATCGCCAGCGATAACCGGCGCAAACACTGCCAATGCCAGTTGAAGGATTACAAATATCAACGCAAATGACAGCAGTTTGTCGCCTTTGAGTGTCTCTATCATCGTTGAACAACACGGGGGTCAATAAGTGAGTAAAGAATATCCACGAGGAAATTCACAAATACGAAGCTGAAAGTAAGAACCAGAATTGCGCTTTGGATCAGGGGATAATTGCGCTCGGAAATGGCACCTAGAACCAGCTGACCAAGCCCGGGAATGGCAAAAACCTGCTCGATAACAATGGCCCCACCCAGCAAATATCCGGTAGCAAATCCAACCGATGTAATGAAGGGAATGAGCGCGTTTCTAAGCGCGTGCAAATAGACCACGCGCCACCGGCTGGCGCCTTTGGATTTTGCCGTACGAATATAATCCTGACCCATCGCATCCAGCATGGCCGACCGCACAAGGCGCGACAGATTCGCAAGCATCGGCAGACTAAGTGCAAAAACAGGTAGGATCATCCTTTGCAGATTACCAATCGGATCCTCGCTGAAAGGAACATAGCCCAATGAAGCCGCGCCGGGCATAAAACGCGCCACCAGAAATAGCGATACAATACCCAGCCAGAATGAGGGGATTGTAAGGCCAGCAATGGCGCCGATGCGAACCAGTATTTCGGCAGTTTTCCCGCGTGCTTCTGCCATGAAACACCCGATCGGAATGGCGCATCCTGCCCCAACCAGAACAGACAGAAAGGTTAACTCTAAAGTCGGCCAGATATTGGCACCAATTTCTTCGGCAACGGGCCGACCTGTCCACAGCGACGTGCCAAGATCGCCGCGCAAAACGCCGCCAATCCAGCTAAAATATTGCGTCAATATTGGCTTGTCCAGACCGATCCGGCTCTCCAGTTCGGCAATGCGCTCAGGCGTAATTTCGGTATTGGCCCCCAGCATGATCGCAACGGCGTCTCCCGGGATCATGCGGATCATCATGAAAACAATGACAGATACACCGAACAGGACAAAAGCCAGATCAAGCAAGCGTCCGGCCAATAGCCGCATCGGCATCACCCGGTTCATTCGCAAACTCCTGATCGCTGAGAAAAATCTGGTTCGGCAGTGGTTTATTTAGGAAATAACG
>CALLKZ010000116.1:0-21257 GCA_938082345.1 uncultured Alphaproteobacteria bacterium
ACGGGCCATACCTTGCCCCATCAACACCTCAACTTGCCTCAACTTCGTGATAATCTCTTCCGGCTTCGGTCGTTTGTTCATCATTATCGGTCCTCCGTTTCCTAAACATAGCGCTGGACCAGTTCAAATGGGGAGGCTCAACCGCCTGTCGTCGGCCCTCCCCTTCATCTCGCAGTACGTTTTTCGGGCTTCAGACAATGTCGGCAGCGCAATGGGCTTGTAGTGCAACAAATCGTACACGCTGCCTGTTGCCGACACGGAGAACAGTAATTCGTTCCATTCACGCTCCAAGCCACGAACCAGCTGGGAGGCCAGCTTCGATGCCTCTAGCCTGTCCGTTGTGCGCAACGACTTGCGGACAAAGGTGCGCCCATAGTGGCCTGTGAGTTGCTGGGGAATACGTTTTTGCAGGTAAAAGATACCGCGTTTGCGCACCAGATAAGGTGCCCGGAACTTGGACATTTGTATCACCAAATGTAACCCCGCCATTCACACAGCGGATGAAACGCAAGGTATTCCGGGGGTTTTTCGGAAGGTGATGGTGCGGCCGAGAAGACTCGAACTTCCACGGGGGTTAGCCCACAGCGACCTCAACGCTGCGCGTCTACCAATTCCGCCACGGCCGCACGTTTGAGGTGCTGGTTTTATGTCACCGCCGCGCTTTTTAATCAAGAGCTTTCAGATTACAATTTTTTCCCGATTATGATGACCCAATTATGATGACCCGGTTATGATGACCCAATTATGATGACCCGATTATGATCACCCTATTATGATGATATTTCAACTGGTCCCCGCGCTGTGCTATGGTAACGCGTTTTGAACGAACCGCCGAAAGGCACAACCATGGCAAAATCACCTTCGAACACCCCCAATAATGCCGCCAGCTACCCGCCTGCTCCGGGCGGCCTGCCTCCACAAAGCGGATTTGCCGGGGGGCGCGCCGTTTTCACCGATGCCTATGCGGTGATCCCGCGCGGGGTCATGCGCGATATCGTTACCAGTTTCCTGCCGCATTGGCAGCGGGCGCGCGCATGGGTTCTGGCCCGCCCGATGACCGGATTTTCCGAAACATTTTCGCATTATCTGATGCAGGTCTCACCAAAAGGTGGCAGCACCAGCCCCGATCCTGACAGTACCGCCCAAAGCGTGCTGTTCGTCACCCAAGGCAGCATCAATCTGTCCATTGATGGTAGCGTGCATACCCTAGGCGTTGGCGGTTATGCCTATATTCCGGCCGGTGCAAGCTGGACACTGGCCAATGATGAAGGCAGCGACGCGCTGTTTCACTGGATTCGCAAACGCTATGTTGCTGTTGATGGTATTGACGCGCCCCCCGCCTTTGTTACCAGCGACGCCGAAGTTACACCAACCGAGATGCCCGATTGCGATGGTGTCTGGTCGACGTCGCGCTTTGTTGATCCGGCTGACCTGCGTTTCGACATGCATGTGAATATCGTCAATTTTGCCCCGGGTGGATCTATCCCGTTTGCCGAAACGCATGTGATGGAACATGGACTGTTTGTTCTGCAAGGCAAGGCTGTCTATCTGCTGAACAAGGACTGGGTTGAGGTTGAAGCCGGTGATTTTATGTGGCTTCGCGCATTTTGCCCGCAAGCCTGTGTTGCCGGAGGGCCGGAACCCTTCCGCTATCTTTTATATAAGGACGTGAACCGGCATATGCCGCTTAGCCCCGCAGGCCTGTAGAGGCGAGATGTCCGTAATTCCGCATAATTTAGACACCCAGACCCCCGGCGATCCCACATTCCATCACATCCCCGGATACGCCGCCTATACACCGATTATTGAGGCGATGCAGGCGCATGCCGCCGCGATCAGATCACAGAACGCCGAGGAGGTGGTCTGGCTGCTGGAACATGCACCAGTGTTAACCGGGGGAACGTCGGCCAGCGAAGATGATCTGGTCAATGCTGGCGATATTCCGACCCACCTTGCCGGACGCGGCGGGCAATGGACCTATCATGGCCCGGGCCAGCGCGTTGCCTATGTAATGCTGGATTTAACGCGCCGCCAGCCTGATGTCAGAGCCTATGTGAGCGCGTTGGAGAGCTGGATTATTGATGTGATTGGCGAATTTGGTGTCGTCGGAATACGGCGTGCGGGTCTGCCCGGAATCTGGGTGCCCTCCCCCGATAATACGCCCGGCCAGCTAGACAAAATTGCTGCCATAGGCGTTCGGATCAGCCGCTGGGTGACGTGGCACGGTATTGCGATCAATCTTGACCCTGATCTGTCGGCCTTTGATAGAATAATTCCTTGCGGCGTTCGCGATGGCGGCGTGACATCACTGGCAAAGCTGGGGGTGACTGCCGGCATGGACGAACTGGATGCGGCGATGAAAGCCCACTTTAGGGCAAATTTTGGCTCTGATTTTGGGGGCTAGACCCGAACGCTGCACCGGGGATCAGCGCAGATCATCCAGATAATCCAGCAGCGCGGTCAATGCTTTATCGGCATCGCGCCAGTGCCAGTTTGGCGCCTCGACCTCCCCCATCAGGCCATCCGTCGGGCCTTCGTGGTGCAACACAGCATTGCGCCGCCCGCGAAGCCAGCCAAGCGCCGCCTTATTTCCCGCATAGGCAAAATCGATTCCGTCCATATGACCAGCCGGACCGGCCTCTTCATTGGCCACAACATCAACCAACGTCGCCGCCAGAATCACCACCGAAAGCGGCATTCCAGCACTCACAGCGCGTCCAATTTCGTCCAGCATCGCTGCCGCATGGGGACCCAGAATAGCATCATCACGATTGCCAGATGGTTGCATACCGGCGGCAAGATGCCGCCAGCGCGATAGGCGCGCGGTTATTTCGGGTGATAAAACTGGGCCAAAACTAGCGGGCATTTATCGGTCTTATCCTGTCTTGAGCAAGGTTAAAAATCGGTGGGCATGGGCCAGCTCAGTTCGAATTAGCTCACGCCTATCTTCGGCCTCCCAGTCGCTACCCCATTTTTCACTCTGCCAAAGTTCATCCAGAAAGGCCGTTTCAAACAACGCCGCTGCGTCAAGCTTTCCGCGAATGAACGCCAACCCCAAAACCAGTGATCCGCCAAGTGCAACCGCACGGTGCAGCGCACCCAGCTGCCAGTCATCATAGGAGGCAACCGCGTGCTGAAAAGCGGTCAAGGTAGCGGCTGGCTGATTGACCGGCAGGATTCCGGTTGCCACCACCAATTCAGCGCCCAGATCACGCCGCGCCCAATCAATCCATGGCGACCATTTTTTGACCTGAAGCGCGGCTAGCGCGGCCTCTTCTGCATCCTGATAGCATAAAAGATCATTGCCGCCATACGCTGTCATTTCGCTGATAATGGCTTGGCGCTGGGGTACTACGCGGTCAAGAACGGTTACCGATAGGCTGAACAGCGGCATGCTGGCGGCGTTAATGGTCTCAACCTGGGCGTCCCATTCACTGGCAATGGCATCGGCAAGCCCGCGCACGGGAACAATCGCCTGCGTGCCGGCCGGGGATCGAACCCCGCGCCCGTCCAGTTCAACAGCAAAGCCGCCATCGGCAACATTAACCTGAACATCTTTATAAAAACGCTTCTTAGCACTCATCTAATTTAGTCCACCATCAGTCGGGGTCAAACTGCCAGTCTGGGCCGGGCATCGCAAGCCCCAAGGCTGGCAATGTGTCCTTCATCGGGCTGGCGAGCGGTGCCTCGATCAATTTACCGTCAGGAAGGCGCAGCCGCCACGCATGAAGATGCAGGCGGCGCGCAATGATGCCACCCGGATGAGCCCCACCCAGATGACCCCCGTTTGAATTACCCCCGTTTGAATTAGATTTATCGCCGCCATATTTTCCGTCACCGATAATCGGATGACCAACATGTGCCATATGAACGCGAAGCTGATGGGTGCGTCCGGTGATCGGGCGAAGAGCCATTAACGTATAACGCCGCGCGGCATGGTCAATCCGGCGCACCTCGCTAATCGCGCTGAGGCCCTTATCGGTAACCATCATTAGCTCACCCTCCAGCGCATCGCCAAATCTGCCTCTTGCCGTTTGTTTCAACAGCGAAGCCTTAATTTGTGCAGCTTCTGGCGGCAATCCGGCGACCAGCGCCAAGTAGGTTTTTTCCATGTCATGCTGCTGGAATGCGCGTGTTAGACGGCGCGCCGCGGCCCGCCCCTTAGCCAGCAACAGCAATCCCGATGTGTCTTTGTCGATTCGGTGAACCAGACGCATTCGCTCATCACCTTCGCCAATCGCCTGCAACATCCCGTCAACATGACGCGTTTGCCCGGATCCCCCCTGAACAGCCAGACCGCTGGGCTTATTGATTGCCACCCAGTCTGGTCCCTCGGCAATCACCATATCGTCAAACTGGCGGCGCGTTGCCGCATTTACCTTTGGTGTAGGGGTGGGTTTCTGGTCCAGATTGATGGTCTCGTCCCGAAGATGGGGCGGCAATCGCAGCATTTGTCCCAGCACCAGCCGATCAGCGGGTTTGGCCTTTTTTCCATCCAGTCGGATCAGCCCTGATCGCAGCATTTTTTCCACCGGGCCTTGCGTTAAACCTTGAACTTGCCGCCGAATAAAGCGATCCAGCCGGGTGCCGTCTTCATCTTCGGGAATTTCAATCAGCCACCAATCCGGGCCGGATGCATCAGCAGGTTCCCTCATGTCGATAGCCTTGCCAGAAGGCTGCCTGCGCTATAATGTGCCGCCGCAAATGCAGCCAACGACAGGCATACCGATACGCCGATATATAAAATGCTCATCCACAATCCCTGTTTATCGATCAAAGTTGCGGCATCAAACGCAAAACTGGAAAAGGTGGTTAGCGCGCCCAGAAATCCCACTGCAATAAACAATCGCCACGCCTCGGGAAGCACCAGTCCTGACGCCAGCATGCCCGCCAGAATCCCCATCAGCGCGCTGCCCGTAACATTGACCAGCACCGTTGCCAAAGGTCCGGAAACACCAAAAATTCCGGCGCCAAAACCGCTGACGCCAAGAAAATGTGATACCGCATAGCGCGTCATGGCCCCGCAAGCACCACCCCCCGCCACCGCCGCCATCATGGTGATATTTAGTCCGGCACTCACTTTGTACTCGCCTCCAACATCAGCTTTTTTCTAATATCAAGTTCTGCGGCAGGTTTCATCAACCGTCTCGCTGTTTTTCCGCGCGAAGACGATCCCAATAGGCCAGACGTTTGGCGATCTCGCGCTCATAGCCGCGTTCCATCGGCGCGTAAAAGCGTTGCCGCGGCATTTCATCAGGAAACCCGTTCTGCCCGGAAAACCCATCCGGATCATCATGGTCATAGGCATAATCAGCGCCATAGCCAATATCTTTCATCAATTTGGTTGGCGCATTCAAAATATGAGCAGGCGGCATCAAAGACCCCGTCGAAGCAGCCGCCCGTTTTGCCGATTTCAAAGCAACATACGCCGCATTCGATTTCGGCGCAGTTGCCAGATAAATCACCAAGCTAGCGATTGCCAGATCACCTTCAGGGCTGCCCAGACGTTCATAAGCCTGCCATGCACTAAGAGCGCGGGGCAAAGCTTGGGGTTCGGCAAGGCCAATATCCTCCGAGGCAAAGCGCGTCAGACGGCGCAGGATATAGTGCGCATCCTCACCGCCGGCAAACATCCGCGATAGCCAGTAAAGCGCAGCATCAGCATCAGACCCCCGCAGCGTTTTATGCAGCGCCGACATCAGATTATAATGCTGATCCCCGGCCCGATCAAAAGCCGGAGCGCGGCCAGCAACAATTCCCGTCAAATCATTCACGCCAATCGGCGCTTGATCGGGCACTGCTGCCAGCGAGGTCAAAGACGACGCCATATTCAGCAGATACCGCCCATCACCATCAGCCATCGCCAGCAGTGCCTGACGCGCCTCTGCCTGTAACGGCAACATTGCCCCAATATGGGCCTCAACGCGGCCCAGCAGCGTCTCCAGCGCCTCTGACGACAATCTTTCTAACACCATGACCTGCGCCCGTGATAGCAACGCACCATTCAGGGCAAATGACGGGTTTTCCGTGGTCGCGCCGACAAGCGTAACGGTGCCATCTTCAACGCGCGGCAACAGGCCATCCTGCTGTGCTTTGTTAAACCGGTGCACCTCATCGACAAACAGCAACGTCCGCTGACCGCTACGCTGACGCTCAGCCGCGCGCAGAAAAACTTTACGAAGATCAGCCACTCCGTCGAATACAGCAGACACCGGTTCAAACACCATCCCCGCTGCATCCGCCAACAACCGTGCAATAGTGGTTTTGCCAGTACCCGGCGGCCCCCAGAAAATAATCGAGGCGAGGTCTCCTGCATCCAGCATTCGCGCCAGACGCCCGCCCTCGCCGATCAGCGCATCCTGCCCGACCACATCATCCAGCACCTTAGGCCGCAGTAATTCAGCAAGCGGAACAGTGCCTGGCGGCAAGGGGGTGAGGTCAAGTTCTCTCATGGCTTTATCTTTGCCCAAGCTATCCAACATCGCAAAGAAAATAAGATTTTTGGGGTGCCTATCCTAGCCGCCCCTATTTTGCTTTAACGCTGGCACTAAATTGTGACATCTCACTTTGTGTATATTTACTATGAACGCGTTTCACAGATGCGGGTTGATGGGCAAGACTGATACCGCTGCGGTGCGGCGCGTTCGGACGTATCGGCCTTAACGCAAACCCACCGCCGCAGTTTGGGCAGATATTTGCCAGAATATCTTCGACACAGTCCCGGCAAAATGTGCATTCATATGAGCAGATCATCGCATCGGGCGCACCCGGTGCCAGATCCTTATCACAGCATTCACAGTTTGGTCTGATCTCAAGCATGTTAGTCTCGCCCCTTTTATGATCCAGATAGTCTATATCACATTATGGGGTAGCGTTCTATTTAGCGGGCAGCCAAGTCGCAGAATTACCCAGCGCCATGAAAAAAGGGCCACCCAGACGGCGGCCCTGTTTTAGCTTGGAATTTTATCCGGGTTCACGCCTTAATCGGGGATCACGCTGCGGTTTCTGCCACCGCTGTTTCCTCATCAACCTGCACCGGACCTGAATCCTGACCGCGTGCATCTTCATCCCGGTCAACAAATTCAATAACCGCCATCGGGGCTGAATCGCCATAACGGAACCCAGCCTTCATCACCCGTGTATAGCCGCCTTTACGTTCTTGATAGCGCGGCCCAAGAACATCGAACAATTTTTTCGTCATCGCATCATCACGAAGACGCGCATGCGCCTGACGGCGCGCATGCAGATCGCCGCGCTTGCCAAGTGTGATCAAACGCTCAACAACCGGGCGAAGTTCCTTTGCTTTCGGCAAAGTCGTGACGATCTGTTCATGCTTGATCAGCGCCTGAGCCATATTCCGGAACAACATCTGACGATGCTGTGACGTCCGGTTAAGCTTCCGTCCACCTAAACGATGACGCATTTTCATTCTCCCTTGGACGGGCGGGGCTATCCCCTGCCCATTTCTTCAAAAACCAACTCGGGTTCTAATATTTTTGGCCAGACCAGTTAGGCCAGACCAGTTAGGCCAAAGCGTTAGTTTGCTTAGAACGGCTCATCCAGACGACGGGCCAGATCTTCAACATTTTCCGGCGGCCAGGTTGGAATATCCATGCCAAGCTCAAGATTCATTCCCTTCAGCACTTCCTTAATTTCGTTCAGAGATTTACGTCCGAAATTCGGGGTGCGAAGCATTTCATATTCAGATTTTAGAACCAGATCGCCAATATAGACAATGTTGTCGTTCTTCAGGCAGTTTGCCGAACGAACCGACAGTTCCAGCTCATCAACCTTGCGCAGAAGATTACGGCTAAATGGCAGATCTTCACTGTCATCTTCGCTGGGCTGCTCTTTTGGCTCTTCAAAGTTGATAAAGGTCTGCAATTGTTCCTGCAAAATCCGCGCAGCATAGGCTACCGCATCTTCCGGGGTTACAGATCCATCAGTCTCGATGGTCAGCAGCAGCTTGTCATAGTCGGTGATTTGACCGACACGCGCATTCTCAACCTTATAGGCAACCTGACGAACAGGGCTGTAGATCGAGTCGATCGGAATAAGACCGATTGGCGAGTCTTCGACGCGCATGCTGCCGGCAGGCACATAGCCCTTGCCAGACGTTACCGTCAATTCCATCGAAACGGATGCACCCTTATCAAGCTGGCACAGCACATGTCCGGGGTTCATGATTTCAACGCCGGCGGTCTCTGAAATCATTCCGGCGGTTACGGTCGCAGGGCCATCAGCTTGTAGACGCAGGCGCTTTGACTGATCATCATCAAGACGAACAGCGATGCCTTTCAGGTTCAAAACCAGATCTGTCACATCTTCACGGACACCGGGGATTGATGAAAATTCGTGAACAACACCCTGAATCTGGACAGCAGAGATCGCCGCACCCTGAAGTGAAGACAACAGCACACGACGCAGCGCGTTACCGATGGTTACGCCAAAACCGCGCTCAAACGGTCCAACCTCGATAACCGCTTGGCTAGGGTTGTACTCGGAAACCTTAACTTCGAGTTCATCCGGCTTTTTCAAGTCGAGCCAGTTCTTTTCGATCATGTTGGTGTTCCTTTAATTGAACAATATTCAGTCTGTAAAAAGGCGGCCCAACCGGGCCAACCATCTTGGCGCAGCCCGTTTAAAGCTTTGCCTAACCGCAAAAGGCAGCGATCACACCCCGGGCGATCACACCCGGCGACGCTTGCGCGGCCGGCAACCATTATGCGGGATCGGAGTTACATCACGGATTGATGTGACGTTAAAACCCACGGCTTGCAGCGCGCGAAGAGCAGACTCACGCCCCGAACCCGGACCACGCACCTGAACGTCAATCGATTTTACGCCGTGTTCAGCAGCTTTCTTGCCAGCATCTTCAGCGGCCATCTGAGCTGCAAACGGGGTCGATTTACGCGACCCCTTGAACCCCATTCCGCCAGCAGATGCCCAGGCGATAGTGTTGCCCTGAACGTCGGTGATGGTGATCATAGTATTGTTGAAGGTCGAATTTACATGCGCTACGCCGCTTGTGATGTTCTTCCGCTCGCGACGGCGAACCCGGCCTTGAGCTGGTTGTTTTGCCATTGGCTTTCTCCTCTAGACCCGGGGGTTATTTCTTTTTACCGGCAATTGCTTTAGCCGGACCTTTGCGCGTGCGGGCATTTGTATGTGTCCGCTGGCCGCGAACCGGCAGGTTGCGACGATGACGCAGGCCGCGAAGGCAACCAAGGTCAAGATAACGCTTGATATCCATTGATGTCTTGCGCCGCAGATCACCTTCAACCAGAAAATCTGAATCGATGATTTCGCGAAGCTTGGTCAGCTCATCCTCCGACAGATCGGCTACCCGCCGTTCATCAGGAACACCAGCTTTTGCACAGATACTCTTGGCGCTGGTGGTTCCAATGCCATGGATATAAGTCAGTGCGATTTCCACCCGTTTTTTGGTGGGAATGTTTACACCCGAAATTCGTGCCACTGTCTGGCTCCTCTTACAAATGACGACTGTGTAGGTCTACCGCTCGTTTTAAGGAACGGACCCGCACCACCTCTTAAATTGTCGAAGGCGGCGAATTATAGGCTTTTGCCCTATACAGTCAACCTTATCTCTTAGTGTTACGCCAAAATGGGTTACGCACCCAAAATGGCCTCAATTTGCCGGCCAACCTCATCAATCGAGGTCATACCGTCAACCGTTCGCATCAAGCCCTTTGCTGCATAGTAAGGCAGCAGCGGCGCGGTGTTTTCATGATATACCGCCAGCCGCTTTTTCAGCGTCTCGGCATTATCATCACTGCGTTCACCGCCAGTTTCAGCAGCGCGATTTTCAATGCGCTCAAACAACATCGCCTCATCAACCGCGATTTCCACCACGTGATCCAAAGTCCAGCCGCGTCCATCCAGCATTTCAGCCAGTCCGTCGGCCTGCGCCACCGTGCGTGGAAACCCGTCCAGAATAACGCCTTTGGCGCATTCGGGACTGTCCATTCGCTCTGCAATCATGCCGATCATAATATCGTCGGACACCAGATCGCCACGATCCATGATCTCTTTGGCCCGCATTCCGAGGTCCGTTCCAGCAGAAATCGCGGCACGCAGCATATCCCCAGTGGACAGTTGAACCACGCCGTACTGTTCGACCAACCGCTTGGCCTGAGTACCTTTACCAGCTCCAGGAGCGCCAAACAGGATGATATTCATCTATTCCGCCCCTTCAGCTTTGATTTCTTCACCAGACCTTCATATTGATGCGCCAGCAAATGAGACTGCACCTGACCAACCGTATCCAGAGAAACAGTGACCACGATCAACAACGACGTTCCGCCAAAATAGAAAGGCACCGAATAATTACTAATCAGGATTTCAGGTAGGATACAGACCGCTGAAAGATAGGCAGCACCAAGAACAGTCAGCCGTGTCAGAACAGAGTCCAGATAATCGGAGGTGTTTTTACCCGGACGAATTCCCGGGATGTAACCACCATAACGACGCAGATTCTCGGCAGTGTCCTGAGGATTGAAGACAATCGCCGTGTAGAAAAAGGCGAAGAAAACGATCAACCCGATATAAATGCCCAGATATAAGGGCTGGCCACGTCCGAGCAGGGCGTTCAGCGTCACCAACCATTCCGCTCCACCATCCTGACCCCCGGTCAAGTTGATGACCGACACCGGCATCAGCAACAGAGATGAGGCAAAAATCGGCGGAATAACACCGGGAACATTGATCTTAAGCGGTAGGAATGACTGGTCGCCGCCAAATACCTTATTGCCATGCTGGCGCTTTGGGTACTGCACCACAATTTTACGCACCGAGCGTTCGATAAAGACGATGAAAGCGATAACCGCAATCGCCATGACAAACAGCGCAACGATCAGAATTGCAGACAGCGCACCCGTACGTCCAAGCTCCAACGTTCCCGCCAGTGCAGAAGGAAGCTGTGCTACAATTCCTGCAAAAATGATCAGCGAAATACCGTTACCAATACCGCGACTGGTAATCTGCTCGCCAAGCCACATCAGGAACAAGGTGCCGCCAACCAGTGTCGAAACCGTAGTAATGCGGAAGAATAACCCGGGGTCCGATACCACACCCGACGCGGATTCAAGCCCGACAGAAATGCCATAACCCTGAACAGCTGCCAGCAAAACCGTCAGATAACGCGTATATTGGTTGATCTGTTTACGTCCGGTCTCACCGTCTTTTTTCATCTGTTCCAGCGTCGGCACAATGGCCGTCATCAGCTGCATGATGATCGAAGCGGTGATGTAAGGCATGATATTCAGCGCAAAAATCGTCATCCGCCCCAGCGCACCGCCGGAGAACATGTCGAACATGCCCAAAATACCCGAAGATTGCTGCGAGAAGATATCCGCAAGCGCACCAGGATTAATTCCCGGCAAAGGCAGATATGTGCCAAGCCGATAAATAATCAATGCGCCCAGCGTGAACCACAGGCGTTTTTTCAGCTCGTCAGCTTTGGCCAGCGCTCCAAATCCGGCGCCGGCTGCCATGCGTTCCGCAGTGCTTGCCATATTTGCCTGTTACCTTCTACCAACTGGTCCCATGGACTGCTTTATTCAGCAGCTGCGGGAAGAACAATTTTACCACCGGTCGCTTCAACAGCAGCAATCGCCGCCTTTGATGCACCTGCGGCGTGAATCTCCACATTTTTAGCTTTGAGTTCACCCTTATTTAGAATGCGAACGCCGTCACGCGCCTTGGAAATTAGGCCCGCGCCAAGCATTGCGGCGATATCAACCGGCTTACCGGCATCCAGCTTGCCGTTGTCGATTGCTGTTTGCAGCCGACCAAGGTTCACTTCCGTGTATTTTTTGCGGAAAATATTTACAAAGCCGCGCTTTGGCAGACGCCGGTGAATTGGCATCTGGCCACCTTCAAAGCCATTTATAGACACGCCTGAGCGTGCCTTCTGGCCTTTATGACCGCTACCCGCTGTTTTGCCGGTACCCGACCCGATACCGCGACCGACACGTTTGCGGTTTTTGGTAGCACCCGGATTATCACTAATTGTGTTGAGTTTCATTCTTCACTCCTGACGGCCCTGTTGCCAGCACCGTTTCCTTATAACCGCTAACGCGTCCGCTTACTCGCCTACAACGCGAACCAGATGCTTGACCTTATTGATCATTCCGCGGACCGCTGGCGTATCTTCAAGCTCGCGGGTCCGGCCAATCTTGTTCAATCCAAGACCAACCAGTGTTCTGCGCTGACTGCCGATCCGGCCGATCCCGCTTTTGGTTTGTGTAACCTGCAATGTTTTGGCTGCCATCTTAATTCTCCGTTTAGGACGCTGCGGCCTGATCGTCGCCGCTGCGCTTACCAAGGATATCGCCGACCCGCTTGCCACGCTTTTGCGCGACGCTGCGCGGAGCCTGCATGCTTGTAAGGGCCTGAAACGTCGCTTTAATCATGTTGTGCGGGTTAGACGAGCCAATTGATTTTGAGACCACATCCTGAACTCCCAGCACTTCGAAAACAGCACGCATTGGGCCACCAGCGATGATGCCAGTACCAGCCTGCGCCGCACGAAGCAGCACATAGCCGGCACCATAAGATCCCTTAATATCGTGATGCAAGGTACGGCCATCACGAAGCGGAACGCGCACCATGTTGCGCTTAGCGCCTTCGGTTGCCTTGCGGATTGCCTCTGGAACCTCACGCGCCTTGCCTGTTCCGAAACCGGCGCGCCCCCGGCCATCACCAACGACGACCAACGCGGCAAAACCGAACCGCCGGCCACCCTTGACCACTTTGGCCACACGGTTGATGCCAACGAGCTTTTCGAGAAGCTCTGGCTCATCGCGAGAGGAATTACGGTCCTGCCTGTCATTATTGCGTGCCATTTGTTCCTGCTCCCTAGAATTTCAATCCGGCTTCGCGGGCGGCGTCAGCGAGCGCCTTCACACGGCCGTGAAAAATGTAACCACCGCGGTCGAAAACCACCACTTCAACACCTTTTGCCTTAGCGCGTTCGGCAACCAGTTTGCCTACTGCCGCTGCGGCTTCGCTGTTGCTCGTACCGCTGGACATCTTCAACTCGCTATCCAGCGTTGAAGCGGCGGCAACGGTTTGTCCGGCGGCATCGTCAATAACCTGTGCATAAATATGCTTTGACGAGCGGTGAACGGACAGCCGAGGCTGGCCCGATGATACACGCCGAAGAGCGGAGCGATTCCGCGTGCGGCGGCGTTCGAAAAGTTGTCTTGCTGTAAACATTTTCGTGCCCTACTTCTTCTTGCCTTCTTTGCGGACGATATATTCGCCAGCATATTTAACACCCTTGCCCTTAAATGGCTCTGGCGGCCGCTTGCCGCGAACCTCAGAGGCAAACTGGCCGAGAAGCTGTTTGTCAGCACCAGTGATGGTTATGTTGGTATTATTTTCAACAACCACCTTCAAACCAGCTGGCACATCCATTTCAACTGGATGGCTAAACCCAAGCGACAACACAAGCTTATTTCCCTGCATTGCAGCACGGTAACCAACGCCGTTGATCTCCAGCTTGCGGGTAAATCCCTCGGTGACACCAACAACCATGTTGCTGAGAGTGGCGCGCATCGTGCCCCACAATGCCTTTGCCTGACGCGAGTCACGCGCCGGTTTCAGCGTCACCAGATTGTCGGCCACGCTCAGGCTCACGTCGCTATGCAACGGAGCGCTAAGCTCACCATTTTTTCCTTTTACAACCAACATCTTGCCCTCTTGTGACATCGTCACATCAGCTGGGATGGTGATTGGATTACTGCCTATACGCGACATGCCACTAGCTCCTTAGAATACGTGGCAGAGAACTTCGCCACCGACTTTAGCGGTACGAGCTTCACTGTCAGAAAGAACACCACGCGGCGTCGAAAGGATGGCAATGCCAAGTCCATTATAAACACGCGGCAGATCACGAATACCGTAATACACTCGGCGACCCGGACGCGATACGCGCTTGATTTCCGAAATCACCGGCTGACCGTCATGATATTTCAACTCAATTTTTAGCTCCTTGATACCGGGGCGTACATCGACACTGGAATAATTACGGATATATCCCTCACGCTTTAGCACTTCCAAAACATGGGAGCGGAAACGTGATGCAGGGCTTGAAACAACGGTTTTATTTGCATTTTGCCCATTGCGGATACGCGTTAGCATATCACCGAGAGGATCGCTCATTGACATGATTTAATACTCCTCGCCTTACCAGCTCGACTTTACGACACCGGGTACCTGGCCCATCGAGGCCAGATCACGGAGCGCAATGCGCGACATTCTCAGTTTACGGTCATAACCGCGGGGACGACCGGACAACTCACACCGATTACGAATACGGGTGCGGGCGCTGTCACGTGGTTCCTGTGACAATTGCAGAACGGCTTGAAACCGATCCTCAATTGGCAGTGAACGGTCACGGATCTTCGCACGCAACGCATCACGGCGTGGCCCTTTTTGGGCGACCATACGCTTGCGACGGTTGTTTTTCTCAACGGCGCTCTTCTTAGCCATCGTTCAGTTCCTTCAGGCTTTGACAAACGGAAATTCGAAGCCGGCGAGCAATTCGCGCGCTTCGTCATCCGTCTGTGCAGATGTGACAACGATGATGTCCATACCGCGGACTTCATCGACCTGATCGTAATCGATCTCCGGGAAGACGATTTGTTCGCGGACGCCCATGGCATAATTACCACGGCCATCAAAGCTTTTGCCATTCAGACCGCGAAAGTCGCGGACGCGTGGCAGCGCAATGTTCACCAACCGATCCAGGAATTCATACATTTGCGCACGGCGTAGTGTAACCTTACAGCCAATCGGCATGCCTTCCCGCAATTTAAAGGCGGCGTTAGCATTCTTGGCACGGGTAACGACTGGCTTCTGGCCAGTAATGGCCGCAAGCTCGCGTGTCGCGTGCTCAATCTTCTTTGAGTCACGGACCGCCTCACCAACACCCATATTCACGACGACTTTTTCTATCTTCGGTACCTGGAGTTCATTCGAATAGCCGAATTTCTCCATTAATGCCGGGCGAACAGCCGTGAGGTAATGATCTTCCAAACGCGTTTTCATCTCAGCTTTGTCTCCTTACCCTGAATTTAATCCAGAGCCTTGCCGGATCTACGAGCGATCCGAACTTTCTTGCCATCCTTAACCTCATAACCAACCCGCGTGGCTGTCCCACTATCCGGGTCAATATGGGCAACGTTCGAAATATGCAATGGTGCCTCTTTCGAAATAATTCCACCAGGATTCGTCTGGGTTGCACGCGTATGTCGCTTGACCATATTGCACCCTTGAACCACTATGCGGTCCTGGGCGCGCATCACCGTAACAACCTCGCCGCGGCGACCTTTGTCGCGGCCTGTGGTAACAATAACTTGGTCACCCTTTTTAATTTTGAATTTCTGCGCCATTACAGCACCTCCGGTGCCAACGAAATAATCTTCATGAAGCTACGACCCCGCAGTTCACGCGTGACAGGTCCGAAAATACGCGTTCCGATTGGCTCATCCTGCTTGTTCAGCAGAACAGCGGCATTGCGATCAAAGCGAATGGCGCTACCGTCCGGACGGCGGATTTCCTTGGCGGTACGAACGATAACGGCGCGATGCACGTCACCCTTTTTCACCTTACCGCGCGGGATGGCCTCTTTGACCGAAACAACGATCACATCACCAACACCGGCTACCTTGCGGCCAGAGCCACCAAGAACCTTGATACATTGAACCCGGCGTGCCCCAGAATTATCAGCAACTTCGAGATTCGACTGCATTTGAATCATAACGTACTCCCTCAGCTACCGGTTGCGTCGTCGTAGATGACTTCGTAGTTTTTCGACTTCGAAATCGGGGCGCATTCACGGATGCGTACAATATCGCCTTGCTTGAAGCGGTTCTCGGCATCATGCGCCGCGAACTTTTTCGACTTGGTGATAATCTTTTTATACACAGGATGCATGATCCTGCGCTCAATAAGCACGGTGATTGTCTTATCGGCTTTGTCGCTGACGACTTTGCCCTGCATGGTGCGCTTTGGCATAACTGTCTTCCTTACTCTGCTGCAGCAGCCGCTTTGGCTTTTTGGCCAATCACGGTCTTGATGCGGGCAATCTCGCGGCGCACGATTTTCGTACGCGCAGGGTTTTCATTCTGCCCGCCTGCTGCCTGAAAACGCAGGTTGAACTGCTCTTTTTTCAGATCAACAAGCTGGTCTTTCAGCTCATCCGCGGTCTTTGCCCGAAGCTCTTCAGCTTTTACGATAGCCATCCTAAGCTCTCCCCTAATCCACGTCGCCCAAGCGGCGGACAATACGGGTATCGAGCGGCAACTTGGCAGAGGCAAGCGTAAGCGCCTCTTTGGCCAGGTCCCACGAGACACCGTCAATTTCAAACATGATCCGGCCCGGCTTAACGCGTGCAACCCAGAATTCAGGATTACCCTTACCTTTACCCATCCGAACTTCAGCAGGCTTAGACGATACAGGCACATCAGGAAAGATGCGGATCCAGACACGACCGGCACGCCGGAGATGACGGGTGATCGCCCGGCGAGCTGCCTCAATCTGGCGCGCCGTAACACGCTCAGGAGAAACTGCCTTCAGGCCATAAGCACCAAAGTTCAGCTGTGTTCCACCCTTGGCATTGCCATGGATACGCCCTTTGTGAGCCTTCCGGAATTTGGTTCTCTTTGGAGAGAGCATTTATCCGACCCCTTCTAACTAACCGTTGCCCCGTGGCGCGGGACCGGATTGCTGTTCAGCAAGCCGCTTATCCTGCGCCATTGGGTCATGCGCCATAACTTCGCCTTTGAACACCCATACTTTGATGCCGCAAGCACCATAGGTGGTAAAGGCAGTACCTTCGCCGTAATCAACCTCAGCACGAAGCGTGTGAAGCGGCACACGACCTTCGCGATACCATTCGGTACGGGCAATTTCAGCACCGCCAAGACGACCAGCACAATTGATCCGGACACCCTGCGCACCAAGGCGCATCGCCGACTGCACAGCGCGCTTCATCGCGCGGCGGAACCCTACCCGGCGCTCTAGCTGCTGGGCAATATTCTCGGCAATCAACTTGGCATCAATCTCTGGCTTACGAACCTCAACGATATTCAGGCTGACCTCGCTGCCGACGCGCTTTGACAAATCAAGGCGAAGACGTTCGATATCCTGCCCCTTTTTACCAATGATCAGGCCCGGACGACCGGCATGAATTGTAACACGCGCACGGCCAGCTGGACGCTCAATCACCACCCGGCTGATGGCAGCCTGCTTTAGGCGGGTCATCAGATAGCTGCGAAGCGCAATATCCTTGTGCAGCAACTCGCCGTAGTTACGGCCAGCATACCAGCGCGAATCCCATGTGCGGTTGATCCCAACACGAAGGCCGATTGGTTTAACTTTCTGACCCATCTACTGGTCTCCTCTTTCGCTGACAATGATGGTCAGGTGCGAAAATGGCTTCAAAATCCGTGCACCGCGACCGCGAGCGCGAGGCTTGAACCGCTTCATCACCATGGCCTTACCAACGTGGGCTTCTTTGACGATTAACCGGTCAACATCCAGCGAATGGTTGTTCTCGGCATTGGCAATGGCTGATTGCAGCGCCTTTTTCACATCTCCGGAAATACGGCGGCGTGAAAATGACAAAGTGGCCAGAGCCTTATTTACTTCCATACCCCGGATCATAGCTGCGACAAGATTCAGCTTTTGCGGGCTGACGCGCAGGTTACGAAGGACCGATTTGGCCTCGCTATCCGCTAGCGTTCTTGGTGTTGATTGCTTACCCATGCTGCCCTCTAACGCTTTGATTTCTTGTCCGCCGCATGACCGTAATAGGTGCGGGTCGGAGAAAATTCACCAAACTTATGACCAACCATGTCTTCGGAAATCGAAACAGGGATGAACTTGTTGCCGTTATGCACACCGAAAGTCAGTCCGACAAACTGCGGCAAAATAGTTGAACGGCGTGACCATGTCTTGATCACCTCGTTGCGGCCTGATTCGCGAACCTTATCTGCCTTCTTCAGCAAATAGCCGTCGACGAAAGGACCTTTCCAAACAGAACGTGCCATATCAATTCAGCCCCTTATGGCTTGCGGCGCCGCACAATCAGGCGGTCCGTCTTCTTGTTTGAGCGTGTGCGCTTACCCTTAGTTGGCTTACCCCATGGGGTAACCGGATGACGGCCACCCGAAGTACGGCCCTCACCACCACCATGCGGGTGGTCAATCGGGTTCATCACAACACCGCGAACATGTGGGCGTTTGCCCAGCCAGCGATTACGGCCAGCTTTACCAATCTTGATATTCTGCTGATCAGGGTTCGATACCGCGCCGATAGATGCCATGCATTCACCGCGAACCAACCGTACTTCACCCGAAGTCAGGCGCAAAATGGCATAACCACGATCGCGTCCGACAAGCTGAATATAGGTTCCGGCAGATCGTGCAAGCTGCCCGCCCTTGCCGGCTTTCAGCTCAACATTATGGATCAGCGTTCCCACAGGAATGCTGGATAATGGCAACGCGTTACCGGGCTTAATGTCAGAGCCTACACCGGACATAACCTTATCGCCGATTGCCAGGCGCTGCGGTGCCAAGATGTAGCTCTGCTCACCATCTTCATAGGTGATCAGCGCGATAAAGGCAGTCCGGTTAGGGTCATATTCCAAACGCTCAACAGTGGCCATGATGCCGGTTTTGGTGCGCTTGAAATCAATCATACGATATTTGCGCTTGTGCCCGCCGCCACGATGCCACGAGGTAACATGGCCCGAATTATTACGTCCACCCGACTTGGTCAAACCTTGGGTCAGTTTCTTGACAGGCTTGCCCTTATACAGATCGCTCTTGTCGACAAGAACCAAATTACGCTGGCTAGGGGTGGTTGGATTAAACTTTTTCAACGCCATTGATCTACACTCCCATCAGGTCGATATTTTGACCTTCAGCCAAGGTAATCATGGCTTTTTTCATATCGGACCGGCGACCCGGGCGACCGCGGAAAACCTTGGCCTTGCCCTTTTGCAGGATCGTGTTGACTGCCTTGACCTCAACATCAAACAGCATCTCCACGGCGGCCTTAATTTCGGGCTTGCTGGCACTGAGGGGCACGGCAAAAGTGACTTGACCGTTTTCACTGGCCATTGTCGCCTTTTCGGTGATGATCGGGCGCAAAATAGTGTCGTATGCAGCAGCTTTGCTCATCACGACTTTGGCCGGCTTGCGGGGACGGATGCTCATTTCAGCCGCTCCTCAAGATGGGCCGCAGCGTCCTTGGAAAGAACCAGAACGTCGCGACGCAGAATGTCATACACATTAATGCCCTGCTGCGGCAGAACATCGACGAAGGGAAGATTGCTGGCAGCTTTCACCAGCCCGCCATCCAGCTCAGCACCGCCAATAATCAGGGCGTTCTCAGCACCGAGTTTGGCCAGCTTTGCCTTCAGAGCGGCAGTTTTCATAGCATCTTTGCCGGCTGATTTCAGATCATCGATAACGATTATCTTTCCCTCAGCAGCTTTTGACGACAATGCCGACTTCAGACCCAAAGCCCGAACCTTTTTCGGAAGCGAATAGCCATGATCGCGAACAACCGGACCGTGAACCACACCGCCACCACGAAACTGCACAACCGAAGCGGCGCCATGACGCGCACGGCCAGTACCTTTTTGGCGGTACATCTTGGCTGTCGTGCGGGTGATTTCACCCCGGCTTTTAACCTTGTGCGTACCTGCGCGGCGTTTGGCCAGCTGCCAGTTGACAACACGAGCCACAATATCAGCACGCGGCGCGACGGCGAATACGTCATCGGCCAGGGTGATATCGCCGGCAGCCTTATTGTCCAGCGTTGTAACCTTAACTTTCATTTTTCTGTTCCCCATCCGCAGCCGCATCATCAGCCGCACCTTCAGCGGCGTCTGGCGCTGCATCCTCAGCTACAACTGGCGCTGCATCTTCGGCTGTCATTTCTTCGGCCGGGGCACCCTCAGACACTACTTCGTCAGACACTACTTCGTCAGCTGGCACCTCAGCAGTTGGGGCGTCTTCCATCAGGCCAGCCGGAAATGGTACGCCATCCGGTAGCGCAACCTTGATAGCGTCGCTGATCAAAACCCAACCGCCGCGTGGACCCGGAACGGCTCCTTGCAGCAGCACAACACCCTCGTCATTATCAACGGCCACAACCTCGATATTCTGAGTTGTGTTCCGAACGGCGCCCATATGGCCCGCCATTCTCTTGCCCTTGAACACCTTGCCCGGTTCCTGACACTGACCAGTTGAACCGTGCGAGCGGTGAGAGATTGAAACACCGTGCGAGGCCCGAAGACCGGCAAAATTATGCCGCTTCATAGCGCCGGCGAAACCCTTACCCTGGGTTGTGCCAACGACGTCAACCTTCTGGCCTGCCACAAAATGGCTAGGAGCGATGGTTGACCCGATATCCAGAACAGCGTCCTCGGACACCCGGAATTCAACAACTTTTGACTTTGGCAGCACATTTGCTTTGGCAAAATGACCGCGCATAGCCTTTGACATATTTTTGGCCTTAGCCGCGCCTGCACCAAGCTGGACAGCTGTATACCCGTCCTTATCGCTGCTGCGCGTTGATACGACCTGAACATTGTCAAGCTTTAGAACCGTCACAGGAACGTGACGACCAGCATCGGTAAAGACCCGTGTCATGCCCAGTTTGCGGGCTATAACTCCACTACGCACTGTTCCGCCCCTTCCTTAGAGCTTAATCTCAACGTCAACACCGGCCGCCAGATCGAGCTTCATCAGCGCGTCAACGGTTTGCGGTGTTGGATCGACGATATCGAGCAGACGCTTATGCGTCCGAATTTCAAACTGCTCGCGGCTTTTCTTGTCAATGTGCGGCGAGCGCAACACTGTCATCCGGCGAATGTTGGTTGGCAGCGGGATAGGACCCCGTACTTCTGCACCGGTCCGCTTGGCTGTATTAACAATCTCGTTGGTCGACTGATCGAGGATACGATGATCGAATGCTTTCAGACGGATCCGAATGTTTTGGGCTTCCATAACTGCTCTTCCTTTTAATCAACACATAAAAAAGGGCGACCAGCGCCCCTTTTCATTGTCTCTTATTATTTCACGACGTTAGCAACGACGCCGGCACCCACGGTGCGTCCGCCTTCGCGGATAGCAAAGCGCAGGCCCTCATCCATCGCAATCGGCGCGATCAATGTAACCGTCATCGCGATGTTATCGCCGGGCATAACCATCTCG
>CALLKZ010000117.1:0-24589 GCA_938082345.1 uncultured Alphaproteobacteria bacterium
TCAGTGCATAGGGTCAGAACCGATCCTAAAAATTCATCCGGCGTCATAATCGTTGCCTTAATCCACGGCTCTTCAATCTCGTCAATCCGGGTGACTTCGGGCATATCGGCCGGGTTGTGCAGATCAAAGCCGGTCCCGTCAGTCAGCTTCATCTGATAGACCACCGATGGCGCGGTGGAAATAAGCTCCAGATTGAACTCGCGGCCAAGGCGGTCGCGGATCACCTCCATATGCAAAAGGCCGAGGAACCCACACCGAAAGCCAAAGCCCAATGCAGCCGATGTTTCAGCCTCAAACGAAAATGAGGAATCATTCAGCGACAGCTTCTCCAGCGCTTCACGAAGGCCGGAAAATTCATTTGCGTCGACCGGAAATAAACCGCAGAACACAACTGGAACAGACGGGGCAAATCCCGGCAGCGCTTCATCACACAGGCGGCGCTCTTCGGTGATGGTATCCCCCACCTTGGCATCTGACACGGTTTTTACGCCTGCATTGATAAAGCCAATTTCGCCCGGACCCAGCGCATCAACCGGCGTTGGCTTTGGCGAGAACACACCAACACGTTCAACAACGTGGGTTGCGCCCGTTGCCATCATCCTTATCTTCATACCCTTTTTCAGAACGCCATCGCGAACGCGCACCAGCGTCATCACGCCCAAATAGGCATCATACCAGCTATCCACCAGCAACGCCTTCAGCGGCGCGTCAGCATCCCCGGCAGGGGGCGGAATATCGGCAACAACAGCTTCAAGAATTTCTGGAATACCAACTCCCGTTTTTGCACTGGCTGGAATGGCATTATCGGCTGGCAGGCCAATCACATCCTCAATTTGAGTTTTAACGCGGTCAGGCTCGGCCGCTGGCAAATCAATCTTGTTCAGAACCGAAACAATTTCATGGTTGGCATCAATCGCCTGATAGACATTGGCCAGCGTCTGCGCCTCAACACCTTGGCTGGCGTCAACGATCAACAACGATCCCTCGCATGCCGTCAGCGACCGCGATACTTCATACCCAAAATCAACATGGCCGGGCGTATCCATCAGGTTCAAGACATAATCCTTACCGTCCTTGGCCTTATAGTCCAGCCGCACCGTCTGCGCCTTAATCGTGATTCCGCGCTCGCGCTCGATATCCATATTATCGAGAACCTGCTCGGTCATTTCGCGCGCAGTCAGACCACCGCAGACCTGAATAAGCCGGTCGGCAATAGTCGATTTACCATGGTCGATATGTGCGATAATCGAAAAATTACGAATTTGAGAGGTCGCGGTCATCGCTGTCAGTTCCGGGTTGTTGAGCAGACATCACGGACGATGCTCTGCTGCAGTGTTTTGCCGCCCTTTTGCAAAAGCGGCAAGGCTTTTCCGCATTCATAGCACGGGAAACCAATCTGCCCTTAATTTATGACGTTAATATTAGCCGTAAACAGGGCTGCGATACATCCAAAAATTGGACTGTAATCCGGCATCAGGGCCAAATTAATCAGGTGAAATTATACTGTTTCGTTAAAGAGGCTTTCGGTATAGTCTGGCGATAGGCAAAAAAAGGCCCGAAACGGCCATAACGATTCATCAGTAGAATTGACCGTCAATAGAAGTGATCGTCAATAGAAGTGATCATTGAATAGAATTGATCATTACGAAGAGGATTTGAAACCAATGACTAGCTCGGATCATGTCTCAGCGACTGCCAGTAACGGCAACGCAGGACGGCATGAAAAATACCGGTCCTTTGCTGGCCCCGATCTGCGTGATCGGACGTGGCCCGGCAAACGTATTGAAACGGCACCAGTTTGGTGTTCTGTTGACCTACGCGACGGTAATCAGGCGCTAATTGAGCCAATGGATTCCGCCCGCAAAATGCGGATGTTCAAGCTTCTAGTCGATATGGGTTTCAAGGAGATTGAGGTAGGGTTCCCGTCTGCCTCTGACACCGATTTCAATTTCCTGCGTGATCTGATTGACGGCGGTCATGTGCCAGACGACGTCACCATCCAGGTGCTAACGCAGGCGCGTGAGCATTTGATCGACCGTACCATCGATAGTTTGGATGGCGCTCCTAACGCGATCCTGCATCTGTATAATTCCACCAGCACCTTGCAGCGCCGCGTTGTTTTCAAGGCTGACCGTGACGGCGTTAAGCAGATTGCGGTTGATGGCGCAAAAATGGTGGCTGAGCGGATTGCCAAACGTAAATCAACGGGCAATCTGCGGCTGCAATATTCGCCGGAAAGTTTTACCGGAACCGAGTTAGACTACGCGCTTGAAGTTTGCGAAGCCGTGATGGATGTCTGGCAGCCTACCGCCGCCAACCCCACCATCATCAACCTGCCAGCGACGGTTGAGATGTCCACTCCGAACATCTATGCCGATCAGATTGAATGGATGCATCGCAATTTTTCCAGACGCGATGCGGTCATCCTCTCACTTCATCCGCATAATGATCGTGGGTGCGCCGTTGCTGCCACCGAGCTGGGCCTGATGGCGGGCGCGGACCGGGTTGAAGGCACGTTGTTCGGCAATGGTGAGCGCACCGGCAATGTCGATATCGTGACGCTTGGCTTGAATATGTTTACGCAAGGCGTCAATCCGACGCTTGATTTCTCGGACATTAATAATCTTGTTGAATCGGCGGAATTTTGTAATCAACTCCCCGTTCATGAGCGTCATCCCTATGCGGGCAAGTTGGTCCATACTGCCTTTTCCGGCAGCCACCAAGACGCCATTCGCAAAGGTATCGAAGCGCTTGACGGGGCAAATGAGGCGATTTGGCAGGTTCCCTATCTTCCCATTGATCCAGCCGATATTGGTCGGACTTTTGAAGAAATCATCAGGGTAAATTCGCAGTCCGGAAAAGCAGGATCAGCCTATTTGCTGGAAACGGATCACCATGTTCGCCTGCCGCGCGGCGCCGAAATTGAGTTTTCCGGCATTGTTCAGGATGAAGCCGATAATACTGGCAAGGAAATCACCTCGGACCGGATATGGGAGCTGGCGCAGGATCATTTCATTCGCCAAACCGGGCGTTTTGAGTTGATCAGCTTTGACGCGGCAAAAGCCAATACGGCAGGGGATCGTGAGCGTATCACCGCCATATTGCGCCATGAAGGTGAGGATTTTACCGTCAGCGCTACGGGAAATGGTCCGATTTCAGCCTTTGTTGACGCCGTGCGCACCGAATTCGGATTGTCCTTTAAGCTTGCAGATTTTGGTCAAAACACGCGCTCGGCCACCTCAAAAGCCGAAGCTGCTGCCTATGTTGAAATTGTGGTGGAGGTAGAGGGTAAATCTCTATCAATCTATGGTGTGGGCATCGACACTTCAATCACGATGGCTCCCATTCGCGCCGTAATCAGCGCGCTGAACAAGCTATAATGGATACAGGCTAACCTTGCTCGGATGACATTTTATCGCATTAGAACCGGGGCCCTCAAAAGAACCGGACAAATTTTAAGAGCCATCATTTTTGGTGCGGCTTTGCTTGCGACTAATACCAGCACCGCTGACGATCATCCGGCTTTGACGCAAATAGGCCCGGACTTCAATCATCCTTGGGGGATGGATTTTCTGAATGCTACCACCCTGCTCGTTACCGAGAGGCGGGGCGCGTTGCACCGCCTTGATCTTATCACTGGTGCCAGCCAGATCATCCAGAACGCGCCCAAGGTCTACGCTAATCGACAGGGCGGTTTGCTAGATGTGCTGGTTGGCCCGACGGACGGGCGCATTTATCTTTGCTATGCCAAGCCTGTGGAGGGCGGCGCTGTCACCGCAATCGAGAGCGCCGTTCTGAATGGCACCACTCTTACCGACAGTAAAACGATCTTTACCGCCAATAACCCGGTGCGGTCCGGGGTTCATTTTGGCTGCCGGCTTGCCGTGCCAACCTCCGGACCGAATGCTGACTATCTTTTTGCCAGCCTTGGTGAGCGCGGCGCGCGTGAAAACGCCCAAAATCCGGCTACTCATGCAGGATCAATCATCCGCATCCATCTAGATGGGCGCGTTCCGGAAGACAATCCGAAGCAATCTGGCTGGCAGGCCGAAATCTATTCGATAGGTCACCGCAATCCCCAAGGTATGGCGGTATACACGCCGTCCGGCGCCCTGTGGACGCATGAACACGGGCCGCGCGGCGGTGATGAGATAAATGTGATTGAGGCTGGGGCAAATTACGGCTGGCCCATCGTCAGCCATGGCAAAGAATATATTGGCGGGCGAATAAGCAAGCATTCCAGCCTTCCCGGCTATTCCGATCCGAGCTGGGTGTGGGTGCCATCAATTGCCCCGTCGGGAATGGCTTTTTACCCAGATGATGCCAAGATGTTTCCAGAACTGGCGGGAAGCCTGCTGATTGGCTCGCTCAAATTCCGGCGCCTTTATCAAGTGGAGCTGGATGCAGCAGGTCTGCCTGTATCAGAGCGCGTCTTAGTAGACCCAACCTTTAAGGGTGGGGGCATCGGGCGGGTTCGTGACGTGGCGATAGTACCAGCGGGCAGTCCGCAAGCCGGATCGATTTTGTTGCTTAGCGACGAAGTCCAAGGCGGCGTATGGCGCTTGCACCGAAAAAACACCCAGTAATCACCTAGCAGTGCATCTAGCAGCACACCTAAGCGCGCACCTAGCCACGCAGCACCGCGCCGCAGTTTTTCGCCGCTACTTCTATCACTGACTCTGAAATCTTGTCGATCTCTTCATCGGTCAAGGTCGCCTTTGACGGGCTGAAGGTAAGCGTAACCGCAACCGACTTTTTGCCTGCCTCAATATTTTCACCCTGATAGATATCGAATATTCGCATATCACTCATCAGCGGACCTGCACCGGATTTTACCGCGCGAAGCAATTCCCCGGCTGCCAACGATTCGTCAACAATAAAGGCGAAGTCGCGCGAGACGGGTTGGAAAACCGACATTGATAACAACGCGCGCGCCGGACCTTTGGATTTTGGCATTGGCACATCATCGACATAAATTTCAAAACCGACGGCAATCCCGCGAAGCCCGAAAATCTCGGCAATCTGTGGATGGAATTCGCCAAAACTTGCCAGTTTCGTTCGACCTTGGATCAGCGTTCCTGAACGCCCGGGATGAAAATAATCCGGCGCATCAGTGGTGGTTTGAATACCAGCAGCGCGAACCCCCAGCGCGGCAAGGGCGGCCTCGGCATCTGCTTTGGCATCAAAAACATCCACCTTACGGCTGACACCATGCCATTCCCGCGGTGCAATCGCGCCATGCCGAATTCCACTACAAGCCGTCCGCTGATCTTCAGGCGCATCACCTAGAAAGATCGGTCCAACTTCAAACATCGCAATATCAGCTTCACCGCGATCCTGATTACGCGACGCTGCCGCCAATAAATTAGGCAAAATAGACGGGCGCATATCTGATAGATCGGCACTGATCGGATTGACCAGTTTTAGGTTTGGTGCGCCGCCGTTAAAGGTCTTGGCATGTGCATCGGACAGAAACGAGAAGGTAACCGCCTCCATCAGGCCGCGCCCTGCCAGCGCACGTCGCACTCGGAACAAACGCGCCTGCGCTGCGCTCAGCGACGGTTGCGCTATCACATGTTCGCGCGGCAAATGGGCCATCGGCAGATTATCATAGCCATAGACACGGCCAATTTCTTCAACCAGATCAGCCGCACCGTCAATATCGCCTCGCCATGCTGGCGGCATGACGTTCACGCCGCCCTTACCAGCACTGACGGCAAAACCCAGTGCCTGCAAAATGCGCTGCTGGTCGGCGGCTGGCACATCCATACCGGTCAACGCGACTACCTTGTCATCGGCAAGGAAAATAGTCCGCTTCCAATCGGCGCCCTCACCCGCACTCGTCACATGGCTGGCTTCACCACCGCAAATTGATAGGACAAGCCGGGCGACATGCCCCTGCACCCAGTCAGGTGAGGTTACATCAAGACCACGCTCAAAACGATAGCGAGCATCCGAATTTATGTTTAACTTACGCGCGGTCGTTGCCACAGAAATCGGGTCAAAGATTGCAACTTCCAAAAACATTTCGGTGGTGCTGGCACTAACGCCGGTCCGCTCGCCGCCCATAATGCCGGCCAAATCATCCGCTCCATGCGCATCGGCAATGATGCACATACTGCTATCCAGCTCATATGTTTTTTCATTCAGGGCGGTCAGCTGCTCACCGTCTTTGGCCGGTCGGATTGTCAGCGTGTCGCCCTCAATTTTCGCCATATCATAGGCGTGAAGTGGGCGTCCCAGATCGATCATTATATAGTTAGTGATATCAACCAGCGCGCTTATTGGACGCTGGCCGATGGCTTCGAGACGCATTGCCATCCATTTCGGACTGGCACCATTTTTCAGGCCGCGAAACCCACATCCCGTAACACGCGGACAGAATGCCTTGGCCCCGGGGTCAATTACCCATTTAACAGGGCTGTCAAAGCTGCCATCATGCTGGTTGAAATCTACGTCCTTCAGCTTACCAAAACCAGCCGCCGCTAAATCACGCGCGACGCCGCGAACGCCTAGACAATCAGCCCGGTTCGGCGTAATGCCAATTTCAATGATCGGATCATCCAGCCCGGCATAGGGCGCAAACGCTGCGCCAACCGGAGCATCCTCATCAAGATCAATAATGCCGTCATGCTCGTCAGATAGCTGCATCTCACGCTCGGAACACAGCATGCCATTTGATATCTCGCCGCGAATCTCTCCAACTTTCAGCGTTAGATCAATTCCCGGAACATAGGCACCTGCGGGGGCGAAAACACCCTTCATACCAGCACGGGCGTTCGGTGCACCGCAAACAACCTGAATAGGATCACCTGACCCGGTATTCACCATGCAAACGCGTAATTTGTCTGCATTCGGATGCTGTTCAGCAGACACAACTTCGGCAATGGTAAACGGGGCCAGCGCGGCGGCGCGGTCCGTAACACTCTCTACCTCCAGGCCGAGCATTGGGAGGATCCCCAGAATCTCGTCAAGGCTTCGATCAGTTTCAAGGTGGTCAAACAGCCAGTCGCGGGTGAATTTCATCAGACGCCTCCTCCGGCCAGACCAGCGTGAATGGACGGCGCATCGAACGGCAAAAATCCGTAATGCCGCATCCAGCGCAGATCACTGTCATAGAAGGTTCGCAAATCGGGAATTCCATATTTCAACATTGCAATCCGTTCAATTCCCATGCCGAAAGCAAAACCCTGATATTTTTCGGGATCATAGCCACAATTTTCCAGAACCCGTGGATTGATCATTCCCGAGCCCAAAATTTCCAGCCAATCATCACCCGCGCCAATCTTTAGACCGCCGCCATCGCGTGAACATCCAATATCGACCTCGGCCGAAGGCTCGGTGAACGGAAAATAGCTAGGGCGAAAACGCACAGGCAACTCATCAACACCAAAAAAGGCCCGGCAAAAATCAATCAGACACCCCTTTAGATGCCCCATATGAATGCCGTCACCAATAACCAGCCCTTCGCATTGATGAAACATCGGTGAATGGGTGGCATCATGGTCAGAGCGATAAGTGCGCCCCGGAGCAATGATTCGAAGCGGCGGCTTCTGAGCCTCCATCGCACGAATCTGAACCGGGGACGTGTGCGTTCGCAAAATCTTACGTTTGCCTTCACTGTCAGTCGGCAGATAAAAAGTGTCGTGTTCCTGACGGGCGGGGTGTTCCTCAGGGAAATTCAATGCCGTAAAATTGTAATAATCAGACTCGATGTCAGGACCTTCGGCAACGGTAAATCCCATCTCAGCAAAGATTGCCACCACCTCTTCGATGGTGCGGCTAAGCGGGTGCAGTTTGGCTTCGGTTTCGGGCCGTGATGGCAGGCTGACATCAATCGCCTCAGTTGCCAGACGCGCGTTAAGCGCTGCCCCGGCGAGTGCCTTATTGCGCGTGTCGATGGCATCGGCAATTGTGTCTTTAACCACATTCAGCGCCGCGCCAGCTTGCTTTCGCGCCTCAGGGTCCATTCCGCCAAGCTCACGCATCATCAACGAGACGCGGCCCTTTTTACCCAGCGCGCCAACGCGTAAAGCCTCCAGCGCGTCCAGAGTATCCGCCCCGTCAATGGCGGTCAGAAGTTCAGATTTCAGCGCGTCCAGATCCTGCATTGCTTGATCCCTGTCCCTTAGTCCCGGCTAATTTTAGCCCCACAAAATTAATGTTCTACTTCGAAACTATTCTCTCTAGCCAGTTCCAACTCTAGCCAGTTCCGACTCTAGCCAGTGCGAACTCTAGCCAGAAAAAGATCGCTAACAAAAAAGGCTGCTGCTCGATCCTGCCAACGATGATCCGCGAGCAAGGGGTTGCGAGCAACAGCCTCAAATTTTCAGATGGTGGGTGGTGTTACCCGGCCGCTGCGCGTGAACGTTCGACAAGTGCACCAAACGCGGCAGGCTCATTAACCGCCAAGTCGGCAAGCATTTTCCGATCGATCTCCACACCGGCTTTAATCAGCCCGCCCATCATCTGTGAATATGTCATACCGTGCATTCGCGCAGCAGCGTTGATCCGCTGAATCCACAATGCGCGAAATTCACGTTTACGCACACGCCGGTCACGATACGCATATTGCCGCGCTTTATCGACGGCCTGCGTTGCGGTGCGAAAGGTATTCTTACGGCGCCCATAATACCCTTTGGCCGCCTTGATTACCTTGGCGTGACGCGCGTGGGTGGTGGTGCCTCTTTTAACTCGTGCCATGTTCCCTGTCCTTTATGCGTACGGTAAAAAGCGGCGTACGATGCGCGCATCGGCAGCACACAGGATCATTGTCCCGCGCGCCTTGCGCTTCATTTTTTGGGAACGGCGACGCAGATTATGCTGCAGGAACGCAGATGAACCACGGACCTTACCGCTGGCGGTCAGCTTGAAGCGTTTTTTTGCTCCACTCTTGGTCTTCATCTTGGGCATTTTGACCTCACTTTTTCAAAAGGTGGCCATCAACCCCATTTCGCGTGGGGCGTAGCACAAGGCTACAGATGGCTGCTTGTCGGCCGGGCATGCCCTGATTTTCGAAACTTTTTTCAGGCCCGGACGCGACAACGATACTCACGAAGCCGTGGTTATAGGGGGAATGCTGTGGGGAATCAAGTCTTGATAAGCCGTGGGCCACATTAACGTAAAATTATTCTGTTCCAGCTACACTTCCCTTCAAACACCCAGCATGAGGGAAATTGCGGCAGTTCGTACATTTGCTGCTTCGCAAAGGCTGGACGCTCATACAAAAGATTGAAAAATGGAAATCAATAAAGATACTTTTGAGAAAACACGCCGCATTCGACCGAGGCGAATCTGTTTCTGCAACGAAAACAGGCCATGCCTCTTTAACCCTGCGCCACCTTGGGACTAACACATCTTTGAGTCAGCCCATCTTTAAACCAGATTATCCCGAGGCTAGATTATCCCGGGGCCAGATTATCTCGGGGCTAGAACCATTATCATTTGGCGGCCTTCCATTTTTGGCATTGCCTCAACTTTGGCCAATTCTTCGGTTTCGACGCGGACCCTTGACAGGACCTTTGCTCCCAGTTCCTGGTGCGCCATCTCGCGCCCGCGAAAGCGCAGCGTCACCTTGACCTTGTCACCACCGGTCAGAAACTTCACCATATTGCGCATTTTTACCTGGTAATCATGCTCGTCGATATTGGGACGGAACTTGATTTCCTTGACCTCGATGGTCTTTTGCTTTTTGCGCGCCTCATTGGCACGCTTTTGCGCTTCATATTTGAATTTGCCGTAATCAAGAATCTTGCAGACAGGCGGATCAGCATTCGGCTGCACCTCAACAAGATCGAGGCCGAAATCTTCGGCTTTCTCTATAGCGGTTCTTGTTTCAAGAACGCCCAGCTGGTTACCCTCTGGGTCGATGCACCGTACTTGCGGCGCGCGAATTGCGCCGTTGATACGCGGGCCGTCCAGCACGGGCGGCACGTTACTATGGGGACGAGCTATCTAACTTCTCCTGTCATAATCTGAACCAAAATTGGCTGCCAGATAGGGCCGGGGAGCCCCTCAATAGGAACCCTCGATGCATGGTGTATCAAAAAGCACTCGATTTGCCTAGTCACTATGCGCCTATCATGAATTTAGCTTGGAAGAGGCGGACCGCGCCAAATCCGGCGGCAGGCTTTCGCCGCGAAGCATCGAAAGCGCCTCCTTCATATCAATGACCTGCTGATCATTCGATCCAAGGCGGCGGAGGGCTACCGTTTCGGCCTCTTCCTCACGCCCGCCAACGGCGAGAATAAAAGGCGTTTTCATCACGCTATGTTCGCGTACCTTATAGCTGATTTTCTCGTTGCGAAGATCGGTTTCAACCCGCAAACCAAGAGCTGCCGCTTCATCAGCCACCTTTTGAGCATAGTCGTTAGCGCTGTCGGTGATTGACGTTACGACAACCTGAACAGGTGCCAGCCATGGCGGCATTCTGCCTGCAAACTGTTCAATCACAATGCCAATCCAGCGTTCCATCGAGCCTAGAATCGCGCGATGCAGCATTACAGGGCGACGACGGCTTCCATCTTCGGCCACATATTCTGCGTCCAGACGTTCGGGAAGGACGAAATCAACTTGCAGCGTTCCACATTGCCAATCACGGCCAATCGCATCCCGCAGCACAAATTCCAGCTTTGGGCCATAAAAAGCCCCTTCGCCTGGGTTCAAAGTGGTCTCCAAATCTGCTGCGCGGGTGGCGTCAGTCAACGCCGCTTCGGCCCGATCCCATACATCATCCTCACCGGCGCGGATTTCTGGCCGGTCAGAGAATTTGACCCGCACTTCTTCAAATCCAAAATCTGCATAAATCGACTGCAGCAATTCACAAAAGCGAACTGATTCCGCGGTAATTTGGTCCTCGGTGCAAAAGATATGCGCATCATCCTGGGTAAAGGCGCGAACCCGCATAATGCCATGCAGCGCGCCCGAAGGCTCATTCCGGTGACACGCGCCAAACTCGGCCATTCGCATCGGCAAATCGCGGTAGGATTTAATGCCCTGTCTGAAAATTTGCACATGGCAGGGACAGTTCATTGGTTTTAGCGCCAGCGTCCGGTCATCCTCGGATTGCGCGGTAAACATATTTTCTCTGAATTTATCCCAATGCCCTGATGCTTCCCACAGCGCACGGTCAACGAGCTGCGGGGTTTTCACCTCATTATATCCACCTGCATCAAGGCGGCGGCGCACATAATTTTCGATCTCGCGATACATCACCCAACCCTTTGGGTGCCAAAAAACCGAGCCAACTGCTTCCTCTTGCATATGAAAAAGATTCAACTGTTTACCCAGCTTGCGGTGGTCACGCTTTTCCGCCTCTTCCAGCATATGAAGATACGCTTTGAGCTCTTTTTCAGTGCGCCACGCGGTACCATAAATACGCTGCAACATCGGCCGGTTTGAATCACCGCGCCAATAAGCACCCGCAACCGACATCAACTTAAAAGCATGTCCAAGCCGTCCTGTTGATGGCAAATGCGGCCCGCGGCACAGATCAATAAAATCACCCTGACGATAGAACGTCACGGTCTCATTGGCCGGAATTGCCTCAACAAGCTCAACCTTAAATGGCTCATTATTCTTGGTATAGAACGCCGCCGCCTCATCTCGGCTCCAGACTTCGCGGGTGATTGCTTCATCCCGGTCTACAATCTCGTGCATCCGTGCCTCAATGGCCTCAAGATTGCCTTCGGTAAATGGGGCCTCGCGGAAGAAATCGTAATAAAACCCATTTTCGATTGACGGACCGATGGTGACTTGAGTTTCTGGATACAGCTCCAACACTGCCTCAGCCATCACATGGGCAGCATCATGACGCAGCAGCGCCAGCGACGCCTCATCCTTGGCAGTAACGAGTGCCAGCGAGGCATCATTATCCACAAGGCGGGTTAAATCCCACTCCACATCATCAACAATGGCAAGAAGCGCAGCTTTGGCCAGCCCCGGACCGATATCGGCGGCGATTTGCGCCGGAGTCACGGGTTGGTCATAGCCACGAGTTGACCCGTCTGGAAGCGTTACGATCGGCATAGCTGGTTTTGGTCCCTGGGTTCACGAAAATTAAAAAAACCTGTAAGAGTTATCAAAAACGATAGCCCCACCGCGCAACCTAGCTTCTGGCTTGAATAAACTCAAGACCAGAGCGCCAGATATAAGAAAACCTGAGCCAGATAATGCGGGATATTTCTTAATTTCCGGCGGAATGCAAGGCCTTCAGGAGCCGCTTATAAATCCGGATGGTAGCATCACACATCAGCGTTGTTGAAAAGCTCGCTTCAATATGCGCTCTGGTTTCTGCTGCCATGGCACTGCGCTTGGATTGCGAATAGCTTAACGCTTCGGACAGGCATGCAGCCAGACTATCAACATCAACCGGTTTGGCAAGCCAGCCAGTTTCTCCATGGATAATCGATTCCGCGGCTCCACCATGATCAAAAGCCACAACAAGGCGGCCCATCGCTTGGGCTTCCAAGGCGACGCGGCCAAAGGGTTCGGGGGTTACCGACGGCATCGCCACAATATCGGCCGCCATCAAAGCAGCAGGCATATCGTCAATCGACGGCGTTAAACGAAAGCGGCCTTCAAGGCCAAGCCTTACACCGATCTCGGTCAGGTTTTCTACAAAGGGCCGCCGTCCGTCAGCGGCCCCAAGAAGGACGCAATTAAAGGGTTGATCAGAAATTTTTGCTAACGCCTGCAACAAGATAACATGGCCTTTCCAAGCGGTCGGGCGCGCCGGTAGCATAATCACCGGCTGATCTTCAGGAAGCGCGATGGAAACAATGAAGCGGACGATACGGGCTTGCGGGACGGCGCCAGCGTCAAACAATTGAACATCAACGCCGCGTTGCACCACACTTAACCGGTTCTCCTGCTTCCCAAACTGACGCTCGATCTGCGCTTTGACATATTTTGAAATCGCAATAACGTGATCCGCGGCAAGCATTTTACCGTTGAAAATCCGCTTTATAAAATTGGTGTTCTGAAACCGTCCGTGAACAGTGCTAACCGTGGAAATGCCCAGCGATTTAGCCGCCGCCAGCGCAATCCATGCCGGAACCCGCGATCTTACATGAACAATATCAGCGCCTTCATTTTCCAGAATTCGTCGCACCTGACGCCGCGTTGCGCCCCAACTGAGCGGGTTTTTCCGGTTAACGGCAAGGATATGATGCTGGGCACCAATTCGGTCGAGATGACGAACCAAGGGACCACCGCTGGAAATCACCACCGCGCGCCCGCCTGCATCAATGATGGCCTTGGCCATTTCGATAGTTCCGCGTTCGACGCCGCCACGAATAAGGGCTGGCAAAACCTGCACAATAACGGGCCCAACGCCGTTCTTGCTGTGCTTCTTGACGAATTGAATTTTCCGCGCATTAGTGGTCATGGAAAGTCGACATCCTTGTGAAGATCAATCAAAGAAAAGATTAATCAAATGATTGGACTGGAGAGATACTCCGGCATTGTCACAAAAAGCATAACAAATTAACAGCTTCGGAAATCCGTAATGGCTAATCTCCATTTTTTAAGCATAGACCAATCATCGCATATCGCCTACCGGAGATTGACCGGAAAAACCCCCGGAGTGGTTTTTCTATGCGGTCATGGCTCGGATATGGATGGCAGCAAAGCGCTGGAAATTGAGGTCTGGGCAAGGAATAACGGACGCAGTTTTCTACGTTTTGATTATCAGGGGCATGGCCAATCCAGCGGTAATTTTCTGGATGGCAACATTTCCAGTTGGACGAATGACTGTCTTACCGTTCTGGATCAACTGACCGATGGCCCGCAAATTCTTGTCGGATCTTCGCTTGGGGGATGGTTAATGCTGAATGTAGCGCTGGCCCGCCCTGAGCGGATTTGCGCGCTGGTTGGCATTGCCGCCGCCCCAGATTTCACCGAAGATCTGCTATGGACCGAATTTGACGCAGCCCAGCGCCGTGCCATTGAGGCGGACGGAAAAATCGCTCTTCCCAATCCCTATTCTGACGAGCCTGTGGTCTATCCGTGGCATCTGATTACTGACGGGCGGCAAAATTTACGGCTCACCGGTGCGTTAGAAATTAACATACCAGTTCGCCTGCTACACGGCATGGCAGACCATGAGGTGCCATGGCAGACAGCCACTAGGATCGCCGAATGTCTGACCAGCAGTGATGTCGAGATAATGTTGATAAAAGACGCAGGCCACAGATTTTCCGAGCCGGGCCAACTGGCCTTGCTGACCGACACGCTTGATGCGCTGATAACCAAATTAACACTGGCAGGCGAGTCCTGATGATTCTAAAATCAGGCGCCCTAAAAATCCAGATTGGCATAATGCGGCGCTGCATTCATTCCGACAACACCGTCGGTCAACAGGTCCCGAAAAGCGGGGCGCGACTTTATCTTGGCGTACCATTCTTTTGCTTCGGGATGGCGTGACCAGTCGATATCCCCGAAATAATCGGTGACTGACAGATGGGCGGCGGCGGCCAGATCAGCCAGCGATATCGCCTTTCCCGCTAGCCAGTTTCCCTGCTCGGCAAGCCAGTCAATATAATCAAGATGGATATGCAGGTTGGTCAGGGCCGCACGCATCACCTTTGATGATGGATTGCCGGCATTGGCAACGCGTTTAACGAACCTTTCATTCAACAAAGGCGCGCCGACTTCGCGAACAAATTTAACCTCAAACCATTCGGTCAACCTGCGAATTTCGGCGCGTTCGGCAGCGCTACCCCACATCAGGCTACCATCCTTATCTTCAGTTTCTTCAATGAACTCTGAAATCACCATCGCCCCGACCAGAATCACCCCATCTTCGGTGACCATGACCGGCACATCACCCGACGGACTTAGGCTCAAAAAATCTTCATGTCTCTCCCATGGCGATTCCAGTTTTGGCAAGAACATCAGCTTTCTCTCGGCAAGCATTAGCCGGACAGTTCGTGATGATCCATATAGGGGATGATGATGCAAAATACGCATGAATGTGGCACCAATCAGGCAGGTTAGAGGGCCTTAAAACGAAAACAAGACAATACCATAGTCCTTTATGGAACATGGCCCTTTATGGAACATAGCCCTGTAGGGAACATAGCCTGTATGGGAAATCAGGCGAAAGTCTAATACTTTATATAAGACTACACTAAAGTTTCGCCTCTGTCATTTCGCGCACTGGCAAAGGGCCTTTTGGCAGCGCTGCCAGCGCACCGTCTTTCAACTCAAAAAACTGTAAGCGTTCGGGCTCAATAAAGCCGGGCCAGTCTAGCTGGTAGGACGCGGCAGGGATAAATCCGAATTTGGGATAATAATCAGCTTCACCCGATACCAGAACCAACGGCCACGGGCCTTCGCGAGCCAGCGTCAGCGCCTTGGAGATCAGCGCTTTACCAAATCCTTTGCCGCGCAATTTCTGGCTTATCGCTAGGGGGCCCAACAGCAAGATCGTCTGGGTGCCAAGCCGAACCTCCCAGAATCGCAACGATCCAACTATCTCATCACTCTCGCGAAGGATGAAACACAACGCATCAACGGGCTTTCCCGGACGCAGGTTCCACACGGTACGCGCGTGACGGTTTTGGCCAAAAACATCGGCCATCAACGCTTCAATTGCGTTCAGATCATCATCTGTCTGGAGAAAAATTTCTGCCATAGCAGACCTCTAACAGAAACCTAGTCTTTTCGACAACATCAGATTTGCCCGTCATTCACCAAATATCCGGATGATCAGGCTGATTGCGTATCACCGATGGCGGTTTGGCTGTCAGATAATGGATGATCAAGCCGCGGTATGATTTCGGTGGGGACAATCTGCCAGAACTTACCGACCTCGGCATTCCATTCATTCAGCAAACGCAGCGCCAGCGCAGACTCAGTTGCCTTGGCATACGCCTCAATCAAGGTCCGAAGCTCAGCCTCCCAATGGGATGAATCGATACGCTCAATCTCAAGGCTTGCCGGATTTACCCGTTCAAGAAAGGTGCCATCCGGATCATAGATATAAGCCATGCCGCCGGTCATTCCCGCACCAAAATTATCGCCAACCTCACCAAGAATGACGACATTTCCGCCGGTCATATATTCACAAGCATTCGTTCCCGCACCTTCGACAATCGCTGTGGCCCCGGAATTTCGAACACAAAGCCGCTCGCCCGCCTGACCCACCGCATAAAGCGTTCCAGACGTCGCCCCATAAAGGACGGTATTGCCGATGATCGTGTTTTCATGCGCAACAAAGCTGGCTGCGTCCGACGGCCTTACAACAATCGTACCGCCCGACAGGCCTTTACCAACATAATCATTCGCATCACCGATCACCTCAAGACGCAGCCCTTGCGTTGCAAAAGCACCAAGCGACTGACCCGCGGTTCCCCGAAGCCGGACCGTGATGTGATTTTCACGAAGTCCTGTCATACCGAATTTTCGAACAATATGTGATGATAACCGCGTGCCGATGGCGCGCTGCGTGTTTTCTATATTGTAAGAAAGCTGAGCTTTTGATCCGAATTGCAGTGCCGTACTGGCGTCTCTTACAATCAACGCATCCAGTGTATCGGGAACTTCGGTGCGGGCACTGTCACGCGGGCTGCCGGTAACATCGGAGTTCCGTTCTGCCTGCACCAGAATTGGGTTCAGATCGAGATCATCCAGCGCTGAATCGCCGCGGCTGACCTGTGTTAAAAGGTCAGTCCGGCCGATCACCTCTTCCAACGTGCTGAAACCAAGTGACGCCAAAATATCGCGAACCTCTTCGGCAAGATGGGTGAAAAGCTGCACCACTTTTTCCGGCGTGCCTTCGAATTTTTCGCGCAAATCTTCGCGCTGCGTACACACCCCAACCGGACAGGTGTTGGAATGACATTGGCGCACCATGATACATCCCATTGCGATCAGCGATGATGTGCCGATACCATATTCATCAGCCCCCAGCATCGCCGCCATAACAACGTCGCGTCCGGTCTTCAGGCCGCCATCGGTGCGCAGAACAACCTTGTCACGAAGCTCATTCATCGACAAAACCTGATGCACCTCGGATAGCCCCATCTCCCACGGCATTCCGGCATATTTAATCGATGATTGCGGGCTGGCCCCCGTCCCGCCGCCATGGCCAGATACTAAGATGGCATCGGCTTTTGCCTTGGCAACACCCGCGGCAATCGTACCAATTCCAGTTGAAGCAACCAGTTTGACGCAGACTTTGGCGTCGGGGTTGATCTGCTTTAGATCATAAATCAACTGCGCCAGATCTTCGATTGAATAGATGTCATGGTGCGGCGGCGGTGAGATCAGCGTCACCCCCGGCGTTGAATGTCGTAATCGGGCAATCAGGCTATCCACCTTGATTCCGGGCAGTTGGCCGCCCTCACCGGGCTTGGCGCCCTGTGCCACCTTAATTTCGATCTCGCTACAATTATTCAGATATTCGGCGGTCACGCCAAACCGGCCCGATGCAATCTGTTTAATCGCGCTGGACGGGTTATCGCCATTTTCACGAAGCTTAAAACGTGCCGGATCCTCGCCGCCCTCGCCTGAATCTGATTTGGCGCCAATGCTGTTCATCGCAATAGACAGCGTTTCATGGGCTTCAGGGCTGAGCGCGCCTAGCGAAATTCCGGGTGAGACAAGACGCCGGCGGATGCGGGTGATCGATTCCACGTCCTCTATCTTAATCTTGTCACGACCTGTTTTGAATTCCATCAGGTCACGCAGATTAATCGGGCCCTGATCATTCACCAAAGCTGAATATTTCTTCCAGCTATCATAGGAGCCAGTGTTGCAGGCGTGCTGCATGGCGTGGATCAACTGGCCATCAAAGGCATGCCGCTCGCCCGAACGGCGATAGCGGAAAAAGCCGCCAACGGGAAGGAACACTTCGGCTGCATTGAACGCGTCGCGGTGCATCTTTGATACGCGCGCGGCAATTCCCGTCAGGCCAAGGCCCGAAATGCGCGATGACATAGGCGGAAAATATTTGGCAACCATCGAGCGTGACAGACCAAGCGCCTCAAAATTATAGCCGCCACGGTATGACGCAATCACCGAAATTCCCATCTTAGCCATGATCTTCAACAGACCATCTTCAACTGCCTTACGGTAATTACCAACCGCCTCGGGCAGGGTCAGCGACGGCAGCAGGCCGCGGTCATGCCGGTCGGCAATGGCTTCTTCGGCAACATAGGCATTGATGGTAGTCGCCCCGACACCAATCAGAACGGCGAAATGATGAACATCCAGACATTCGCCCGTTGCCACATTGACCGATGCAAAGGTGCGAAGTTGCTGGCGGACAAGGTGCGAGTGAACGGCGCCGGTTGCCAGCACCATCGGAATAGGTGCGCGGGTTGATCCAGCTGCGCGGTCAGATAGCATCACATGCTCACATCCCGAACGCACGGCTTCCTCGGCTTCGGCCGAAATCCGGTCCAGTGCTGCAGTAAAATCATCAGCATTTTCAGGATCGAACGTACAGTCAATCAATGCCGCCTTTTCACCTAGATAGGCCGCCAGCGCGTCCCATTCGGGGACCGTGAGCACCGGCGAATTCAATACCAGATGATCGCATTGCTCAGGTGCTTCATCCAGAATATTACCAAGATTGCCAAGTCGTGTACGAAGCGTCATCACATGGCGTTCGCGAAGGCTGTCAATCGGCGGGTTCGTCACTTGTGAGAAATTCTGCCGGAAGAAATGATGCAGCCCGCGATACCGGCTAGACAATACCGCCAACGGAGTATCATCCCCCATCGAGCCAGTCGCCTCTTTGCCAGTCTCTGCCATAGGTTGTAGGATTAGTTCCAGATCTTCCATCGTCCAACCGGCCATCAACTGGCGGCGGCGTGCGGTCAGGCCATCCAGACGCGCGGTGCTTTTCTTGCCGCCATTCTTGGCGAGAAGAGCCTCCATTTGCTGAGCGCGGCCAATCCAAGATCCCCAGTTGCGCCGTTGTGACAGTTCAGCCTTTAGATCATCATTTGAAAACATCATGCCGCGAGACAAATCAATACCCATCATCTGGCCCGGACCGATACGGCCCCGCTCGATAATATTATCTTCGGCGACCAGCACCATCCCGGTCTCAGATCCGGCAATCACCAGACCATCTTTTGTGACGACATAGCGCATCGGCCGCAGACCATTGCGGTCAAGCCCACCAATGACCCAGTTATTCGCATAGGCAGCAATTGCAGCCGGACCGTCCCATGGCTCCATCACCGAATTACAATAGGCATAAAGCTTGGCAAGATCATTATCTTCGCTGACATCAACCGCTGCGGGAATCATCATCGTCTTGACCATCGGCAGATCACGTCCGCCATGGCCCATCAATTCAAACACCGCATCCAACGCTGCCGAGTCCGAGCTGCCTTTGGCGATGACCGGCTTTAGATCCTCAATCGACGATCCGAACACTCCGGATGCCATCCTGTCTTCATGACAAGTCATCCAGTTTTGATTGCCGCGGATGGTGTTAATCTCACCATTATGCGCCAGTACACGGAACGGCTGCGCCAGTTTCCATGTAGGCATCGTGTTGGTCGAATAGCGCTGGTGATAGACGGCAAAGGATGAGATGAACCGCTCATCCAAGAGATCCGGGAAAAACGCCGTCACCTGCTCGGCGAGGAACATGCCCTTATAGATCACCGAACGACTGGACATTGAACAGATATAAAAATCATTGATCAGTTCAGCATTGACGGCATTTTCCACCCTGCGGCGCACGACATAGAGCTGGCGCTCGGCCTCGGCCTCTTCAAGATCAGCAGGCATTGAGAACATGATCTGTTCAATTTCCGGGCGCGTTGCTTTCGCCTTATCACCGAGCGATCCGGTTTCCACCGGCACCTGACGCCAGCCATAGATGGAATGCCCATCGGCCAGAATTTCCTGCTCGACAATACAGCGGCAGCGTTCCTGTGCGGCAAGATCAGTGCGGGGCAGAAACACCATGCCAACCGCCAGACGACCGCCATCATCAGCATGACCGGTGCGGGCAATATGTTCGATGAAAAAATCACGCGGAATTTCGATATGGATGCCAGCCCCGTCGCCGGTCATTCCGTCCGCATCCACCGCACCCCGGTGCCAAATGGCCTGCAACGCTTCGATTGCAGCATCAACCACCGCACGCGTCGGCTTGCCATCGCGCGCCGCAACGAACCCAACTCCGCAAGCATCATGTTCCATTTCGGGCGCATACACACCCGCCTTGCCAAGCGCATCTTCATTGCGCGCACGCCGTGAAAGCCATGCCTGTGCATCAAACTTGCCGGCCCCAGATTTATTGGCCCCAGAAGTCAGGTTCAGATTTGTCTTGGCTTCAAACGCGTTGCTGTTTGTCATAATCTTTGATCCTTTTATAAGGCATCAGCCGCCAGCAGCGGCTTTTGGCGCTTCGCTTTGCGCCGCGATATAGGTAGCGATTGATTCGGCTGCATCACGGCCATCACGCACGCCCCAGACGACCAGCGAGGCACCGCGAACAATATCGCCAGCGGCAAACACACCCGGGATATTCGTCATCATAGTGCGCCAATCGACGGAAACAGTGCCCCATTTGGACACTTCCAGCTCAGGCGTATCAAACATCACCGGGATATCTTCAGCATCAAAGCCCAGCGCCTTGATCACCAGATCAGCCTCAATTTCATGTGCGGAGCCTTCGATAACCTGCGGGACCTGACGGCCAGTGGCGTCAGGACGGCCAAGATGAATTTTCTGCGCCTGAACAGCGCGTACCTTCTCATCACCGAGAAATGCTTGCGGCGCAGACAGCCACTCAAAGATCACGCCTTCTTCCTCGGCATTAGCCACTTCGCGCTGCGATCCCGGCATATTGGCGCGGTCACGCCGGTAGAGACAGGTCACCGATTTTGCGTTTTGACGAACCGCGGTGCGAACACAATCCATCGCCGTATCGCCGCCGCCAATAACGACCACATTGCGGCCATAGGCGTTCAGAACACCCGACTCAAATTCGGCAACCTCATCACCCATGCTTTTACGGTTTGAAGCTGTCAGATAATCCAGCGCCGGAACAATGCCGCCAAGTCCACTGCCCGGGGCGGAAATATCACGCGCCTTATAAACACCAGTTGCGATCAGCACCGCATCATGCGCAGTGCTGATTTCGTCAAAGCTGATATCCTTGCCAACATTCACGTTCAGGCGAAACGTCACGCCGCCATCTTCCAGCAATTTGTGACGGCGCTGAACCACGTCTTTTTCCAGCTTAAACCCCGGAATGCCGTAAACCAGCAAACCACCAACGCGGTCATAACGATCATATATTGTAACCTGATATCCGCCCTGTCGCAGCATATCAGCCGCGGCCAGACCTGCTGGGCCCGCCCCGATAATGCCAACCGATTGTTCCCTCTCGAAAACCGGCTTTGGCGGCTTCACCCACCCATTTTCAAAAGCTGTTTCGGTGATGTGCTTTTCGACCGCGCCGATTGTGACCGACTCAAAGCCTTTTTCAATGACACAACTACCCTCGCAGAGCCGGTCTTGCGGACAAATACGGCCACAGATTTCCGGCATATTGTTCGTTGCCGAAGACAGCTGATACGCCTCTTCCATCCGCCCTTCGGCGGTCAGCATTAACCAATCGGGAATATTGTTGTGAAGCGGGCAGTTGGTCTGGCAAAAGGGCACACCGCATTGCGAGCAGCGCGATGCCTGCGTTTCTGCCGAATCAAGATCGAAATCCTCATAAATTTCATCAAAATCTTCGACGCGCGCATCCGCGCCACGTTTAGCCGGCATTTTTTTATCCGTCGTCACGAATGTCAGCATTTTGTTCGACATAACTATCCTCAGACCGCTTTTGAGAAAAAGTGCGTGCGCGAATCACCCGGCCCTAATCATCCGGCCCTAAACATCCGATTCTTTCTCAAAACCAAGGGAAATCAACGGATGCAACCAAACCCACGCATTAAATAGTCAACAATCATTACCTATTTTTAGAAAAAATTGCAAGTCTTAATGATAAATGTGAAGCATAAGCGCCATGATATATAAATTATGGCCGAATCGGAACTATATAAAAGCCCAGCCATATTCTTCATGAATGCAGACGCATGCTTTACCCCTGCTTATGCTCCGTAATTATAGGGATTTTACCGTAATTATAGGGATTTGGATTATGGGGACTTTGAATTGACGTCTTTGGCTTTTATGGCTAGCTGTGGGTTTAAGGTCAGGTGTGCCCGGCACCACCCGGCATTAATACGACAGAAATGACAAATTAAAGAGACTCTATAAATGCCATTAACCATTCTCGTTCTGGTTGCCGTCGTTCAGGGGCTTACGGAATTTCTACCAGTATCGTCATCCGGGCATCTGGCGCTGATTCCCCTTCTCACCGACGCGCCTTATCAGGGCCGCGCAATTGATGTGGCGGCGCATGTTGGAACCCTTGGTGCGGTGCTGTGGTTTCTGCGGCGAGACTTAATCGAACTGCTGCTGGCATTGCTTCCCGCCTCGCCCCACTCCCCTCTTGCCGATACTACAAGCCCCGATGTGAAAAGGTCCAGGGCGGCAAGCCGACGTTTAATCGCCGCGCTGATTCTTGCCACGCTTCCGGTCATTCTGGTTGGATTTGCCGTGAATAAACTCGATCCAGATTGGTTGACTGACATACATACTCTGGCCTTGGCCAATCTGATTTTTGCCGCGGCCCTATGGTATGCGGATCGCAAGGGCGGTCTGGCCCACGGGATCGCGGACATGCAAATGCGGCCTGCCCTGATCATTGGTCTGGTGCAATGTTTGGCGTTGATCCCGGGGGCTTCGCGCTCCGGCGTGACGATGACGGCGGCGCGCTATCTGGGGTTTGACCGGGTTGGGGCGGCGCGTTTTTCCCTATTGCTGTCGATTCCGGCGATTGGCGGGGCTGGCCTTTTAAAAGGCATCGATATTATCTCGGCCGCAGATGTTCAACTCGGCATTGATGCAGCGATTGTCGCGGTGCTGTCGTTCGGCTTTGCGCTTGCTGCGATTTCTTGGATGATGCGCTGGCTGACCCGCGCCGATTTCACCATCTTTGTATGGTATCGGTTGGGTCTGGGCGCGGCGTTACTGCTGGCGATTTTCGCCGGGGTGATTTAACGCATTGCCTAAATAAAAATTCCGCCCAAACTTCAGGCTAATTAGTCCCGGCTGGCGAATTGTCCTCCGGGCCGGTACCGCGATAAATATTCCGGCAGGATCGCCGCCACCGGGGTTGGAGTGACACCCAGCTCATCAAGTCCGCGCGCGCCTGCAGAAACGACATTATCCATTGCCAACAACCGCACCTGATCAACCGTCACTGGCGGGTTTGGCAACAGCCCCGCAAAGACCGCACCAAGCGACATGATTGGCAATGGGACCGGCAGCAACAACCGGCGGCGACGGATCGCCGATAGGGTGATTTGCATCAGCTCCTTAAAGGTGAAAATATCGGGGCCACCAAGCTCAAAAATACCCCCACGAATGGATTTCGCTTTCCCTTTTTTCACTTGTGTCGCACCATCAAGGCCAAGTGCGATGGCAACAGCCGTAACCACATCGCCGACATAAATCGGCTGCATTCGCATTGACCCACCGCCGGGAAGCGGCAGACCGGGCGCCAGCATCGCCATGCTAGCAAAACGGTTGAAAAAGCTATCACGCGGACCAAATACAATCGATGGGCGCAAGATTACCGCGTCCGGAAAAGCAGAATGCAGCGCGGCCTCACCGGCCGCTTTACTGCTGGCATACCGGCTTTTTGACTCAAAATCAGCGCCAATGGCCGACAGATGAACGACGTCCTTCACACCATGCCGCGCAGCAATAACGCCAATGCGCCCGGGCAATTCACCCTGCAACGCATCAAAACGCTGGCGGCTATTTTCGGCCAGAATACCGATCAGATTGACCACCGCATCAGCCGGCGCGATAACTGTTTCCAGATCTTCATCGTTCAGCACATTTCCCGCGACCACGGTAATTTGGCCAACAACGCCCATCGTTTTCAGAAATTTGGCTTTTTCAGCATTTCTGCACAATACAATGACCCGCATTTTCGCGCGCGCCAGCTTTTCGATAATGGCGCGGCCCAGAAACCCGGATCCGCCGATAACAGCAACCGTCTTATCCATTAGATTTCTCCCGATTCAAAAAAAACATGTCCAAGCAAACCGTAAAAACAGCCGTTAAAAACAATCAACACTGCGATCTCTAAATAGGGACAATCCCCCCAGAGCGCAAGTTTATGCCACGCAAGCAAACATGACCAAAAGCAGGGTTTTTAAAAGCCACGATTTTAGAAATCGGGTTTTGGGGAGGAAAGAAGGTAATTCAAACCTAGTTTGATCTGATTCGCCTGCAACCAGTTGACAAGCGCAACATGGCAGGTATTCTGCGCGCCATTCCAAGATGAGTTCCAACGCTCATCAGGTGCCTGTGCCCAGGTGGCGGAATTGGTAGACGCGCTGGCTTCAGGTGCCAGTGGCCGCAAGGTCGTGGAAGTTCGAGTCTTCTCCTGGGCACCAAATTCCCTGTTTCACCTGCGATAACACGACTTGGTTCAATCAGCTAGATAACCACTGCTGAATTGGGCGGCCTGCATAACCAG
>CALLKZ010000118.1:0-50529 GCA_938082345.1 uncultured Alphaproteobacteria bacterium
ACAAGCGTGGTTGGTGCCGTTATCGGGCTATGGCTATTCCGGCGAACCAGCGACAAATCCTATCGTCGGTTGCTGATAATTTTAATGCTGCTCTCGGGAGTGTCATTATTAATTCGCCCGCTGATTGGGTAGACTTGCCCAAAATAGGAGGCGTTGAGCAGGAGCCAAAACCATGTCAGAGACTTTAACATCCCCCGACGGCAAACCGCGTTGTTTCGGCAACCGACCCGGTCAGGAAATTATGGCAGAGTATCACGATAATGAATGGGGCATACCGGTCCATGATGACCGGCATCTTTTTGAAATGCTGACGTTAGAGGGGGCGCAGGCCGGGCTGAGCTGGGATGTGGTTCTTCGAAAACGCGCCGGATACAGGGCTGCGTTTCATGATTTTGATCTGCATAGGGTTGCCAGCATGACGGATGATGCGCTGGAGGCGCTGCGCAGTGATCCCGGCATCGTTCGCAATAGGTTGAAAATCTATAGCACCCGCACAAATGCCAATGCTATTCTGGCCATTCAGTCTGAATTTGGCAGGTTTGCAGATTATCTATGGGGGTTTGTGGACGGCCAGCCGGTGATAAACCAGTTTGCCGATATGTCGGCAATACCGGCTTCAACTGCCCTCAGTGACCAGTTGTCAAAGGATTTGCGCCGCCGCGGTCTCAGCTTTGTTGGCACGACTATCATTTATGCATTTATGCAGGGCATCGGGATGGTGAATGATCATGTTGCCGGTTGCTGGTGCCATGATCAGCCCGCCCGACGCCTCAGCGACTAAGAGGCCATCCCCAAATAAAGACGCCCTAAAGTAGACCATATGTATGGTCGCGCAAATATTTTGTCACCAGTTTACGATCGCCAAGTGCCTTTAGATCATTGGCGTGAACCTGCGGGCGCATCGTCAATGAAACGGTGGTACCCATCAATTTACAAATTTCACGAAACATCAGCGAATAGCCAAGCGTCAGGCTGATTTTGCGAGCGGCCTGAAAGAGAAAGGAATTCTTACCGTCAAAAAGGAAAGGGACCGTCACAGTGTTAGGCTGCAAGGCCAGCTTGGCAGCATAAGTTTTCCATTCCTTGTCATATGCATCGCCAACTAATTTAGGGGCAACTGAAATAGCTCCAGCAGGAAAAATGATCACCGCGCCACCTTCCCTTAGATAGGCGGCGGCTTGCTGGCGCGTTTCAATGTTTGTCGCTAGTGCGGCCTCGGTCTCGTCAAAATCAATCGGTAAAATCTTGTCCATTGTCGCGGGTGCCTGTTTCAGAACCCGGTGTGTAATGATCTTATAATCCGAGCGTATTTCAGCCACTAATGCACAAAGCACCAATCCATCAATCACTCCGTAAGGATGGTTTGCAACAATCAGCGTTGAGCCGCTTTTCGGAATTGAGGCAGATATATCGCGGCTAAGATCAATTTTGATGTTCAACCGGTCCAGCGCATCTGACCAGAAATTGGCATGCGGCAGCCCCTCTTCGACATAATCAAAATACAGCTTGCGAATTTTGGGTTGTCCACTGAGCCGTTCGATACCGCGGATAATGCCGTTTGAGACTGGCCCCATCTCAGCATCGGCGAACGAAAAGATAGGATGGGAAATGTTGGTCTGCATCGCAATAGGCCCGCGCCATTTTTACTTAAAACAATCAAATACAGATATACGATAAATTTGCTACTAATATACGACAAATTTGCGGCGGGGGTATTTCCTCAAATTCCTAAAGCTAAATTGTAAAATCAATTTGCCGGAAATGCGGTGAGGCAATCATCATCGCGCATAACGGCCTATAGCCTCTCCGGATATTTGCCTGATACTTGCCCGATACTTGTGTGGTATTTGCGTGGTATGTGCCTTGGGGCTTCAAAATTTTATAACACCAAGATATCGGGCTTTAGAGAGCCTCTAAAAGGTGTTTGATCGAGCCAAAATGCCTCTTTAGGCATAGTTAACATCATTTTTATCTCATAAAAATCGCCTAAAAAGCATTTTTGGAGGGGATGCCTTTATATTGACTGAGTATTAATTAAATCATTGTTATATATTAATTTTTATGAATATTGGCCTGAATTTAGCGGAAATATTGCTAAATTCGCAAAACAGTTTTCTATAATGTAAATACCTGTTTATTAACATTAAAAAAGCAATTTTCACAATTTGACCAAAAATCAGAAGCTTAGCAATTGCACACTTACGGGTGGCCTCAATACAGTGGGGCTAGTTGCGGGTGGGTCAAAATACAAAAATAAATGGCGCGTCCGTACCTATCGTTAACGGAGGTAAAAAATGAATCTTTTAAAGAGTAAGGCTATGAAAACGGCGCTGATTACAGCGGCGTTGGCCGTCACTCCTACTGTTGCTTTTGCTGCAGGCAACCTTGCAAGTGACGACTATGTCGGCATTTCGTTCTGGTTGATTTCAATGGCGCTGGTTGCTTCTACAGCATTCTTCTTCATTGAGACGCAGCGTGTCGAAGGTAAGTGGAAGACTTCACTTACAGTGTCTGGTCTGGTGACTCTGGTTGCTGCCGTACACTATTTCTACATGCGTGATGTGTGGATTTCTACTGGTGACACTCCAACGGTGTATCGTTACATCGACTGGCTGATCACTGTTCCACTCCTGATGATTGAGTTCTATCTGATCCTGCGCGCCATCGGCAACGCTTCTGCCGGCATTTTCTGGCGGCTGACAATCGGTACTCTGATCATGCTCGTCGGCGGTTACGCTGGTGAAGCTGGCTACATGAATGTGTGGCTTGGCTTTATTATCGGTATGGTTGGTTGGTTCTACATTCTGTATGAAATCTTTGCTGGTGAAGCTGGCAAGATGTCTGCAGAGCAGGCACCAGACTCAGTCAAGTCCGCTTTCTCAACTATGCGTTGGATCGTAACAATCGGTTGGGCAATTTACCCACTCGGTTACTTCTACGGTTATCTGGCTTCTGGCGACCCAGCCAGCTCAGCTGATACGCTTAACGTGATCTACAACCTGGCTGACGTGCTGAACAAAATTGCGTTCGGTGTGATCATCTGGAACGTTGCTGTCACCGAGTCCGAGAGCAAGTAGCTTTAAGAGCAAGTAACATTGATTTGTGAGGGCGACCAGCGTTGTCCTCACAATTCCTTTCATCAGTTTTTACTATTTCAGTGTTGTTAAATTTTAGGTGCGGGATAATTTTGATCCCGAATTGGAGCAAGGGTAAAATGTTGCCAAAAGCTCCGGGCCAACATCCCGAACGGCAATAATAAACGGTAGTCATGACTAATCTGTCGACGCACTCCAATGAATTCCTAGGCAATGCCGACAGCGGCATAGGGTCGTCGCCGTCATCCTCTGAAATTCTGCATAATTTCATCACCGAGCGCATGCCAGCAGCTGGCCAGCCTTTGGCTGATGCCGCTGCCCTACACTTTTCTACCCCTGGTAAAATGTTGCGGGCGAAGATGGCGCTTAGGGCTGCGGATCTTTTGAAAGTTGACCGGCCTGCCGCAATGCATTGGGCCGCTGCGATCGAAGTGTTGCACAATGCCTCGCTTATCCATGATGATATCTGTGACGGCGATCGGCTACGGCGCGGCAAGCCGGCGGTCTGGTCGGTATATGGGCGTGATGTTGCATTAACCCTTGGCGACTGGCTTATTGCTCTTTCGTTTGAGCTAGCAGCCGAGGCTGCGCAGCGCTCGCAAACGCCGATGCTGGTCAAAATTCTGGCATCCCACATAAAGACAACGACACTTGGTCAAGCGCGTGAGTTTGACATTCGTCCGGTTACCGACTGGGCACAATATCTTCGCGGCGCGGGTGATAAGACGGCCCCGCTTTTGACTGCGCCGTTGGAAGGTGTAGCGACAATGGCGCTGCATGGCGGTGCGGCGGCAACCATCGGCGATTGTTTTCGCGCCCTTGGCAATGCCTATCAGATCGCCAATGATATTCTGAATTTTTCCGGTGGCGATGGTGCGAATACTTGCGGATCTGATCTTGGCAGGCGCGCGCCAAACGGGGTGGTTGTGCTTTTCCGGGATAAGCTGGATGCGCAGCGCCGCGGCGAATTCGATCGTTGGTATGCTAGTGGCGATAAGCAGGGTTTTCAGGAATGGCGTGCTGCGATTCAAAACTCAGAGGCGCTTAATGATGCTTCGCAGCGAATGAATGTGATGATGAATGATGCAACCGGATTTGCCGGTGCCCTGCCGCACGAGCTTGTGGCGGTGATCATGCCTATACAACAGCTCCTTCAGCAGGTATGTCTCAAGTCTGTGGCTTCCCTGAAAAAGGTCTGATTATTCTGTTATGGCTTCGGTCTCCCCTCGGCGGGTAACATCCCGTAAAGACAAATCTAAAATTTCTCAATCTGATGTGCTGGTTATTGGAGCCGGTTTTGGAGGGATTGCGGCTGCATTGCGGATGCGGGCCCGCGGTTATTCGGTGACATTGGTTGACAGGCTGCAGGCAATCGGTGGGCGCGCGCAGGTGTTTGAGCGTGGCGGCTATCGCCATGACGCCGGACCAACGGTGATCACCGCGCCATTTCTGTTCGATGAGCTGTTTGAGTTGTTTGATGAGCGCCGCGAGGATCATTTGGAATTTCGCCCGCTGGACCCTTGGTACCGCTTTCATTTTGATGATGGCAGCCAGTTTGACTACTGCGCGTCGGTTGCGGATACGAATGCAGAAATTGAACGTTTTTCACCGCGCGATGTTAAAGGCTATGCGCGTCTACTCGATACGTCGCGGCGAATTTTTGAGGTTGGGTTCGAAAAACTAGCGGACCGACCATTCACCCGTTTTACCAGCATGATGGCACAGGTGCCCGCGCTGCTTCGTCTTCGCAGCTATCGCACTGTGGCAGGGTTGGTCAACAGCCATATCCGGCACCCATTGCTGCGTCAGGCTTTTTCGATTCACCCACTTTTGGTTGGCGGAAACCCGTTTACCACAACCTCGATCTACGCGTTGATTCATTATCTCGAACGCCGCTGGGGTGTGTTCTTCTGCATGGGCGGTACCGGTAAGCTGGTGGCCGAACTTCACCGGTTGATGGAGCGTGTTGGGGTCAATGTGCAGCTCGGCGTTGATATTGACCGAATTGAAGTTGCGGATGGACGGGCGACGGGGGCAACGGCGATGGATGGTCGCCGCTTTACAGCATCACGGGTGATTTGCAATGGCGATCCACCAACGGTCTATCGGCAGATGCTGCCGTCTGAAAGCCGCCGTAAAAAAGCTCTTCCCGAATCAATGACGCAGTATTCCATGGGTCTTTATGTTTTGTTTTTCGGAACCAAGCGTACTTATGAAAATGTTGCGCACCATACCATCTGGATGGGCCCACGCTACCGTGAGCTTCTTGCCGATATTTTCGATTCCAAGATTTTGGCGGATGATTTCTCGCTGTATCTGCACCGGCCAACTGCAACGGATAGCAGCTTTGCACCGGACGGATGCGACAGTTTTTATGTGTTGTGTCCAGTTCCAAATCTGCTTGGTGATGTAGATTGGAAAACCGAGGCTCCGGCGCTTCGTGACCGCATTGTTGCTGCCTTGGAAAAAACCATCATGCCCGAACTTTCAGACGTGATCACCGAAGATTTCTGGATGACACCCGAAGATTTTCGTGATGATTACAGATCAATGCATGGAGCAGGATTTTCGATTGCGCCGATTTTCAGCCAGTCAGCTTGGTTCCGTTATCACAACCGCGACCCGCATATTCCCAATCTATATTTTTCCGCTGCGGGCGCGCATCCGGGCGCTGGGATGCCAGGCGTGCTATGTTCTGCTAAAGTGGTCGAACGACTGGTTGATGAGGAAGAGAGCGCTCGTGCTGGCGGGTGAGTAATGGCTGGCAGGGCTTTTGGAGGCGTGAGCAGATAGCTATGTCGAACGAGGCGCTGACATCCGAAGAATCGCTTGCCGCCAATGGTAAGAGCTTTCATTGGGCGCGCAGGTTTCTAGGGGCCGAGATGGGTAATTCGGCCGCGCGTCTATACGCTTTTTGCCGGGTGCTAGATGATATGGCAGACGGCGATATTGAGGATGGCCCCCGCCGCCTTGCAGTTATCCGCTCCCAGCTAGACACATCCAATACGCCGTCCATTCAAGGCAGTGACCCGGCGCTGGCAGGATTCGGGCCGCTGATGGCCGAGAAAAACTTTTCACCGGATGTGCTGATTGCCCTGATTGACGGACTTCTTGATGATCAGCGTGAGGAGGTTGCCCTGCAAAGTGAAGCTGATTTGCTGCGCTATGCGTATAGGGTGGCGGGAACTGTCGGGTTGTTGATGTGCGATGTCTTGGCGTGTCACGACGAACAGGCCCGGGTTTATGCAATCGATCTTGGCATTGCGATGCAACTGACCAATATCGCGCGCGATGTTCTGGAAGATGCGGTGATGAACCGGCGGTATATTCCGGCGGACTGGGTTGATGGTGCGCGGCCCGCCGATATCAAACTCGCGGCTGGTGCGCCGAGCAGCGCTGCCTGCCAGCAGATTACAGATGCGGTTGGCCAGTTGCTTGATCTTGCTGAAAAATTCTATGATAGTGGCGCGCGCGGCTATTGCTTTCTTCCCTTTCGTGCGCATGTGTCAATTGCCGTGGCAGCGCGGGTTTATCGTCAGATCGGGGTTCAGCTTCGCGCATCCGGTCTTGCATGGTATTCTGGGAGGCAGGTAACCAGTAAGATAACAAAATTACGCTGTTCGGTGCGCGCGATGGGTAGCCTGAAGTCGCGCATAACAGCGCGCCCGGAAGGGGAACACGACGCCGCGCTTCACATCAGCTTGAGGGGGTTGCCTTATGTCAGATAACGCACCACTGCAGCAGGTTACGATTTTGGGCGATGGGTGTGCGGCGCTTTCCCTAGCGGCGCGGGCGGATGAATTTCCGGGGCATCATTTTACTATCGTCAGCCCCAAAGATGCGCCGCCGCCGCAGGATCATATCTGGGGATTTTGGGGATTGGCCAACGGTACCGGCGCACTGCCTAGCAACCATAACAAAAATATAGTGGCCGCGGCGGGAATGGCGCGTGCCAGTTGGCCGAAATGGTCGATCATTACGGAAGATGATGCGGTGGTCATGGCATCAAGCGCGCGCCCCTATCACGCATTGCAGCGCTCGGTCTGGATCAACCATTGCCGGGCCGAAGCCAATGCTGCCAGCGTAGCATTCACCGATAAACCGCCGCGGGCAAATGACCCACAAACAGCAATTTTTGACAGCCGCCCCCCGCAGGTTCCAAACGGAATGATGTTGCAGCATTTTACCGGGGTTGAGGTGCGCGTTGATCGTCCGGTTTTTGATCCGGGCACCGCCATTTTGATGGATTTTCGCGTTGATCAATCCGAAGGCATGCATTTTATATATCTTCTCCCTTTTTCCGCGCAAGAGGCGCTGGTGGAATCAACCTTGTTCACCCCGCATATTTTGCAAGATGATTTTTACATGACGGCCATTCATTCGTATCTGGAGCGTCACTATGGCGTTACCGCATTTGAAACTATCCGGCGAGAGCGGGGGGTTATTCCGCTTGGTATGTTGGCGCGCCGTGATGCCGAAATTCCGGGGATTGGCGGTAATGGCGGTGCGATCAGACCATCTAGCGGCTATGCGTTTATCTTTATTCAAAAACAGATTGAGGCGGCGTTGGCGGCGGTGCATGCCGATAACGGGCGCGGTGGGCTGGCATTTCAGGTTCCGCATAAGAGTGTTGATCTCTGGATGGATGCGGTTTTTTTGACTGTTTTGCGGAACTGGCCGGATCGCGCGCCTGATCTGTTTATGCGAATGGCGCGCGCCTTATCGGGGGACCAGTTTGCCCGCTTTTTGAGCGGCGAGGCAGGCTGGGCGCTTCGTCTGAAAGTTATTATTGCGATGCCGAAATGGCTTTTCATTTGCGCGGTTTTCAGCTTTGCTGGCCTGAATGTTCGTCCCCAACAATCAGGATCAGGGTGATGGAAATTCTAACTGGATTGACGATGATGACATCGATTGATCTGCTGGCGCTGGCGGCGATTGTGGTGATCGGACTGCCACACGGTGCGCTGGATGGTGCCATTGCGATCCATCTGGGATTTTCAAGAAATGCCCTGCAGATGGCCGGGTTTCTGCTGGCTTATGTAGCTGCGGCGGGCGTTGTCGTGGGGGCGTGGCTGTTTTTCCCATTTGCCAGCCTGCTTATTTTTCTGCTGATCAGCATGATGCATTTTGGCGGCGGTGATGTTCGCGCTGGAAGGGGCTGGCAGCGACGCGTCGGAAGTGCGGCGCATGGCGGGCTGGTGGTTGTCGGGATCAGCCAGATGCATCGCGGTGAGGTTGATCACATTTTTGAATATCTTGTGTTGGGTGACACTACACTTATCTGGCAGGCGCTGGATATTTTGACGATTTTCATTGGTATGGCGATGCTGTTCTATCTGTTTCAGGCGGTGCGATTACGTCGATGGCGCGCTGGGGTTCTGGAAATGGTCTTGCTAACCGCGATTTTCGCGCTAACGCCGCCGCTGGTTGGCTTTGCGATCTATTTCTGTGTTGTTCATTCGTTTCGGCATGTTAGCGGCGTGCTTGGTACCTTGCGCGCCAGCATGTCGTGGGTTGCGCTGATTAATCAGGCGGCGTTTTTTACTATTGCAAGCTGGGTGGCCGGTGCGCTCGCCATTTGGTATTTGACGGATGATGCTAATCTGGAGCCGGTGTTGCTTAGGGTGGTATTTATCGGGTTGGCCGCGCTTACGGTCCCCCACATGATTTTGGTGGACGGTCTTTTCAATCGCACGCGGCGTAGTCTTCGTCGCGATTTTATCAGTCGATGATGTTATGACCCAATCCGGCAAATCTTTTCCACCCGCTGCAAGTGACCGCAAAGACGCACATCTGGATCTGGCGGTGGGGCAGGTGGCGCAATCTGACCAGGATGCCGGGTTTGACCGGATACGCCTCGATCATTGCGCGCTTCCCGAATGTGATCTGGCAAGCATTGATATCAGCACGAACTTTCTGGGGCGCCGCGTTCTGGCACCACTTTTCATTGGCTCGATGACTGGCGGAACGGCGCGTGCCGATACTATAAACAGCGTTCTTGCCGAGGTGGCTGAAGCGTGTGGGGTTGGCCTTGGCGTTGGATCGCAGCGCGCCAGTATTGAGCGTGCGCAGAGCCAGCGTGATCTTCGTGACCGCGCGCCTTCGGTGCCGTTAATAGGGAATTTGGGCGGGGTTCAGCTTGCCGCTGCAGCGGGGCTGGATATGGCGCGCCGGGCTGTTGATGACCTTCGGGCAGATGCGATTTTCATTCATCTAAACCCGCTGCAAGAGGCTGTCCAGCCCGAAGGCGAAACCGACTGGCGGGGTGTTTTGGGGGCTATTGAGGCGGCGTGCAGCACGCTGCCATGTCCGGTTATAGTGAAAGAAGTTGGCGCCGGTATTAGCGCTAATGTAGCAAGGCGGCTGTTTGATGTTGGTGTTTACGGCATTGATATTGCAGGGCTTGGTGGCACGAACTGGACCCGGATTGAGGCGGCAAGATGCGAAGATGCGGGGCGCTTCGATCCGTTTCTGGATTGGGGAATTCCCACGGTTGACGCGATCCGCGCAGTGCGGGAAGCCCTTCCTGAGGGAATGCTGATTGCGTCGGGCGGCATTCGTCATGGCCTTGATGCGGCAAAGGCATTATGGCTTGGCGCGTCGCAGGTTTCTATGGCAGGCCCGGTTCTAAAGACCGTTGTCGGTGCTGATTTTGAAGTCGAAGCAGCGATTGAGGCGATCAACCGTTACAAGCAACAAATCCGCCTGACGCTGTTTTTAACTGGTGCGCCTAATCTTGCCAGTTTTGCATCTGTACCCGGAACAATCGATCACTAGGTCTGGTGGTATGTAATACCTTAAAAATCATCTTTAAAAATTATCTTTCCGGCGTCTGATTTCTGCAAAAACCGCGGCTTCGTGATCATTGTCAGTTCTATTTGCGAGCATTCCGAGATGCATTTGGATATCGGGATCGTGCGGGCGCAAAAACGGGTTGGTAGCCTTTTCCAGCGCCATCATTGTTGGCACTGTTGGCTGTCCGGCCTCACGAAGTTCGCGTACGGCGTCAGCGCGGCTTTGCAAGGCTTTGTTTTCGGGATCAATGCTCAGCGCAAATTTTGCATTCGCCGCGGTATATTCATGCCCGCAATAAATCACAGTATCGTCGCCAAGCGCCATCAGTTTTGTCAAACTGTTCCACATCATTGCGGCGTCACCTTCAAACAACCGCCCGCATCCCATCGCAAACAGTGTGTCGCCGGTGAATAGCAGTTTTTCAACAGGCAGATGAAAATTCAGCATATCCAGCGTATGTCCGGGCGTTGCTATCACCCGAACTTCGCTTGCGCCAAGGGCAAAGGAATCCCCGTCGCCCTTGCCCTGATCAACGCCCTTTAACCCGTCCGGCCCATAGACCGTGGCCCCCGTTTTGCTGACAATATCCGCCAGCCCGTCAATATGATCCCAATGATGATGAGTGATCCATATCTGGGTGAGATTCCAGCCGGTTTCAGCAAGTGCCGCCAATGCAGCCTCGCTATCACCAGCATCAATCAATGCGGTTTCGGCGCGGGCTTCATCATGGATCAGCACTCCGTAATTATCGCCGCCATATACAAACTGATGGATATCCAGCATGTCTAAAATCTCTCCGTTTTATAATGTTACCAGCTACCGGTATTTTCCATCGACGCCCATGGTTCAGATGGAGGTAGCGCATCGCCCTCTTGAAGCAGTTCGATGGAAATATTGTCGGGCGAGCGCACAAAGGCCATGCGCCCATCGCGCGGCGGCCGGTTGATAATAATGCCGGCATCCATCAAAGATTTGCACAGCGTATAAATATCATCGACGCGGTAGGCCAGATGCCCGAAATTTCGGCCCCCGTCATAATTTTCGCTATCCCAGTTATAGGTTAGTTCCAGTTCGGGCGAATCCTGTGCTTCGGCATTTTTCAAATCTTTTGGAGCGGCCAGAAATACCAGTGTAAATCTGCCAGCCTCAACCTCCTTGCGGTGAGTTTCCACAAGACCAAGTTTGGTGCAGTAAAAGTCCAGTGATGCATCAAGGTCACGCACCCGTACCATGGTGTGAAGATACCGCATAATAATGGTTTCCCTTTAATAGTAGTCCCCTAAGAGAGGACAGATCGAAGACATGGTCTAGGTTTATAGAATAGTACTGATCAGGATGTTAAGCGCGCTCAAAAACAAGAAAAAACCAAAGGCGCGCCGCAGCCCCTGCGGGTTCAGCGCATGTGCAATCCGGCTGCCAAGCGGCACCGTGAACAGGCTTGTTGAAAAGATGATTAAGGCTGCTGGAAGATTGGTAAAGCCCAACGAGAAAGGCAGCCGCCCCTCGGCGCCAGTTCCCGCCCAAATAAATCCGATGGCCCCCGGTACTGCAATCAAAAATCCAAAGGCAGCAGCTGTACCAACCGCGCGGTGAACAGGAAGCGCTAATGCGCTTAGCACCGGCACGGCAATGCTGCCGCCGCCAATTCCCATTAACGCTGATGCGCCGCCGATCAATGTTGCGATTATGCCGCCACTGGCACCGCGGCCAAGGGGGGCAATCTGCGCGCCGTCTTTTTTATCGTCACTGCCTGCCTTTTTGCCGCGAATCATCGTCACCGAAACATAGATCGCGATCAGCCCGAAGGTTAATTGTAGATAGCTGGAATCCAGTTGCCCTGAAACAGCCCCAGCAATCCCGGCCCCAATAAGCATGAAGCCAGCCCAGCTTTTGAAAACTGCCATATCAACGGCGCCGCGCCGGTAATGTTCGCGCGCCGACGACAGCGAAATAGGAATAATTGTTACCAGTGAAGTGGCAACCGCCATATGCATGATTATGCTCTCAGGCACATCAAGATAGGTGAATAAAAGGAAAAGTACGGGAACGATTACAATGCCGCCACCAACGCCCAGAAGTCCGGCTAAAAGCCCTGCAATAAAGCCTGTTAACAACAGTCCGGCAACCATTATGACCAGAATATCGGTGGAATAGGCGGCAGCGAATGTCACAGATGCCTCCTGCTGGAGCGGGATGAACGTCCCGTCTTTGTACGCTTATGCGCAAACCTCGTCTAGCTTTTCACCGACCCCTTTGTGAGACGCGCGCCCTCACGCGAATGTGCAAGGTTCACGAAAATGTCATTTCCGAGTGCTCCTTAAAACATCGCATCATGTTTAATTCTAGAACTTAAAATAGGTGAGGAGGTGTTATGGCCTTTTTTATTTTTGCATATCATGGCGGCGAATCACAGGAAACGCCTGAGCAAATCGAAGCTGAAATTGCCAGATGGCAAAAGTGGTTTGATGGTATTGGCGACAATATTATTGATCCGGGTAATCCTGTTGGTGTGCCAAAAACTGTCTCGGTCAGCGGCGTTACCGATGATGGTGGGGCAAACCCGCTATCGGGGTACACCATCATTCAGGCCGAGGATATGAATGCGGCGGTAGCGATGGCAAAGAACTGCCCGATTGTGGGTGATGGATCTGGCACTGTTGAGGTCGCCGAAATTCACGAAATGCCAACGTAATATGCCAACCTAATATGCATGGGGATATTTGGGCCAAATCCATCTCAAAACGCACCTAACGTTCTGAAAATAAGTTCGAAAACCTAATCTTAACAAGGAAAGCCTAATCTAAAAAAAGGAAAGGAGAGTTAGTTTCATGATTGAACTGACACAAGATGTAAGCTGGCTAGCGGTGGTCATCGGCGCGGTGGCGGCGTTTGCTTTTGGCTGGCTATGGTATTCACCCTTGGCATTTGGCGATCGCTGGGCCGAATCTATGGGTGTTGATAAAACGGGCAAGATGCCTATGTCGGCAATGACATTTCAATTCATCGGCCTTGCACTGCTTAGCTGGTTTGTTGGCGTAACGGCGGTGAACAGCGCCTTGTTAACGCTAATTTTGGGCTCGGCAGCCTTTATAGTGCTGGGCTTTAGCGGTGAGACTTTTGCTGGACATAATCGTGACGGCAAGCTGATCAATTTGGGCTATTCGGTTTTTGCCGTCATTATCATGATCGCAGCGCAGGGATTGCTTGGCTAGACGTAGATTTCTGACTGTTTGTAGTTTTATTTGAATAGGAATTTTTTCTGCCGCCTGATGGCTGGATGCGCTTGCGATTTGCTTTGCCATGATGAACAATGATCGCTGGCAAGGAGAGTGTTATGCGGATTGTGGTTGTTGGCGTTGGTGCACTTGGGTCACTTTTTGGCGGCGCCCTTAGCGCAAAGGGGCATGATGTCAGCCTCCTTATCCGCAATAATGCGCATCGTGCAGCCATTCGTGCTAACGGCCTTCAAATGTACCTCGATAGCGGCGATTTGGTTGTTCACCCCAAAATTATTGATGCAGAATCCCTAAATTCTGAATCTGGTGATTCTGGGTCATCAGGCGAGAGTGAACCTGCCGATCTGATAATTGTTTTCACCAAAACTGGTGCAACGCACGCGGCGCTGACCGGCGCTATGCCGTTGATTGGCCCTGAGACACGGCTGGTTAGTCTGCAAAATGGGCTTGGCAACAAACAACGACTTGCCGAATTTGTTCCAGAATCCAGAATTATTTATGGCACGACCATGGCACCTGCCGATGTATCCGAAGCGGGTGTTGTGGAATCGCACGGACCGCACCTCTCGCAGTTTCGCGCTGCCACAGACGATGATCCGGTCACCTCGGCCATGGCGGCCAGGTTTGCAGAAATTCTGGATGCAGCGGCAATTCCGGCCGTGGTAAATGATACGGTTGATCAGGTGATCTGGGGTAAGGTTGCCTTTAACTGTGCGCTCAGCAGTATTTGCACGGTAATTGATAACGGGCCGGGCCTAATTGCAGATCATCCCGATCTTGCGGCGTTGGCTGATGCGGTTGCGATGGAAGTTTGTGATGTTGCTGATGCTGATGGTGTGCCAATGGACCGGCAGGCGGTGCGAGACGGAATTGATATGGCTGGGCGCAAACATCGGGGACATACGCCGTCGATGTTGCGTGATGCCCGGGCTGAGCGATTAACAGAAATTGACTCGTTGAACGGCGCCGTTGTTGAAATCGGCGCAGCGCATGGTGTTCCAACACCGCGAAATGCGACTTTGCTTGCGTTGGTGCGCGCCCGTGAGGCATCATATGGACAAGGTAAAAATTAAGAGGATCAACCCTTTTTCAAAATTCCCGACCGCTCTCGGAATTCCTAACCGCTCTCGGAATTAAAGAATTCAGACAGAAAATATTTGGCAAACGCCGGAGACAGCTATGACAGTATCCAAAACACCTATTTCGCTTGAGATTTCATATCCGGACACACCAAAGGGGATGAGCGACGGCGAATGGCATGCGCGCGTTGACCTTGCTGCCGCTTATCGGCTGGCCCATCATTATGGTTGGACCAGTGTTGTTTATAACCATATCACCCTGCGGGTTCCGGGGACGGACACGTTTCTGATCAATCCGTTCGGGCTGACCTATGATGAGATTACCGCCTCAAACCTGACCTGTATTGATCTTGAAGGAAATAAAGTGTCAGACGATGCGTGGCCGGTAAACCGCGCCGGTTATGTCATTCATGCCGCCATTCATAAGGCCCGCCCCGATGATTTGCATTGTGTGATGCATACGCATGAGCCGTTCAGCCAGTCGCTTGCGGCGTTGAATGTTGAGGTTGTTCCGATGATGCAGGAAGGCTGCCAGCTTTTTGAGCGTATCGGTTATCATGATTTCAACGGAATTGTTCTGGATGAGGGTGAGCAGACCGCGCTGACCAATGCGATGGGTGATAAGAACCATACCCTAGTGCTGAAAAATCACGGGTTGCTGACCGCTGGCCCTAACGTTGCCTGGGCAGTCGTACGGCATCAACTGTTCATCCGTAATGCCGAAATTATGCTTCGTACAATGTCTTCCGGTGCGCAAATCAGCTATATTCCGGATGATGTAATGCGCCATACCCGTCAGCAATTCGAAGGCGGCGACGCCCAGTCTGGTGCAGCGGTGCGGCATCCTGAATGGCCAGCTTTCTGGCGGATGCTTGATCGCATTGATCCCAGCTGGAAACACTAAGGCCACGAAAATAAGCATCCTTAAACGGCCTATAACTAAATGGCCTATAATAGGGCGATACGGTCCGGTAACTCGGCAATGACGCTACGACTGGCATTAGCAAACGCAAAACGAAGACAGCTTTCCTGACCATCCCCAAAAAATGTACCGGGGATAGTCAGCACGCCGATTTCGCGCGCCAGCCGCTGTGCCGTTTCCAACGATCCGCTTTCCTCGAAAGGATGGCGAACATAGCCGAAATATGCGCCGTTACTCAAAAGGTTCCATCCGGGTAGGTGGTTGATCACATTTTCAAAAACGGTGGCACGCGCCGCAATTCGCCGCCGATTTTCCTGACGCCATTCGGCTAACGGCTCCAGCATTTGTGTGACCGCCATTTGCGGGGCACGTGGCGCACAAATCTGAACATTGTCGATAATTTTAGCAACTTGCTGGATAAGATCATTCCCGCCGGTTATCGCCCCAAGTCGGTGCCCGGGCATACAATAGGATTTTGAAAAGCTATAGAGCTGGATAAGCGTGTCCTGCCAGCCGGGTTGGGATAGCAAATCATGTGGGCGCCCGGTATTTAAGGGCAGAAAATCGCGGTAGGTTTCGTCAATAATCAGCCAGATGCCGCGTAATTGGCACAGGGCGAAAAGGGATGCCAGCAGGCCAGCAGGGTAAATCACGCCGCAAGGGTTGTTCGGCGATACGATGGCAATTGCACGCGTTCGGGGACCTATTGCCGCCTCGATATCGCCTAGAACCGGCAGCATGGCATTTTCCGGGCTGCAATCTACATAGCCAACACCGATGCCAAGCATGCCAAGCGCTGATTCATGATTAAAATAACAGGGACGCGTCATCAAAATATCATCACCGTGACCGGCAACACTCAGCGCCGCCGCAACAAATGCCTGATTGCAGCCCGATGTGATATGCGTCTCTTGTGCAGTAACAGCGGCGTCATAAGTGGTGTTCAGATGCGTTGCATAGGCAGCGCGAAGGCTGGCATCACCTTCAACCGCGCCATATTTAGCCGCGGCCGGATCAGCGCCAGCTTGCTTCAATGCGCGCAACATATCGGGGTGAGCCGCATACCCCGGAACCGCCTGACTCATATCAATCAATGCGCCCTTGGTACCGTCATATGAGGCAATCCAGTCTTGAACTATGGAAACGGGGGGTGCGTTGAGGGCGGTAATTGCGGGATTAAACATCGGTCAAAATACTCCGCTGAATACGCTTAGAAGTAAACATGCGCCCAAGGCACAAAATTTTTCCGTTACGCCGTGATATAAAAAAATGCAGCATAAAAAGGCATCACTTGCCAAAGTCTATTCCAAACTAGCAGAGTTGTAGAAACTCTAAAAGTACCAGCCCCATTACGCGCCCCAGCACGCGCCATCTTATCTGGAGACCCTATGCTATGTTTATCCGTGAAAAGCTGAATTATGATCCGCAGCCCCTGCCTGACCGGCTACACCGCTCGGATGCAGAAATTTCGGCGGCGGCCATTCTTTATCGCCAAACCATGCAGACACGTCACACGGTGCGCGATTTTTCTGACCGTCCGGTATCGGCAGATGTGATGGAGGAGTGCATTCGCACCGCCGGCCTTGCGCCAAGTGGGGCCAATCATCAGCCGTGGCATTTCGCGCTGATATCGAATCCTGCGATGAAAGCCGACATTCGCGCCGCCGCTGAAGCTGAGGAGCAGAAATTTTACAGCAGTATGGCAAATGATGAATGGATCAAGGCGCTGGAGCCAATCGGCACTGGCCCCGATAAGCCGCATCTGGTAGATGCGCCCTATTTGATAGTGGTGTTTGCTGAACGCTATGGCCAGTTCGATGACGGTTCGCGCTATAAGAATTATTATGTTCCGGAAAGTGTTGGTATTGCTTCGGGTTTTCTGATTTCGGCGATTCATCACGCTGGCCTCGTTTGCCTGACGCATACACCAAACCCAATGCAGTTTTTAACCAAAATCTGCGGACGGCCAGCCTCGAATAAACCTGTGATGATTTTGGCAGTTGGGCATCCCGCAAAGGATGCGCGCATTCCGTCTGTTGCCAAACGCAAAAAACCTATGGATGAGATTCTTACCCGTTTCGATTAGAAATTATGGGGCTCTCATCGCGGCTTCAGCGCATAGATTTTGCAGAAATTCGATAAAAGCCCGCGCTTTTTTGGAAAGCATCCGGCGGCTTGGATATAACAGCGACAGGCTGGATTCATGGGCAATACCTAAATCTGGAAACATCCGAACTAGCCGTCCATCGACCAGCGCGGCTCGGCAATAGATTTCCGGTGCGAAGGACAGCCCGCCCCCGGCAATCACCATATCGCGAACTAGCAACGGATCATTAACCTGCAATAATTGCTCAGATTTAAGGACCAGCGAATGACCGGCTTCGGCGTATTTAACGGAAAGCTGGGCTGTGGCATAGCGGCTTTCGACAATTTTTATATGACGCGCCAATCCTGCGATTGCGTCCTTCGGATTAAGTGTGTCTCCCAGATCAAGGGCACCTAATTTCTGGGCTGTTTTTGGCGAGGCAATCCAGATCAAGGGTGTCGTGATTAAACGTTGCTGGATCAGATCCGAATCCGCCATGGCGCCAACAACAACGGCGATATCAATCTGATCACGGATTAAATCAGCTTTCCCGCTGGAAATCTGTATATCGAGCTGAATATCGGGAAAAGCCGCTATAAATTCGGTCAGACGCGGGCCAACAACCTCGCGGCTAAACGCCATGGGAAGCGCCACCGCCAGCCGCCCCCGGGGCGTTGCACTCAATCCAGCAAGCTCGGCATTTGCGGCGTCAACTTGCTCAAGAATCCGAACCGCGTGCCCGTAAAACTGTTCCCCATCATGCGTTAGTCTTAGATCGCGGGAATTGCGCACAAAAAGCTGCAAGCCCACATCTTCCTCCAGACGCGCCATCGCTCGGCTGATGGTGGATTTTGGCGCACCAAGACGCCGCGCTGCCGCCGAAATACCGCCCTGATCAGCAACAGCAACAAAGGCGGGAAGGTGATCAACGTTCCATTTCATGAACGATCCGTTCTAAAAAATACTATTTGTACCAAAAATGGTATCAGCTAAGATGTATCAGCTAAGATAAGGATCAGCAAGCAGTGAGCCGGACATAAATTTGCAACGGAGGAAACCATGAGCGAAGGCACCACCCCCGCAAAGCCGAAAGGGCCTAATGTAGAAGGGTCACGGGATTATGACGATATTCCCGGAACCTATGTGTTTGACAGCAGGCGCTATCGGTCGGGCTATCATCTGAACATGTTTTGCATGTCCCTAAACCGGGCCGAATGCAGGGACGAATTTGCCCGCGATGAGGCTGCCTATCTGAACAAATTTTCAATGACGGAAGAGCAACGCCAAGCCGTTCTTGACCGGGATTATATCAAACTTCTGCAGCTTGGCGCGAACGTCTATTACACGTTTAAGATTGTCAGCCATGACCGCCAGCCGCCGCAAGTGATGTATGGCAAAATGTCGTCACCGCAAATGAGCTTTGAAGAATTTCAGGAAATGATGATTGCAGGTGGCCGCCCGATTGATGGCAACCGAAGCATAAAGGAGAGCGATAATGGCTAGACTTATAGCTGGAATGGGAACCTCGCATGTGCCGGGCGTTGGCGCAGCAATGGATAATGGTAAAACGGATGAAGATTACTGGGTGCCGTTATTTAAGGGATTTGAGCCGCTACGGGCATGGCACCGTGAAAACGTGCCGGATGTGAATATTGTCGTCTTTAACGATCACGCAACATCGATGGCATTGAATCATTACTCGACCTTTATGCTGGGTGTAGGGGACCAGTTTCAACCCGCTGACGAGGGCTGGGGCCCCCGCAAAGTTCCCGTCGTTGAGGGCCACCCTGAACTTGCTTGGCACCTTGTTGAAAGTCTGATTCTAGACGAGTTTGATATGGCCGTAACGGCTGATTTCGATGTTGACCACGGGCTGACGGTTCCGTTGTCTATCGCCTATGATCAGCCGCTGGCTTGGCCGACAAAGATCATCCCCCTTTGTGTGAACGTGATTCAGTATCCGCAACCAACGCCGTTGCGCTGTTATAAGCTTGGTCAGTCGATAAGACGCGCGATTGACAGCTTTGATCAGGATATCACCGTTGGTATTTGGGGAACTGGCGGGCTGTCGCATCAGCTTGGCGGCGAGCGGGCCGGCGTTGTGAATGCCGAGTTTGACAAGAAATTTCTCGATAATCTGGTTGATGATCCACTGGCAAATACCCGCCTTTCCCACACTGATTTTATTCGGGAGGCCGGAGCTGAAGGGATTGAGATGATTATGTGGAATGTGATGCGCGGGGCGATGAATGAAAAGGTGAATGAGGTTTACCGTTTTTATCATATTCCCGTGTCGGCAACGGCATATGGCGCTATCATTCTTGAAAATGAGTAACGATCCCACCTAGGCAAAACACTCAAAATAAAATGCCCGATCAGCATATCCTGAATTGGGACTGAGGAGAGATGAATGAAGACCGTTGCCGTAAGAAACATCAAACGCACCGAAGCGGCTTTGGCCAAACGCCTTGGCAACGCTGGTGCCTCAACAGTTCACGAAGCGCAGGGGCGCAGCGGTTTGATGGCCCCCGCCCTTCGCCCGATTTACCCAGGGGCGCGTATTGGCGGAACGGCGGTAACAATCTTGGCGGCACCCGGGGATAACTGGATGATCCATGTGGCGATTGAGTTATGCCAGCCCGGTGATATTCTAGTGGTGGCAACGACGACGCGAAACACCGACGGATATTTTGGTGATCTGCTTGCAACCTCAGCACAGGCGCATGGGGTTGTGGGGTTGGTGTGCGATGCGGGTGTGCGTGATGTCGCCGATTTGCAGGAGATGAATTTCCCCGTATGGTCGCGCGCAATTTCATCAATGGGAACGGTGAAAAACACCCTTGGGGCCGTCAATGTTCCGGTAATCTGTGCTGGACAGCTGGTGTTTCCGGGCGATGTGATTTGCGCCGATGATGACGGGGTAGTGGTCGTGGCGCGCGCGCATAGTGAAGCGGTGATGGAAAAAACCCAAGCGCGTCTTGACGGCGAAGAGGCCAAGCGCCAACGTCTCGCCAATGGCGAGGTTGGGCTTGATATTTACAGCATGCGCGAACGTCTAGCCGAATCAGGACTGGTCTATGTCGATACGCTGGACGAGCTAGGTGAATTTAACGGCATTGATTGTCAAGGTCGTTAATTCTGCCTATTTGGATTGCTCGCACTGGAATTCGGCCTGGCACTGAATTCTATTTTCGCTAACGCTGACAATCACATCCTTGCCGCCGGTTTGGCGCCGATAAATGCAATTCGTTTTGCCGGGGCTATATTCGTGCGCCTTCAACCGGCAAAGCTCATACCTGATCTCGTTGGTTTCGCTTTTTGGAACATAGGTCCGGCCAGCGCCAAATGCCGCGCTAGCTACCACGCTAATCAGCATTGATATTATCGCCACTGGCATCAGAATATTTTTAGGTTGCTGGAGCATCGATTTCGTCCTCCGAGCCTGGCAGATAGGCTGTTCCCTGAATGGAGCGCGCCCCCAGTTTTTCGACAAAAACAGGGTTATCTGCAACGATTTTTCCAAGAATTTCGTTCGCTTGTTTCTCGGCTTCTTCCTGCGATTCCACCTCAAACTCAGCGACACCGTCGATAATCCAGTGAATTTTTACCAGCATACTTATATCCTCTAGGCTAGGTCTACGGTCAAATTTGACCATTTATTCAATCAAGATTGAACGTTAGACCTTCATAAATCGTGCCAGCTTTGGCTTGTAGCTCAATGATATTTTCATCGGCTAGATTGTCGCGTGCATCATCACGCGCAATCATGGCCCCTTCAAGGTTCAGGGCAGCGGCAATCGAATACCAGATATAGGCCATTTCATAGTCGGGTTCCTCCAGCATCAGCAGATGATACTGGGCGAATTGGGGAACGGCCTCGGCATCGCCATTATTAATGCGCGTTTTTAGGCGTTTGGCAACGGCGACGCGAACATTTTCCGTCGGCTTTTCGGGCAACATTCCAGCCAGATCATCGGCAAGGTCTTCGGCAGCTTCAATCCCGCCAAGCTGTGCGGTCCATGCCCATGTCAGAGCAGTCGCATAATCCTGCGGTGCGCCTTTACCGGCCTCTAGAAGGACCGCCAGATTGAACTGCGCATCATGCTGGTTATTGTCCGCTTGCACTGAAAAAAGTTTAACTGCGTGGCGATAATTTTTGTCTTTAACCGCCTGCAATGCCTCAAGAAAAGTGGCGTCACTGCTCTCAATTTGGGCTGCTGCATCGCGCGGTGCCAATGATATCGGACCAACCAAAAGGGCCAATGTCAGCAATAATCCAAAAGCCCGCGATAAAACAATCCGCGATAAAACAATCCACAATTGGGGAAGGAGGGCTGTGCGAGCCGTCATGCTAGCGACCTGCCATCATTACAAGTTGGAGGTACAGCACCCGGAGCCTGAAATTGGAATTCGGGCGTTTTTCATAAACCACAATGCGCGGCCTGTCGGTTCCGGGCTTTTGAAACTCGATCGCCATATTCTCGGGCAGGAAAACCCCTTCTGCCTCAAGCGTACCTTGTGGATCACGCGCGAACATACTGGCGAATTCTTTGTCGATCCAGATCATCGCCAAAGCCTTGCCAAGAATGTCGGGCAGGCGTTCACGAACGTCCTCACGGCTGTTAAAATGAACGTCCCCGCTGACCAGATTATAGCGAGGGGAGCTCGCTTTTCGAACAGCAGGCGGCTTTTTAGCGCTAACAGGCACAAGCGCATTTTTTGGTGTCTGGCTCATGGATGCCTCATGCCGCCATTTGGGCGGTCTATTTCCAAAACAACTAAATTAGACTTAATTGCCATGATGCCATCTTTAACGAAAATCGCAACCCGCAAGCGTCAAAGTTTGTCACCCAAAATGCCTTTTTAATTTTTCTGTTTAGTGCAATTGGTATGAAAATTGAATGTACGACGTCTCAAGTTCGAAAGAGGAATGCCATGATTTCAACCATTCGTAATGCTCTACAGATATCGGGAGCCGAAATTTCGCTTATCACCAACAATATTGCGAATGCGGGTACCACCGGATTTAAGGGCAGCAGAGCCAGTTTTCTGGACACATATGCCGAAGAAGTGCCGCGCAAGGGTTTGAATGTTGGCTTTGGTGCGATGCAGGAAGAGGCCCGCCGGAGCCATAGTAAGCAAGGCGAGATGCGGGTAACCAATAGCTCGCTAGATGTGGCGGTTAATGGTCTTGGAATGTTTGTAACGACCAGTCCGCAAGAAGGCGATGTGACCTTTACCAGAGATGGATCGTTCAAGATCGACATTAATGGCAATCTTGAAACGTCAGAAGGACGTGCCGTGGTTAACAGCGAAGGTATTCCCATCGTAATTCCGCCGTCGGTTGCCGATGCGAATGGCAATATCTCGTTGCTGAGTTCACTCGAAATGGATGAGGGCGGCAAGATCCAAGCCAGCTATGGTGATGGTTCACTCCTTGAAATTGGAAGCATTGGGCTAGCGCGATTCGGCAATGTTAGCGGATTGAAGGCTGTCGGCAATGGACATTTTGTAATGAATGAGAATTCGGGTCCACCGATCATCGGGGCACCAATGACGCAAAGTTTTGGCCAGGTTATGATCGGACATCTCGAGGTATCAAACGTGAATATGACCGATGAGCTGACAAAGTTGATGAAAGCGCAGCAGGCCTTTTCAGGTGCCTCACGAATGTTGCAGTCAGCGACCGAGCTAACGCGCAAACTGACAACATGATCGTCTCGATGATCGCACTTTGACCCTCAATTGAGGACGTTTAAAAAATAAATATACCAGCTTGCGGAAAACCGCTGGCTGGTTTTTTACGTTGGTGGTGCCGACGCTCGCTACAGGTGAGGGCTATTATATAATGATTATTTCAGGGGAAGTGTGACTGATATATCAATTATATCAATGGTTTGTTCTTTTTCGATGCGAAGCTCTCCATCGATGCTGACGGTCAGCTGGCTGTCCACCTTCAAGGTGATGCTAATCGGACGGGGTGAGTTCCGAGACAGCGCTCTGATCATCTGGTCCATCAGATTTTGGGGAATTTTTGCTGCCGCATGCATGACGGGCCGGTCAAGTTCGATATGAATAGTGCCAATGCCGGAAGGGGTTTCCTCGCCGGTAACTTCCAAAAGGCATTTGCCGCGGGCAATGTTCATCAGCGAGCAAGACAGAAACAAATTTGCCGGAAGACTTAGCGTTGGGCGGCGTAGCTCAGCCGTTTGGACGGCCATGACAATATTATCTGTCTGGTTCCATGCTTCCGACATTTTGGATCTCAGGTTCCTGTCAGCAGTGTATTGTCTTCGCTGAGTTGTTGGCGCAAGCGGGTGATTGCCGCCTTTTTGATCTGCGATACACGGCCCGTGGTCACCTCAAGAACTTCAGCAATTTCATAGACATTCAGCTCTTCGACATAATATAGCTGGATGACCAGCGCTTCGCGTTCGGGAAGCGTATGCAGCGCAGATTTCAAAGCGGTGCGCAGCTCTTCGTCATTAATATTATCTTCGGGCGTGTTTTCAGGTGATTCGAACCAGACCGAAAATTCATCATAAACACTGTCGAGCGACTGGTGCACATTCGCCTGAAACGCTTGCGACCATTGATGCATTTCATCTTCGGGAATTTCCAGTGCTTCGGCGACTTCGATAATTGTTGGGGGGCGTCCTAGCTTGGCCTGAAGTCTGCGCTCGGCAACATTTGTCTTTTTCTGCATCTCAATCGTCGTGCGACACAGGTTTGAGCTTTTGCGAAGATGATCGACGATGGAGCCGCGAATACGAATGCCGGCATAGCTGGCAAAAGTTGCGCCCTCACGAAGCGTGTAATTCTGCGCTGCAAGAACCAGTCCGTAATAGCCAATCTGGATCAAATCTTCGATTTCAATCGAAGAATGGACGCGTCCACGCATATGCCACGCAATCTGACGAACAAGCTCCATATGGGACTTGATCAGATCCTCGACATCTGGCTTTTGCTCCAGATATTGGTTACGCACACCTGTCATCCGGTTGGCTCCATTGCATTGTCGCTGAAGAACCTTATACCTGAATTTTCATTAGAAGGCGCTGATAAAACAGCTTTGGAGATCGCTGCAAAGGCAAGATTCTCAGAAAGGCTGGCATCTTCCATGCCAATCGGCTTGCGGTTAATCACTGCTCGGCGCATAAGCTGCGAAAGCGGAACATGGCCCGCAAAATTCAAGGACACATCCAGAAACCTTGTGGCGATAGCATTAAATTTATCAAAATGCGAGCGCGCCTGCTGCCGGCTATTCGCCATATTCACAACCACATTGAAATGTTTCACCCCGGCCTCAATATTCGCCGCCTTGATAAGAGCATAGGCGTCGAGAAAACTGGTTGGTTCCCCCACCAGAACAATGACTACACGGTCGGCGGCGGCGACAAAATCGATTGAGCTATCGGACGCTCCGGCGGGTGCGTCGACGATCAGAACTTCGGTCTGATCGCGAATCTCATCAACCATGCGTATTGCTTTATAACGCGTTGTTTTTTCTATATTTAACATCTCGAGCAAACCGCTACCACCTGACAAAAACTTCATTCCATTTGGCGCGTCGCACAGAATGTCGGAAACGGCATTTTCGCCATTCAGCACGTCCATAATGAACTTTTGGGGATTGGCGCCAAGAAGGATGTGTGCATTTGCCATGCCAAAATCAGCATCAAGCAAAATCGTTCTCCTGCCTTGGCGCGCAAAGTTCAGCCCCAAATTCACAGAAACACTTGTTTTACCAACGCCGCCTTTACCACTCGCGACTACAATTGAAGTTGCCATTTTGGATCTCTCTGCCCATTAGAGGGCCCTTACTCACTTAAAAACTGCTGTCTTAGAGAAACTTGTTTCAAACTTTTTGACTGGTATTTTCTTTTAAATATTGCGCCAAGATTGGCATGGTCGCAATTGCTATTCCGCTGACGATAGCTTTCGTCCCGGTCAAAAGACCGACCCCTGATCCCTCAAGCGCTAATGTGGATAGCTCGGACGGCATGGCCTCACACTCATCAAGTTTGGTCAGCGCAATCATCGGTTTCAGCGCGCGGTAAAGCTTGCATTGGTTGGAAATCATCGTGGCACTGCTGCCGCCTGAGATTGCCTGAACAACGGTAACTTTGCGGCGACCAAGCGTGGCAATGACGGCGTTAATGGCCTCAATAGCATCGCTTGGTGATGCGTCGATATCAACGATCAATCGATTGCTTGTTTCCTGCATAATCGTTGGCAATTCACCAATACCAAAATTGGAAGACCGCATGTTCAACAACCGCGAATATGCTTTGATCTCTTCACCGGCGGTAGCACCTGGGGCGGTGGCCGAGGCCAGCGTCATCCGGTCGGATGATCCATTCTCTTTCAAATAAGCGGCGATTTTCGTGGCCAACGTCGTTTTTCCAGCGCCCGAATTTCCAACTACACAAACAAGGCGAGAATCGAACATTGACTCGGCGTCATGGTGAACAACGCGCTGGGCCAAGGCAGTCATGAATGCGCTCAATGCCTGATCACCTTCCAGACCTTCCATATGATGGTGCAGGCGCTGGATCACCTCGGATGTAAATCCAGCCTGATGAAGTTGAACTGGCGGGGCGTGTCCCAATGTTATATCCAGACCTTCGGGCTGGGTGATCATCATGCCATTCATCATTTTGCGGATGCTTCGTAACTCGGTGAGAATGTCAAAATTGCCGGCCGCCTGCGCGTCGCGATTCTGCAGATGGCTGGAGGTGCTTGCCCGCTCCACTTCCCGGTCACGGACTGCATGGATCATCTGCTGGTCGAACAGGTCAGTGAACGGCATACCGTCGCCAAGCTCAATATCAACACGGGACCGTCGCTGATCACCGCCAGATGTTACCCGCGCGGGTTGTTTGCGCGCTGCCTTCTTTGGCAGACTGTCGGGATCATTGGTTGCAACCATTTCAATCTGCCCATTACGCTTGATCGTCTCGAGGATCATCGCGTCATCGCCAAGCCGTTCGACAATTTTGTCCATGGCCTGTGCGGTATCTCCGGCGGTCACTGTGATCGTGGTCATTATAAAGTTCCTTTTCTACCCTTAAAGTTGCCTTTTGGGGCCACTTCTGATCCCTTTTGGGGTCTAACTATTGTTGGTCTGCTCGTCGCTGCTAGCGATTGTGGCGACGATTTCAATTTTTCTGCTGTCTGGCAGTTCGGTGAACGCCAAGACCACCAGATCGTCGAGATGCTGGCGGACCAGCTGCGAGAATTGGCGGCGAATGGCTGGAGATACGACAAGCACCACTTGACGGCCCTGCGCGCTCATAGCCTCTGAAGTCTCTGAGATTTTTCGAAACAGCTGCTCGGCAAGCGAATTGTCGAGGATCAATCCCTCTTCCCCGCTCTGTCGAACCATGGTGATCAGCATATGCTCAAGATCAGATTCCAGGGTCATAACTGGAAGCGATTGATTTAGCGGTGCAATTTGCTGAATCAACAGCGGGGCCAGACTTGGACGTAGCGCCTCAGCAGTATCCATTGCACTCAGATTACGGGCTGCCAGAGGTGGCAGATTTTCCAGAATGCTGCGTAAATCACTAACCGGAATGCTCTCATCAAGAAGATGACGCAAGATAGCGGTTAGGGTGTGCAGTTGAACAATCTTCGGCACTACAGATTCAACCAGATGCGGGGCACTCTGCGATAAATTGTCCAGCAGTCCCTGCACATCATCCTGGCCGATCAACTGGCTAGAATATTTCTGCAGAACTTGCGAAAGGTGCGTTGCCATCACTGATTCCGGATGCACGACAACATATCCCTTAGCTTCGGCCTCGGCCTGTTTGTGCGTTGGAATCCAGATGGCGTCCATACCAAATGACGGATCTTTGACTTCGATACCTTCCAGCTTGACGCGCGCATCATCGCCCGGAATGGCAAGGCGGCTATCGCTATAAATACGGTCTTCGCCAACAATAGTCTGGCCGATGCGGATGCGGTATTCATTGGCCTCTAGCGTCAGATCATCACGAATACGGACCGGCGGAATTACAAAACCAACGGCGCGTGATACCTGCCGACGGATACCGGTGATGCGGCCAGTCAGTCCGCCATTGGCTTCATCATCAACAAGGCTGATCAGCCCATAGCCAAGCTGGATAGAGATCGGCGCATTGTCGGCAACTTCGTCAAGATCGATCTGATCCGGCTTGCTTTCTTCAGCCTCAACATCGCCCTCACTAGCCGCCTCATCACTTCTTGCGGCGGCCTCGCGTTTGTATGACCAGTAAGCCGCAAACCCGGCAACCAACGCAGCAAAAAGAAACATAAAGTTTGGCATGCCGGGAACGAAACCGATCAGCATCAAAACACCGGAAACCGGAATCCAAGCGCGTGACAGGCTGACCTGATTACCAATATTCGCGGCCATGTCATGTGACGCCGAAACGCGGGTAACGATAATCGCAGTCGAGATCGCCAACAATAGCGACGGGATCTGTGCGACCAGACCATCACCAATTGACAGCAGAACATAATTTTCAGCGGCAACTGACAGGGGCAGGTTGTGCTGTACCAGACCGATAATAAGACCGCCTACAATGTTGACCACAAGGATCAGGATTGAGGCAACCGCGTCACCCTTAACGAACTTGGAAGAACCGTCCATGGCACCATAAAAATCAGCCTCTTGGGCGATTTCCGTGCGACGGTCCTTGGCCTCTTCGTTGGTCAGAATGCCTGCGTTCAGATCAGCATCAATCGCCATCTGCTTACCCGGCATCGAATCAAGAGTAAATCTGGCTGTAACCTCTGAAACTCGGCCAGCACCTTTAGTGATAACAATCAAATTGATAATGATCAGAATTATAAAGACGAAAATACCGACGGCGTAATTACCAGAAATAACAAATTCACCAAAGGCTTCGATCACCTTTCCGGCGGCGTCGGGGCCGTTATGACCCTCGGTTAGAACAACCCGTGTTGAGGCAACGTTCAACCCAAGACGCAGCACCGTGGCAATTAGAATAAGACTGGGGAAACTAGAAAATTCAAGCGGGCGCTGGGTTTGCATCGCCACCATAAGGATCAGCAAAGACACTAGGATGTTCGACACAAAGAAGGTATCAAGCAGAAAAACCGGCAGCGGTAACACCATCATCGTGATCAGCGCAAGAATGCCGACAGGAAGAACCGCTCCACCAAGAATTTGACGTACTTTAAAGGTACGTAATGTTTGAAGTGTCATTTCCATGACGCTGTTTTCCCCTGTTGCACATCTGATTGAAGCAAGGTGTCAAAATTCCAGCAGCACAGTGCCGAGCTAAAAGCCCGCCTGTATGAATGGTCTGAAACTGCCTTAATCATCTGTTTTCTCGCAATTAATTCTAGGTTGTCCTATATTTATAAGGAGGCTTTTTCTAACGGCAGCCCCCGCGCCGGTGAATTGACTTGTAAGGAGTAAGGCAAAATCCGTGCCACTTCTCTGAAACCCTTGCTGGCCTTCAAAATTGCTATTTATCCGGCCTAGTAATCATTGTCTGGCATGAAATCTGCATCATCCTCCCCACAGTCATTTGCCCAGGCGTCATGCCGGGGCGACAACAGATCGAAAGGATGAAACTGGCCATGTCTTTAGTTAAAGCTCAGTTTTCGAAAAAAGCGGCGATGTTCTGCGCCATTGTTGCAGCGGGTTTGACCTTGTCTGCTTGCGAGACAATTGGCGGCACGGCAGCCAACACAAATGCGGTGTCTCCAGATACGCAGGCGGGCCAGTTGGCCGCGATCAAAGAGGTTTTTGATGCCAATGCCGAACAGGTGCCTACGCTTACCGCGGTTGGATACGCGGTGGTCTCATCCCAGCCGGGCCGCTCCGACGCGCAAAAGCGTCTGATGGCAATCCGGTCGGCCCGTATGGCAGCCATGCGTGATCTTGCTGAACAAATTCATGGCTTGCAGGTAGACTCGTCAACAACCGTGATTGACCTGATGGTTCAGAACGACACCTTCCGCGGCGTTGTTTCAGGTACCATTCGCGGCGCCCGCACGGTACGAATTAACCCGACCGGCTCGGACACGTATGAAATCGTTCTCGAGATTGACCGCGAGATGATTAACTATCTGATCAGCTCAGCGCGTTCGATCGGATAACTCCCAATTGGCTAAAAACGACAAGCTAGCGCGGAGGCGGCGGTGATAGTTGAACTTTATGAAAGACTGGAAAAGCGCAGCTGGCAGGATTACATCAGCTTACCTTATGTCTTTTTAATTCCGGTATTGATGGTGCTGTCATTGGTGTTTTTCACCCTTGGGGCCACAGTGGTTCGCGCTGATGCTTTTCGGTTTATCGAAACAACTGGGCGGGCGGTTGTGATTGATCCAGAGACCCAGCAAGAGGCGCGGATGTTGGCTCTTGAAGAGGCCTTATATCTGGCAGCGCTGGAAGGTGGTGCCACGATCAACGGATTTTCTGCGATCAGCACTGATACCGCTATCGAGGATCATTTTGTTATTCGCCCGGCAAGTCAAATTCTGGACTACACCATCACCAACGAAATTATCGAGGACCAACATTATTCGGTGAGTATCCGCGCTGCCGTTGGTGAGTTGCCAAAGACTGCATGCCCGCACCGGCGCAACGTTAATATGACGGTGTTTGCGCCGGCCTATAGCGAGGCACCAAATACCCCGCCTGAGGCTGCGCCGATGGCGCGTCAGGTGATGGCGGCCATGATCGACATGATCGACGATAATCTTGGAGCGACCGTCCGGCTGGCAACTGATACCGAGCTGGATCCGGCAGGTCTGGGACGCAAGAACGATAATTATGATTATCAAGCTCTGACAACAGGGCTTGTCCGTGTGCAAAGGGGTGACTTCGCTCTTGTGCCAGAAATTGTTCTTACCGGTGCGCTGACCGGCGGCGCATTTACTCGTAAAAAAGATCTTCATGCCAAAATTATGCTTCATCTATTTTCTGGTGAAGATTATGAATTCATTGAAACATTTACCGCATCTTCGGTTATCGAGGTAGAAAACAATACGCTGTTCAGGACAGTCAATGTTCTAACCAAGAAGCGGCGCCCGAAAATGCTGGACGAGATGCTTGTCCCGGCTGGACCACTGATCAATAATATGATTGCGTCGTTGGAATGCCGCCCGCTAACCGCAACGTTGACCCTGGTTGACGGGCAACTGACGGTTCCGATTGGCAGCTATCATGGAATGGCTAAAAATGCGCTCGCGGTGGCAAACGGCACCGATACGCCTTGGCAAATCATGCGGGTGACGGCAGTTAACGCAAAGTCGGCAACTTTGACTCCGCTAAACAGGAACCGCGATATGTCGCGTCTTGCTGGCCAGACAGTCAAATTTATGGAGGTACCACAATGAAAAAGTCTGATATTCAGCCCGCAACGCACCTTCCATCAAATGCCGTGGGGCCATCAAATGCGGTGGGGCTGTCAAATTCAGGAACGTTACTCCGGGGTCTGATACCGGTTGTTTTGGCCTTGCTGGCCTCAACGCCGATTGTTTTGACGCCGCAATTGGTGGCCGCGCAGTCTGCGCCAATCGTCATTCTGGAATATCCCAGTTTCGGCTCTGCCTCCAGTGAGGGCGGCGGGCTCAATGCCGACAATCAGTTTGTGAGCAACCCTAATTTCACCACAAATCACCGCGTTCAGCCCGATGAGACGCTCTCGCACATCATCACTGAATATTATGCGGATAGCGGGCTTGATCTTTCCATTGTGCAGCTTGCCATCGTCAAGAAAAATAAGGCTGCTTTTGTGCGTGGAAATCCAAATTTTTTGTACGCTGACAAAGTGTTGAAACTACCGTCCCTCAACGAGATGAAGAATCTGGTGTTGGGAACAAAGCAGCAATCAGGCAGCCAGTCAGGTGGAAGTGGTCTGCAAGAGCAGATTTACTTTATTGGTGGCTGATGTGACCCAGCGTAAAAAACATCAGGCCAGCCCCGATCTTGCAGGTAGGATGTCGGTCGTGATTTCAGCGCTGTTACTGACAGCGTTACTCGCCAGTCCGGCGGCGGCAACCCGGCTAGACGGGGCTGAAGTCAGCAAGCTGATTATTGATGCATTGGCCGCACAAAACCTGAAGGCGGCTCCGCTCGTCAGCACCACCCGGAAATTTCCTGCCTGTGACAATAAAATTGATGTCAAGCCGATGTTTGGGAGCTGGCACACTGTCTCGGTGCAATGTTCCAAAAAGGGTGGATGGCGGTTTGCCATTCGCACCAATGCCGAAATTGACGTGGTGAGTGTGCCTGTGAGGAACTTCAAACTGGAAGATTTGCAGAATACCGCCCCTCCCACTGCAGCAGACAAGCGGATTGAAGCGATGGTCACCAGACCAAAAAAATCTGCTAAAAGCGCAGAGATTATCGAAGTTTTGGCACTATCACGAAGCATGTCACGCAATGACGTCATTACTACGGATGATGTGATTTCAATAGGCGTGCCAAAGCGTAATGTCAGCGGTGCATTTTTCAAAGCCAAAGATATTATCGGGCGGCGAATGAAGACCAGCATTTCTGCAAACAAGCCGGTTCAAGCGCGCCACCTTCATCCAAACTTTATGGTTGAAGAAAAAAATGAGGTTCTGATCACCAGTCAAGCTGGAGCTATCAGGATTGATATGGTAGGTTGGGCCCTTGAAGATGGTCAGCTCGGTGACTGGATTAAGGTTGAGAACGCAGCCAGCGGAAAAATCATTTTGGCAAAAATAATTGGCGAAAAAAAAGTTGCCGTAATTGCTAAAAAAAGCTGACGCTGCGTCGTTAACAATAGTGAGGAGGCATGTTCAATGGTCGATGCCATTAAAAACACTGTTAATAGATTGGACCTGACAAAGGGTCGTTCAACCGAGGCGCGGGCAACCGGCAGCACGCGGGGCAATGCTCCAAATGCAGTCACCGGTGACAGCGTAACGGTTAGCGAGGCTGCGTCTTGGAAGTCAGTCTCTCATATGGCCGATTCACCCCCTGTGGACATGGAAGCTGTTCGTCGGATCAAGGATGCAATCGCACATGGTAAATATCCAATTAATGTCGATCAGATTTCTGAGGCATTGATGGACGCTTATCGGGATATGAAGACCTGATATAAAAGACTTATAGTCCAGTATGACTGTGAACAAGACATTTACGGAATTTGCAAACGCTCTCGATCTTGCAATCGAGAGCGCGATGTCGTGCGCGAGTGATGCTGCGGCTTTCCTTCGTGCAAACAAAGCCATCGAGACACTGCTCGAAGAGGATTGGCCTGCTGTGGCCACTATGCTGCAAAATGATGGAATAGATCCTGAAAACGCTGATCGACTTCGCCAGATTGTTGAGGTTATTGCGCAGCTTGAAGCCAAAACGCAGGCTAGACTTGTATGGGGCACGCATTTCGACGATTATATGAAAAAGGCGTTATCCAAAGACGGTAAGGCGTAAAGGTGAAGTTTCATGCTGGAGCTGCAAATCTAAGACGCAGAATTCTGCTGGCAGAACTAGGTACAAAGGACAGTCCGGTCAAACCTATGACAAACGGCATGGTCCAGCGGTGGCGAGATGGCTGACACAATTGAAATGCTTAACCTAAGCCTCAGCACGGTTCTGTTGCTAATTTTGCTGCTGGTCGCTCTTGGCATCTGGTTGCAGTTGGCATTGCTTCGCGGCCGGGTGACGGTACGGTTAACCCGCCTTGAAGAACGCTTGGCGGAACAGGAACAGCTTTTGGAAATTCAGACAAAAGGTGTTCGTGATCTTGCCGAGACCTGCTCGCGCCTTGCCGATGTGGCAAATGACAGCAAGACAGTGTTGGAATCAATTCGCCTTGACACGATTAGGCTTGCCGATGATGTGCGCGGCGAAGTTGGGATGAGCAAGGCAATCGAATTGGCTAGAGCTGGTGCTGGCAAGGCGGCGGTTGCCGATGCGACGGGGATGTCGCTGGAAGAAGCCGAAGCGATTGTAACATTTCACGGCCGCAAGTAATCTCTCGCAAACGCGATCTTTTTCTGCCACTAGTTTCGCTCGGCTAGAGCGGCGCTACATTGTGAAAACGGTTTTCTTACATCTGATGTTGATATACTGCGTGTCTCTCGCCATTCGAATGATACCGCTTTCACGGTCGATACGCACCACCAACCCCTCGGACGATAGAGTGAAGTTTTCTTCAGTTGCCTCGGAAATAGTGGCGTTTTGCGTGCGATCCAGAAAAGTCACGATAACTGAATCGCCGATCTTCATCGACCTGAAATCAATTTCCACAATACCGGTGGGATTATAGCCGCATTCATAGCGTTCCTGCTTAAAGCGTGAGAGATTGTCACACGCCGAAATAGCTGACAGGCACATCACCCCAGCGGTGATGCGCAGCCAGGCTGGCCTATTTTTCATTTTTATCATCGGCAATGCTGCTTATCTCATCAGTAGCATTGGGATCATTGGCAGGCGTATCTGGCGCTGGCTGCCTAGCGGCGGACTCGGCCTGTTGTTGTGCTTGGAACCAACCTGAAGGCCCGTCTTCTTCCTGACCCTCTTCTTTGGTACTTGTATCTTCAGCAGCATTTTTTTGCGACTCTTCAAAAGCTGCCAGTGCAGCTGCCACTTCATCGGCCTCGTCCATGCCAATATTCGTGGCAGTTGTTGCCGGTTCGGACACAACAACATTAGCTGAATTATCGACGCTAGGCGCACTGGCATCATCTTCATCGGTATTGAGGGCCATCAGCGCGGCGGTCACATCATCGGCGCTCGGCATTTCAATCACTGGACCTTTTTCAACGGTAGCTTCAGCTTCTTCGATGATGGATTCTAATTCGGTCTCAGGCTCAGGCTCAGGTTCAGGCTCTGGCTCAGGCTCAGGTTCGATTTCATCCTCTGGCATGATGATTTGTGATTTCTTAGCTTCTTTTTTGGCTTTTTCGGTTTTTTCGGCTTCTTCTTTCGCTTCCAATTGTGCCATCAACTCATCAAGTTCGGCGTTGGCAGTGTCTGCATCGCGTTCGGCAGCGGCAATTTCGGGGTTCGATGATCCATCTAGCGCATCTTCGCTAAACGTTTCCTTTGGCATCTCCTCTGGTATTCCCTTCGGTTTATCTTCCGCATCGCCTCGGTTGATCCCGGGGTTAGGTGGTGCCGTGTCGCCAGCGGGGGCCGCTGTCTCAGTAACGGGCTTTTTTGAGACAGTCATATCAAGGGGCGTTGCGGGAACCTCAGCTTTTAAATCGGAAGGCATAACTTCGGCGCTACCATTTTCAACGAGGCGCTTTGCATCATCGTTTTTAACATCAATGATAACGGTGCTTGGAAAGCGCACGCCGTTGACTTCGCAATCTTCAATAACGCGAAGCCGTGTCCAATCACTGGCGGCATTCTCATCAGTATCCAGTCGGTCCGTGGGTTCTAATTCAGAGCGCGGCGATTTGCTAGCCACAACCCGCTCACCAACCGGATCAGCAAGGGCGGTAATGCGCTGGCGTAAAATAAAGACGCGCGCGGCAAGAATGCCAAGCCGCTTTTGCTCGTCATTTTCATGCGCCAAAAGCGTTTTCAGCGACTCGTTCAGCTCATCAAGCGATTGATCACTGAATCTTTCGATGACCTTGTCGCGCACGGCGATTGTAACCGGCGACAATTCATTAGAAGACCCTGGGCCTCCACTACTTGGAATGGTCGAAGCTGTCATTTTTTCGTCCTCGCCTATTGATTTGGCATCCTACTTGCAAAATACGGGCCATCGGATAGCTGTTCAGCAATTAATTTGGGCCCGTTTCCAAGTGGTGAACTCCAAGCTTTCCGCAGCAAGTTTAACCAGATTTTCTCGGAATTTTCCAACGAGAAAACACCAAAGAATAACAGTTTAGGTAAGGGAGGCACGAGCATGAAGGGCATTAGTGAATATTTGAACGTGCATTCTAATGCGCTTGCTGTGCGATCACGGCGCAACAATATTCTGGCATCCAATATCGCCAACGCTGCGACACCGAATTTTAAGGCGCGCGACATCGATTTTCAGTCAGAAATCAGAAAAGTCGAAAGCGAAGGGGCTGTGCGAGCGACCAACCCTCTTCACATCAAGGCGTCATTGCAAGGCCCGACAGGGACGATGCTTTACCGTGATCCGGTAAGCCCGTCACGCGATGGAAATACCGTCGAGATGAATGTCGAGCAGATGGAATTCTCGGAAAACGTGATTCGTTACCAGACGTCGCTCACCTTTCTGAACAACAAAATCAGTGGGCTGCTTTCAGCCATTAAGGGTGAGTGATGTCAGATATTAAAAACGTTTTTGACGTCGCTGGCCGATCTATGTCGGCCCAGCTGGTTCGGATGAATACAATCGCCAGTAACCTTGCGAATGCGGGCAACGTGTCAGGCACCGAAGAGACTGCCTATCGCGCGATGAAGCCGATTTTTTCCACGACGTATGCAAATAATTTCAAAGATTCAGGCATTTCAACAACCGAAGTTCAGGGCATCACCACCAGTGATCGTAAGCCCGAGCGTATTTATATGCCCAGCCATCCCGTGGCTGATGAAACCGGTTTTGTTTATTCCGCCGGGGTTAATGTCGAAGAAGAGTTCGTTGAGATGCTTGAAGCCAAGCGTCAGTACCAAAACAATATTGAGGTCGTGACCACACTTCGCGCCTTGATGATGCACACCATAAGAATGGGCAAGTGATTTAACGGAGAGCATGAATGAGCACTATCGATCCATCAAGCCAGTCACAACTGGACAGCATTCTCAAAAAACTTGGCGTTAACGCTGAGGAAAAAGAGGCGAGTGGGAGCAAGGACTCTCTTGGTCAGGCGGATTTTCTGAAGCTGATGACCACTCAGCTGCAAAACCAGGATCCTTTTGCACCAATGGAAAACGCAGAATTCATTGCGCAGATGGCGCAGTTTTCAACTGTGACAGGGATCACCGAAATGGGCACGACCCTGTCCGGGATCGCTGATCAGCTTGGCGAGTTCCGGATGGCCACTGCCACCAATCTCCTTGGAAGTTCGGTCATGGTGCCTGGCAATTATGCGCGCCCGGATGAAGATGGCGAAATCCATGGCATGCTGGATCTGCCGTCCGCGTCCGGTACCACCAATCTTACATTCACCAACGAAGCTGGCGAAATTCTACACAGCATCGATCTTGGTGCGCAGGCATCGGGGCTGGTTGGTTTTGCATGGACCGAGCTTCCCGAATCAATTCGCAACAGCGGTTCTGTCGTGCGCATTGATGCGTATGCCGATATGGGCAAAGGGATGGAAAACCTGACACCGAGCGTTTTTGCTCAAGTTCTGGCAGCCTCAACGGGCGACGCAACAACGGGTGTGATGCTGGATGTTGAGGATTACGGCGCTGTTCGCGCTGCTGAAGTAGCGAAGTTTCGCCGCTAAGATTTTTATTTTTTGAGTTTCGGTTTTCACACTGGAACAGAAATTGCAGAAATGGCCACTGAATTGGTCACAGGAGAGTAGAGAATGTCGTTTTATACCGCGCTAACAGGACTGAACGGTTCTTCAGCAGACATTTCGGCAACGTCAAACAACATTGCCAACGTTGGTACAACGGGTTTTAAACGAAGTCGGGTGGAATTTGGTGATATTTTTGCCACTTCACCGTTGCAGAACGCATCATCTTCGATTGGTTCAGGCACGATCTTGAAAGGGATTAAGCAGCAGTTTACGCAAGGTAACATTGCCTCCTCGCTAAACGCTCTTGATCTTGCGATTTCGGGACAGGGCTTTTTCGCGTTGAAGCCGTCGCTGACGTCGGCGCAGACAGTTTACACACGAAACGGCTCGCTCAACGTCAATAATGACCGCTATGTTGTGGATTCGGCCGGTCAGTATCTTTTGACATATCCAGTGAACACTGACGGATCGGTGACTGCCAAAGACCTTGACAGTGCGGTGCCTTTGCAACTGCCAGTGACGTCTGGTGAGCCGCAGGCAACATCCAACATCGATCTCGGTGTAAACGTAAATGCGGCGTCAGACGTCGTGCCAAATCGTTCACAATTTGTTGACGGCTATACATTCAGCCCGGATGATCCGAATAGCTTTACCAATTCAACTTCAATCACGATTTTTGACGATCTTGGTAACCCAACGATTGCCACGGTGTATTTCATTAAGACGCAAGCTGCGTCTGCCGACGATCCGACTAATAAATATGACACCCGCCTGGTGATCAATGACACAATCATTACCCCGGATTTGGTGAGCGCGGTTGATGAATCTGGCAGCCAGAAGTTTATCGATCGCTTTGGCCAACAGACAACAGCTATTCCAGACGACAACTACTTTATCGAGGGCAAGGGATCGCCGTTGTACAAGTTGGATGATCTGAGATCTCTTGTTCCATCGCAGCCGGCTAAAATCAGCGGAGAGACAACCAGTTTTGATTTTGGTGAAGAGGGTGACAAGCTGGTTGAGATTGTTACCGACCCGCTACAGTTCAAATCAACGCGTGAAGCCGGTAATACGGGTAGTGAGGTTTACTGGGGCAAAGATTTTCTGCTGGTGAATGTAGATGATTCTGACCAGCCCGTTAGCATCGATATTAACCCGGGCCTTTATAATGCCGATCAGCTTGCTAATGAAGTTGAGCGGGCCATTAATGCTGCCTATGGTGATGATCGCAAATTCCAGGTTGAACAGAATGTTGATGACACAATCACGCTGGATTTTCAGCGTGTTGGCGCTGATGGCACGGTAACCAACCTTACCAACAAAGTGTCCGTCGAACTTCTTGGCACTGATACGTTTGTGACTGAGGGGCTGGGTGACGATTTCTCGATCACGGGTACCTCGCCGGACTTCACCAAGGAAGAGTTTCTGGCTCACTCACAACTGCGCATAAACGACACTCTTAATACCTATGGCCGTACCTATAGTGATGATCCGCTGGGCGTTGGTGGATTGCAGTTCGTCAAGTCCAAAGGTGAGACGATTTCGGCGGTTTATGAATACACACAAGTTGTGAAGTTGGAGCGCACAGACGCGCCTAGCGACAACCACTACATGGTGCATTCATATTACAACAAGCGTCCTAGTCTCAGCGTTCATACCGTAAATGACTCGGTGGCAGGTAATGGAACCAATTTGATTGAGTATGCCTCGACGGAGAACCGCCTGAGAATCTACCTTGATACAAGTGCAGATTTAACTGATTACGAACAAGGTCGTTCAATTACTTTGGCAGGAAATGACAATTTTCGCGGCGACCTTAATGGCCGCAGTTTCCTGATTTCATCTACAGGAACGGACGCCGGCGGCAACAAATATGTGGATGTGAGTACATCAGGTCTGGCTGTTGCTGATGAAGATTTTAACATCATCGATAGCGCCGCCACTACTGTATTTGCGCTAACTAGCCCTTCGGATGATGAACCAACAGTTGAAGCATTTTTTGAGGGATCCGATCCAGTCTATGCAGGAGCTCAGGAAGATTACAGTAGTCAGCGTATCATAATTCGTGAACAACAAGGAACCACTGCCGATACGTCATTAGGTTCATTTGTTGCCAGTGAGTGGAAAATCACAAATGGTACGGAAGGGGCAATCCTCGCCACGAATTTGGCTTTACTAGGATTGCAAAACCTTAAGCGTCCGATGGAAATTACTGAACCCGTATTAGCAGACAACGATAATCTCGACCTGACATTCACTGACGGCACGAATTCGCTAACTATCGCAACCGGTGATCTTGGACTTAGCCCTGCGGCTGGATCCGGTCTGACGGCTGTTAAAGACGCTCTTGATGCTTTAACAGATTTAAAGGGCTTTTCTTTCACTTTTGTTAATGCAGCCGGTGAGGCGGTTTTTAAAACCTCTGCAACGTCATGGCGTGATACCAGTGCGGACATTGCCACGGTGTCACCAGCACCTACCGATACAACCCTTGCGAAAATGTATGTCAATCGTGACGATATGACAGATTTCAGTGTTACGACGACTGATACAGTATCAGCTTTTAGTGCTGCTCTTGGCGGAGGAGTTGCCGCTACAGTTACTTCCACTGCCGCTACAACGACAAGCCTGAGTAAATCAAGTGTGGATTGGGTAGACGAGAAAAATCCGCCTGTGAAGGTTGGATATGATGAAACAAATCAGCGTTTGAGTTTTGAGGTTGATCGTACGGTTCTTGGTAGTGGTACAGATTCTAACTTCAACTCATTTTCGGTTTATGGGTCTGCCACCCAGACTGGTACCAACAATCTGGGCCTGACTAATTCGGATAATGCGCAGCGCGTCCAAATCCGTGGCGGTGAGGTTCTATACGGTGATCCCTTTGTTGCGACTGGTGAAGAAATTCAGCCAAATGACAAACGCTATGGTATTAAAGTTTCCTATAATAGTGAGTTGCAGAATTTCTCAATATCCAGTGGTACGACCGGCGAGGCGATTGCCAAGGACGGTGCCATTGGGGTGAATGAACAGCAAAAAGCCTCGAACATTCAGGTTGGCCGCTATTTCATCAGTGAGACCACCGGCGCGCGTGTTGAACAGGCCTATGACGTTGATGGCACAATCATCGGCAATGGTGATAATTCACTGCTGGGTGTTGGAGCTTCAAAGAACGATTTTCTGTTTACCGCTGGAACTGGCCTACAAGCAGAAACAGCCCAAGCGGTTGGTGCCAGTGCGAACGAGCCGTTGACCAATGTTTTCAAGCTGTCCACCCAGAACGGTGACAATATTTTCAACGTCTCGGTGAATGGCATCAGCGGTATCATCGAAGTGCCTGCCACATCTTATGTTGGCACCACTTTGGCCGATGCACTGCAAACCCGGATTAACCAGATTGTTGATCCGGTCACCGGAGATACTATTGGCGGTGTAACGGTAGGCTATAGCAGTGATTCGAACTCCTTCACCTTTTCCACGGGCACGATGGGGTCTGACTCAACTATTAAGGTTAAGGGTGCAGCGCGTCTTGGACTTGATGATGTTCCCTTGGGAGTTGGCTCGGTTCCAGAAATTTACAATCTGGTTCAAGCAACCGACTCCGAAGGCGTTGCGCTTTATGTTGATGCCGATGGCGAGGTTGTTACCAACCCACCAGAAAATATGGTTGAAGGCTATTATCCACTTTACATCGATGAGGGTGAATTGACCTTTGATAAGACAGGTAAGCTGGTCAGCCCGAAAAACCTTGTCCATTACGAGAAGCAGGAAGAAGGCTTGTCAATTTCGCTGGATGTTGACTTCTCGTCATCAACCCAGTTGGCCCAGCCTTTCTCGGTTCTGACGGTGGATCAGGATGGATTTACGTCTGGCCGGTTGGACGGTATCGAGATCGATTCATCGGGAACGATCCGTGCCAACTATACCAACGGTCAGAACAACCCGCTTGGTAAGATTGTTGTTGCCAACTTTAACAACCAGAACGGTCTAAAGCAGATCGGAAACGCGACCTACACCGAAACGGCTGTTTCGGGAAATCCACAGGTTGGTGAGGCCGGGTCCGAAGGGTATGGTAATATCCTGTCTGGTTCACTGGAACGCTCGAACGTCGATATTACCGAAGAGTTGGTCAATCTGATTACCGCCCAGCGAAACTTCCAAGCATCGGCAAAGGCCATCGAAACAACAACTGGCCTTACCCAAACAATCATTCAAATCAGATAATAAACACCTGATTTAGGCTGATAGAAACGGAGGAATGTTATGGATAAGATGATCTATACAGCGTTCAATACGTTGAACAATATTTATGACAACCGTTCCGTTCGCGCCCAGAATATGGCGAACCTGAATGTGCCGGGCTATCGACGTGACCTTGGCACTAAATCCTCGGGGTCTGCGTTCCTGGAAGGTATGAACACGCTGAATTCGCGCGCCTTCGCTGTGCTTGATGATAAAAACAGCTTTCAGGGAGACCCCGGTACGCTTAGCGAAACCGGAATGGAGACCGACGTCGCCATCCGCGGCGAGGGATATTTTCTGGTTAAGGGACTAGGCGAGCCGTCATTGTCGCGGCGCGGAGATATGTCGGTCGACATAAATGGGTTCCTAGTCAATGGTGCCAAACAGAAAATGCTGGATGAAAACCTGAATGAAATCAACATTCCACCCTATCGGCGAATCAAGTTTGCCGATTCAGGTGAGGTGACCATTGAGCCGTTAGGAAGCCCCGTTGGAACACAAAACGTGATTGCCAGAATTGGTATGGTTTCTGAAAGAGGGGTGGAATTGAAGAAGTTTCCCGATGGTGAAATTCGTGCTTCTGATGGCACCATACCGCCGGTGAACGGTGACATCAGGCTTATTCCAAAGTTTATTGAGCTTAGCAACGTGAACATCACCGAAGAGCTAGTAAACACAATCGAAGATCAGCGCGCCTACGAAGTTAACGTCAAGCTTTTGACCTCAGCCAGCGAGCTCGATGAAGCCAGCGCGACGCTGCTTCGCCTTCCACGCTAAAATTTGCACGCCAGACACCCGTTTGGCACATCTTTTGCTTACTCTTCAGGCAAGCCAATTCGCCCAGGAGATAAAAGATGTCCACCAGTTCTATGCACGTTGCAAAGACGGGTCTGAACGCCCAACAAACCCGAATGCAGATCATTGCAAACAACCTTGCAAACGTCAGCACCACTGGGTTCAAGCGTGACCGGGCCAATTTCGAAACATTGCTGTATCAGGTTCGCCGCGTTGCCGGTGACCAGACAACGGCCGAGACAAACCTGACCTCATCATTTTCAGTTGGTACTGGCGCACGCATCGTCAACACCCAGAAGTTTATGACGCAGGGCAGCCTGATCACCACTGATAACGCTTTGGATATGTCGATTGAAGGTGGCGGGTTCTTTCAAGTGCTGATGCCCGACGGGCGCGTAGGCTACACCCGAAATGGATCATTCTCAACTAATGCTGAAGGGGTGCTGACAACGGCCAGCGGGTATGTTGTGCAGCCTGAAATCACCATTCCTGATGGCGCAACCCAGATCAATATTTCCTCAGATGGCATCATCAGTGTTTTGGTTGCTGGCGGGGTCGGCGCTGAGGCTGTCGGTCAGATAACGCTGGCAGATTTTACCAATCGAAACGGTCTGCAGCCTGTGGGTGAAAGTTTCTACGCTCAGACCGATACCAGCGGCGACCCCATTGTTGGAAACGCGAACGAAGGCGGCATTGGCCGTATTGTTCAAGGCTCACTCGAAGCGTCAAACGTCAATGTTGTGAATGAGTTGGTTGAGATGATCGAAACGCAGCGCGCCTATGAGGTGAGTTCCAAATCAATCACCTCGGTTGATGAGATGCTGCGCTTTATCTCGCAGAACCTCTAATTTGGCAAAAGGGATAATGATGATGGTCAAAAAATTTAGAGGCGCCGCGCAATTTAGAGGTGCAGGACTTGTTGCGCTGGCTATGATGACAGCCGGTTGCACAACCTATGTTGAGAATCAGGCATCACTTGATTTTAAGCCGATCTATCCGGCGTCGCACTTGAAGGCTGATCGCCTTGCACCAACTGGTGGTATCTATAAGGCAAGCTCGAACGGTCTTTTTGCAAGCGACATTCGCGCCCGCGATGTTGGCGATATTTTGACAGTCGCATTGTCCGAGCAGTTCAGTGCTACCAAGGCGCAGACTGCAGCCTCGGCAAAGTCTGATGCGTTTGATGTAGATCTTCCCATCGGGTTGCCGAACCTATTTACCGGCGGCTTTGATAAGGGCGTCGATCCTTTGAAGGCTGGCACAACGCGAAGCTTTAGCGGGTCTGGTAATGCTGCCCAGTCAAATTCACTGACCGGTTATCTTACCGTTACCGTGACGCGGGTGTTTGAAAACGGAAATATGGAAATTGCTGGCCAGAAAAAGCTACGGCTGAATAACGGCGATGAATATATCAGATTGACGGGTTTGATCAGACCTGAAGATGTTTCAGCCACGAACCTTGTGGCCTCTAACCGAATTGCTGATGCTGAAATAGTTTATGTTGGTGCCGGTGAAATTGCAGATTCTAGCCGCCAAGGATGGCTGAGCCGGACGTTGCGCACCTTATCACCGCTTTAGGGTCGCCAATGAGTTCACCCCGATATTAGGTGGGCGCATATTGGTCGGGTATCTCATTAAGGAGGAACAAGAATGCACCATAGAATGGCAAAAATCCTTGTGACACTGTTTTTGGCCGTTGCTGCCAGTGCCGCCTTTGCCGTCAAGGCAAATGTTGCGCTCGCCGACCGTCTAAAGGATATGACCTCGATCGCCGGTGTTCGCTCGAACCAGCTTGTTGGCTATGGTGTGGTTGTCGGCCTTGCAGGAACGGGTGACGGTTCTTCTGGTCTTACATTGCAATCTTTGCAGTCAATGGTATCGCAGTTTGGCCTTGTTACTGAGGCATCCAATCTTACTGCCAAGAATGCAGCCGCTGTTATTGTGACAGCGGAATTGCCTGCTTTCATGAAGCCGGGCCAGCGTCTTGATATTACTGTTTCTACCATTGGTGGTGCCCGGTCGCTGCGTGGCGGCACGTTAATGATGACACCGCTTCTTGGTGCGGATGGTGAGACCTATGCGATTGCACAGGGCAATCTTGTTGTTGGCGGACTTGGGGTTGAGGGCAATGATGGCTCGTCGGTGATTGTCAATGTTCCGACAGTTGGCCGCATTCCGCGCGGTGCATCGGTTGAGCGAATGGTCGACACGCCATTTCAATCAAACGAAAATATTTTGCTAAATTTGCATCAGGCGGACTTCAGCACTGCGATGCGGGTTGCCGACGCTGTGAATGATGTTTTTGGCCCACAGGTTGCGGTGCCGCTAGATGCGTCTTCGATTAAGGTTCGCGCCCCGTCCGACCCGTCGCAAAAAGTTTCCTTCATTAGTCTTTTGGAAAATATCGAGGTTAACCCGGCAATGCCCGCAGCAAAGGTCATCGTGAATTCACGGACTGGCACCATCGTCATTGGTGGTGATGTGCGGGTTACACCTTCGGTGGTAACGCATGGATCGCTGACGGTGCGGGTTAATGAAGATAAGGACGTTTTTCAGGCGAATAATGTTGCCCAGAATGCGCAAGGCGCTGTCGTAGCACCGGGTGAAATTACCGCGGTAGATGACACCGAAATTACCATTGAAGAAGAACCGGCGAAGGCCTTTGTTTTTGATCCGGGAACCGAGCTCTCCGATATCGTTGATGCGATTAATGGCGTTGGTGCCGGTGCTGCTGATCTGGTGGCAATTCTTGAGGCGCTTCGTGAAGCTGGTGCGCTTCGTGCTGAAATTATTGTGATCTAGGGAGCTGCAAAAATGAATATGGATATGTCAAATATGTTTGATGCGGTTCGTCATGCCGCCGAAGACGCGCATATGCCTGCACCTGCTCCCAATTCGGAACTTCGTGATGCAGCCGAGCAATTTGAAGCGATCTTTTTGAATCAGTTTTTGAAACAGGCGCGCTCAGCAAAGCTTGCCGAAGACCTTTTCGGTAGCAATGCAAAATCCACTTATGAAGAGATGCTTGATCGCGAATATTCAAACAGCATGGCGGGCCAGGTTAATCTTGGCATTGCCGAAGCGCTTATCCGCCAGTTTGAAGGACAGGTGAAATAGGGTATGTCCAACCTGTTTGACATTGGCCGGTCTGGTCTTCAATCCTATCGCAGGGCGCTGGCTGTCACTGGCCAGAACATCGCCAATGTGAATACTGAAGGCTATAAGCGCCGGGAAGCAGACCTGCATGAGGTCAGCGGTATTCGCGGTGATGTTTACGGCGTCAGCAGCAACGCTGGTCTGGGTGTCAGGGTAAATGACGTCAAACGGTCGTTTGATGAATTTCTGCTGAATAAGGTTCGTGACGCCACCGCAAGCACCGAGACATCGACCACCTATTTGCGGGCCCTTGAGCAGATACAGGCCATTCTTATGCCTGGGGACAGCAATATCGGGACCTCGTTGGAGCAATTCTTCGCCGGTCTTCACGATATCAGTAATCTACCGGCCGAGATGGGGCCGCGTATTGTTGCCAAAAAGCGCGGTGAGGCAGTTGCTGAAAACTTCAATGAAGTTGCGCGCACACTTCGCTCGCTAAAAGAAGGTCTGGCAACACAGGCGCGTCAAGGTGTCAGCGATCTGAACGGATTAGCCACCTCGCTTGCCAATGTGAACAGTCAGCTGACTAGTTCTGACAGCGGTTCATCAAAGTCGCTGTTGGATAATCGCGACAAACTGATCGATAAGATGAGCAAATATGCGCAAGTCAACGTTACTCTGGATAATCAGGGCCGGGCAACGATTCGTCTTGGCCAGTCAATTGCCGGTCCTAAAATTGTTGAAGCAAGCCGGTCCATTAATATTAGCATGGAAAATGTTGATAACAGGCTGGTTTACAAAGTTGGTTTGCCCGGTCAACAAACCACCACAAATCAGATTATAAATGGCAGTCTGGCAGGGTATTCTGATGGATATCGAACTGTTTTTGAAACGCAGGGGGAAATTGATGAGCTGGCTTTTTCAACTGCGCAGCAATTGAATGAAGTTCACCACAAGGGCCTGAATCTTGATGGTAATCAGGGTGGTGACCTGTTTCTTTCAAACCGGCCGATTGTTGAAATTGGCGTGTCCAATGTTGGCCAATCCTATGCCGAAGTGGATGTTGACGACATCTCCAGTATTGCGCCTAAAGCGGTCACTTTTACCTATGCCGATGCCACGGGTAAATGGACAGCAACGGATCGTTTAGGCACTAAATTGGCGACTGGTGGTGCGACTGCAACATTACCCGGAATGACTCTGCGGTTCTTTGGTGAGCCTTTTGATGGTGATCAGATTATCATTGATCCGACGCGCGCCGCCGCCGAAGGTATGACTTTCGCCTTGCAGCGCGGTGAAGAATTTGCCGCTGCATCGACGCGTCTGGTGTATTCCGGCAGTAGTAATGCCAGTACCGCTGATCTGGTTGTCACTGATACCACCGGGCCGGCTGCCAGCGGCCTTGATGACGTTAAGTCACTTTTCGGAAACAGTATTTCTACCATTGCCTCGACAAGCTTTCTGACGGATGGCGCTGTTTCGGTTGTTCCGGGAAATATCGATAATCTTGATATTGTCAGTCTTTTTCAGCAAAGCGTTGCCAAATTCACCATCGCTGACGACAGCCTGTCAACTGTCAGCAGTATGGTTTTGGTTAGCGAAGATGCCAGCGGAAATCAGACCACCGCCACATTTTCACTAAATCACGCATCGTTTTCCGACACTGGTACCGGTTGGCCCAATGCTAGTGAAATAGCCGATCTCTTGAATGTTGGTGCGATCACTGGAACATTGGGTGACGGTAGCTCCGTCTCTCTTGCCGATCTTGGTGGTCAGGCGGCGGGAAGTGGTGGTGCTTTATCCATCTCCCTTGGCTCTAATGATTTTGTCAGCGGAACCGTCACTTACGGTTCAGGTTCAACGGTCACAGCCGAGTTGACGGCGCAGGAAACCACCGCGTCAAACATTCAGATTTTCACGCGTGAGGGTCGCCACATTGCTGGTAGTGCGCTCAGCGCTAGCGATCAGGCAAGTTTGCTTACAGTTGCGAACGGGTTTGATGCAGCGGCGCTTTACAACAGCACCTATTTGAATACCGATGGCGGTTATCTTGGCGTTGGGGTCAGTCATAAATCGACCTCAACGGAAAACTTGATTACATCAACGGTGAGTGGCGCCGGCGGCACGTTTGACTTTCTGCGGCTTGGCGATATTGATGCCACCATCTCGGCCTCCGACGGCAAAGCGGCACATTATGACACCTCGTCCTACACGTTGACCGTTGAAGGCGTTTCCAAAACCGTCACTGTTACTGATTTTGGCAAGGACGCATCGCACGCTGATGTGGCTGCCGCGATGATCAAAAAGTTTCGGGATGATGCGCCTATCGCAGCGTTGACGGGCACTGCGGTGTCCAGCATTCCGGCTAATGGAACCAGCGTCTCTGTTTCCTTTGAGAATAATCAATATCAGATCAGCATGGTGGATGATGAGGTTGTCGTAACCGGGGGCGAAGAAGGTCGGCTTCGCGCTTTCTTCGGAAAAGACAAAGTTTTATATGTGTCATCAACCAGCGGAACCATTTCATCCAGCAATATTTCTGTCCTTTCGGAGAGTAATCTTAGCGGCAATTCCACCGCGGCAACCGCTTTTGGTCTAACGGCAGGCGGTACTGGCACTTTGCAGACGGTTGCTGGTTTTTCGACCTATGGTTTTGAGCTTACCATCAATGGTGCGCGTATTTCCGCGACCTTGTCAGACGGGTCCGCGACGATGTCTGCAAGTGTGTCTGGTGCAAGCGCAGTTGGTGAGCGGATCACTCTTACCAACCTTCCCGATGAAGAATTGTTGATCCTTGTTAATGGGGGCGGAGCGCGCAAGCTGGCGGCGAGTTATGATACGCTGCCCGAGGGCACTCCGGTTTTGCCCCGGGACGTCACCGTAAAAGTTCTGGATGCAAGCGCTGGAACGGTAGAATTTATCGACACCGCCACCAGCACATCGCTGGCTACCCGGACGCTTGATAGCGAGCAGGTGGCTTCGGCAGTTGGATTGAATGTAAATTTTTCGGGCAGTCTGATTGCCAATGATGAATTTTTCATCTCTGCGAATAGCAACGCCGACGGTGATGCTAGGAACTTGCTGGCACTTACGGATTTGCAGAATTCATCGAATGGTCGTGGCGGGTTTCAAGAAGTTTTCGCTGGAATGATCTCGGAAATTGGCTCAACGCTTCAGTCAACGGCGGCAACGAACGAAGCAGCAAAACAACTGCGCGATGCAAGCATCGAGGTGGAGTCATCCTTCTCAGGAGTTAGCCTTGATAGTGAAGCTGCCAATTTGATTCAGCAGCAGCAGGCATATCAGGCATCGGCCAGAATTTTGTCCGCAGCGCGTGAGATTTTCCAGGTTCTTTTGGACGCGGTTTAGGTTTGAGCAGGTCCGGGATATGTAATTCTGGGGCACTAATTTTTGAAAAGGTAAGATAATGCAAGTTAGTAATAAGGTGTTCACGCAGCAATCTATTGAGAGTTTTGCTGATCTTACCAATCAAATTCAAAAGAAACAGGAACAGGTTGCCACCGGCAAAGGACTGGTTGATCCCTCTGATGATCCGGTGTTGGCTGCACGGGTGATGGTCGTTGGCGACCAGCTTGGTCAGACCGAACAGTTTATCCGCAATATTGATCTTAGCTATGTAAAGCTATCGTTGACTGAAACCGCGCTTGAACAGGTCAGCAATTTGACAACGCGCAGCTATGAGCTTGCTTTGCAGGCAGCTTCGGACAGCAATAGCGATGGCCGACAGTCCATTGCCATTGAAATTGAAGGATTGCTGAACAACATCCGTGACATTGCAAATTCATCGGATAGCAGCGGCCGAGCCATTTTTGGTGGTTTTAAAGTCGGTGAAAAACCGTTCGAGACCGATAGCGAAGGCAATGTCGACTATACTGGGGATCGCGGTGTTCACGAGGTAAAAATTTCCAATGCCATGCGCCTTCAAACCACGTTGGACGGTGCAACTGTCTTTGAGCGTGTGCCAAATAGTGCTGGTGGAGTTACCACCATTTTTGACACGCTGAAGACTATGGTGACTGAACTGAAGGCTGGTAACGGATCAACCATGCCAATTGACGATCTTCGCAAGGCAGCGGCGCATTTTGCCGATCAGCGGGCGTGGGTTGGTGCCGAGATGAACAAGGCCGACAACCAGCGGGGTGTATTGGAAAATCGCCAGATGGCCCTGACTGAAAATATTGGTGAGATGGAAGATGCGGATCTGGCTAAAATTGTCACCGATCTTCAGATGCTGTTGCTGAACAAGGAAACGGCCCAGAAGACCTTCGCTAGAATCAGCCAGCTGAGCCTTTTCGATCTGATAGCTTAAGGCTAACCAACACCAAAACTCGGGCCAACAGACGGGTCATTCTCCCTACTATTTCTCCATCCCTCATGAAAAAAACCGCGCTATGCAAGCGCGGCTTTGTTGTTTTGTCTTCAAATATTGATCCAGATAGCGGGGCTCAGATTACGCTCCTCGAACCCTGGGTCAGGCACCTTGAAGTCAGGTGCCTTGAGGATTGGCACCTTGCCGTGATCAGGCGGTTAGCTTAATCGCCGCATCGCCAGCGTCAAGATTGATGGTCGTTGTTGGATAGATATCCTGATTTTCGATTTCAATTCGCAGAAACTCATGAAGTAAACTTTTATCACGGCGCTCATCCCGCAGACAATCGAGTGTTTTCCCAAGAGCATCTTTCACCAAATTTCTGAGTAGGTCTTGGGTCTTCTCGCATTTGATAAAATCTACTAGCTGCCAAATCTCCTGCCAGTTATCAATAAATCCTACTGCAACCTGATCAAAGGCATTGGAAGTTTCATCCAAACCATTCAGCACTATGACCTGCTGCTTCAGAGTTTCTGTCCAAAGAGAGGATTCATTGCATCTAAAGAATTTCGGACTCCACCGGGGTTTAAAAGTAATTGCCTCACCAAGATTGATCAAATCCTGTATAAGGGTGAAGGATGTCATGTCCAGAGTGTCACCAGCAGCTTCGTCAAATTTGCTGAGTTGGGTTTCAACAATCTTGCGATCCAAAAGGGCAGCCTTGCCCTCGCAAAGCGCCAGATAAAGAAACTTCGTATGGGTGAATTCTGTCAGGTCAGTGTCAGTTGTAACGGCTAGACTGACATGCTCTTGAAAATAATGTCCAAATGCGTTCTTCAAAACCTCTGTTTTCAACGCCATCGATGCCATATTGCCAAAGATCTCATGATAGCCATGATCTTCGCAAAGCTTGACTGCGTTGCTGACCTCAAGCTGTCCGGTATCGTTTGAACGACTTGCACGGCAAAGATGGATGAAATCAAAATCAGCGTCGTTAGACCGCATGATCGTCTCATCAACCGTTATCAACGACGTTTTTGAATAGAGGCGAGCCGTTTCATCAAAAAGCCAAACCCAGTCTGCGTCTTGCGGAATTGAGGCAGTGAGGGCGGCAATGGATTGGTTCCGGTAGATCAGGCTATCATTGTGAGGATCATCTATTTCGACAAGTTGGACCTTTATGTCGGTGTTGTCTAAATGCGGCTGCAGTTGGGCAACAGAAATCTCGTCACTGCGATGCGCCAACAACAGGCTGACTTTGGTATTTGCCGGCATAACCTGCGAGCCGATGCTTTTAAGACACGTACCCAGACGCTCCAAAGACCCGTCAAACAGGACTGTAATAGCGAGGTGTGAATAAGACATCATGTATCTCCCTTTGTGAGGTGGATGAAAAAATCCTTCCCTCTTTAAGCAAACTTCATGCCATCAGGATGTATCAAAGATGCGGCGGTAAAT
>CALLKZ010000119.1:0-11180 GCA_938082345.1 uncultured Alphaproteobacteria bacterium
CAGACAATTACTGCGGGCAATCGAAGATGTAAGTTTACGCAGCGCCTGACTCATCAGGCGGGCTTGTAGACCAACGTGATGGTCGCCCATTTCGCCTTCAAGTTCAGCGCGCGGCACCAATGCGGCAACAGAATCAACCACCAGCACATCAATGGCACCGGACCGGACGAGCGTATCCGTAATTTCCAGCGCCTGTTCACCGGCATCGGGCTGTGAGATCAGCAAATCGTCGATATTAACGCCGAGTTTGCGCGCATAAGCCGGGTCCAGAGCGTGTTCGGCATCAACAAAAGCACAATTGCCGCCTTCTTTCTGTGATTCGGCAACAGCATGAAGCGCCAAGGTTGTCTTGCCCGATGATTCCGGTCCGTAGATTTCGATAATCCGGCCCTTTGGAAAGCCACCGATGCCAAGGCCAATATCAAGGCCCAACGATCCAGTTGAAATTGACTGAACGTCAACCACCGAGTCGCGCTGGCCCAGTTTCATAACTGATCCCTTGCCAAAAGCCTTTTCAATCTGGCCGATAGCTGCCTCTAATGCCTTATCTTTATCTTCACTTTTCATATTCAGTTCCACTACGACTCCAGCCATATCATTCATCCTTCTTGCATAGCCACCAGACCCTGTCCATTCGGAAAGTTTCCTGATCTGCTGGCCCCGCCTATCTGCGGCAAGGTTAGGCGCGAAAACCAAACATTTCCCGCGCTGGCTTTTCGGTTCTGAGCCGAAAATCCTGTTATTTGAACAACAGCATGTACCTCTTTTGTTCTTTTATCAAGTAAATATTCATGTTTTGTTCTATTTTTTTCTTAATAAACCAGAACAAACAAAAAACGGCCACCCAAAATCGGGTCAGCCGTGATTTTTACTAGAGATGATCGAACCACAATTTAAGATAGCATTATCACGTTATGATGAAGGCTCGCCAAATCGCCAAAACGCGCCGCCCTGCTCGGCATATATTTACCCTGCTTGGCATATATTTAATCGTCGCGGTGGATTCGCTCCATCCGCTCGTGACGCTCTTGGGCATGTAGGCTGAGCGACGCAATCGGGCGGGCCTCAAGGCGACGCAGATTAATCGGCTCATCCGTTTCAACACAATACCCATAGGATCCGTCATCAATCCGCCGCAAAGCACTTTCAATTTTCTGGATCAGCTTGCGCTCACGGTCGCGGGTACGAAGATCGATGGTGGCGTTGCTCTCAATCTGGGCACGGTCCATCGCGTCAGGCTGGTGTAGATTTTCATGTGACAGATCGGTGATGGTCTCGCTGGCCTCTTCCAATAGCTCGGCGCGCCAATCCTGTAGCTTGCGCCGAAAATAAGCGAGCTGCATCGGGTTCATGAATTCTTCATCATCGCTGGGGCGGTAGCCTTCGGGCACGAGAATCGTTGAGGCAGCTTCTTTGACGCCAGCCTTTTTGACGCCAGCCTTCGGCTTGGCCGTCTTTGGCTTGGCTGTCTTTGGCTTGGCTGAAGTGGTATTTTTCGTCTTAGCTTTACTTGCAGCGCCCTTATCCGTAGTGGGATCCATAGCGGGATCCGTAGCAGCATCATTTACTTCATTTCTATTGGTCTTGGTCATTTTACACCCCATTCTAAAGAGTAGCTTTCGGCTTACAAACTCCTCAAAATTGTCCAATTGCATAAGTTCAATTGACACCCTAGATGCCCTAGCACGAGCCCAAATGGCACGATCCCAAATGGAACCCGGATATTATCCAAATAGATACCCGAAAGGACTACATCTGCGGCCTTTCGGAACGACTTTTGGGTGAATATAATGATGCAAATACACAAAAACACCGCTTTCATCAAGAGCATATTTGTTTTGATAGTTCTAAAAAAATGCTTTTAATTAGTAAGAAATATTACTATTAGATGAATCACGCATATGTGAATTGAGAGATCAAACCGACTATATTACGGTTTTCTTAAGGAACAATTTGGAACTTGGAACCTGTGGACCGTCCTTCCACTGGCGCCGGGCAACGATGCGGGAATGGTTTTAACGTTATTTAGGAATTACAGTCATGCACATTCTTATTGTAGAAGATGATCCGGTCGTAGCGGATGTTTTAGGAATGACCCTCGAAGAGGCAGGACATTTTCAAACAACAGCGCACAATATCGAAACCGCTCTTGCCGAGTTGAAGCATAACATTATAGATGCTGTGTTGCTTGATATTAACCTGCCTGACGGTGACGGCACGCGCCTTGCCCGTCTGATTCGCAAAAATCATATGCCGGTCCCTATCTTGGTGGTATCGGGTAACGCCAGTACGGATGACAAAATTGCCGCACTTGGCGCCGGTGCAGACGGGTATCTGACCAAACCGTTCGACAGGTTTGAATTGCTGGCCAATCTGGACGCGATCATCCGCCGCACCCACGGGCATAGCTCTGCCACCGTAACGGTTGGCAATCTGGATGTTGATCTGAACCGGCATCTTGCGCTGATTAATTAGCATCCGTTGCCGCTGACCGGCAAGGAATTCCGCATTGTTGAATTTCTGGCACTGCGCAAAGGGTCCGTGTTGAGTAAAGCTGCGTTTTTGAGCCATCTTTACGGTGGGCTGGATGAGCCTGAGCCAAAAATCATCGATGTTTTTATCTGCAAGCTTCGCCGTAAATTGGAACTTTCCGGTGCCCGCGGGATGAGCATTGATACAGTATGGGGTCAGGGTTACATCCTTCGGGAAACCGAATCGACAAACCAGACACCCGAATCGCTGCCATCATCAATTGAAGAGGATGAATTGTCGGCCACAATGTCTGATCAGGCAAACCAGAAAATATCCTCAATGCGGGCCAGTTAACCGGGGGTGCGCGCCGCGTTAATTAGACGGCACTAATGAAAAAAGCCGCCAAAAAGCCAGTCCAAACAAATTAGTCCAAACAAATCAGACCAAACAAATCAGACCAAAAGAGGGGAGCGAACTGGGTCCCCTTTTTTCTATCCTTTGGAATAGGGTGCGTTATAACACTTTTGTCCTTGGCCTGATCAGGGCCGTTTTTTGAGCTGAATTAATCATGTTGTATTTCTCATTAGGCGATTTTGTTCGCCACCCCAACCAGCCCGATTGGGGATTAGGGCAGGTACAGTCAATTGTCGGAAAAAATGTGACGGTGAATTTCGCCAATGCAGGCAAACAAATGATCAATTGTGCCATTATTGAGCTGATTAAAGTTAAACTTGACGATGACGCCTAACTTGGTGATGGTGCCTAACTTGAAGATGACGTCTAACTTGGCCCCAACTTGGAGTTGACTAATCTAGGCAATACCCTGCAAAAGACTATAACATTCTAATTACGTCATTGCGTGACGTTTCTGGTGGTGTGAACAAGGGCTTGGACGGTAATAGTGACCACAGAGGTTTATGACACCTCCGCGGGCAGCGGGGTTTACTGGGGGAGTTATCAGTTGGACGAAGCAGGCGTTCCGGCCGGGCGGCGACAGGGATCAAAATCCAGTCGCGGCAAAGGTAAATATAAACCTAAAGGGCGAATGGTCGATCCGGTAGCGCTTGCCGAGATCGAGGCATTGCTGGGATCATTAGTGCCAGCGCGCGACATGCTGATTGAGGTCCTGCATATCATTCAGGACGAATATAAACATCTGTCGGCACGGCATCTAGCGGCACTGGCTGATATCATGCGCCTGCCAATGGCCGAAGTCTGGGAAGTGGCGAGCTTTTACGACCATTTCGACCTCGTTCGCGAAGGTGAAGCAGCACCAGCGTCATGCACAGTCAGGGTTTGCACCTCATTATCCTGTATGATGGCTGGCGGTGAAGATTTGCTGGAACGTCTGCAACCCTATGCTTCAGACAAAATCCGTTTCCTTGCAGCACCCTGCATCGGCGCGTGTGACAAGGCCCCTGCCGCGGCGGTTGGTCACAAGCTCATAGGAAAAGCCAGTTTTGAGCAGCTTTACAATGCCAATACTGAAGGCGCATCAGACGACCACCCGGATGTTATTTCGTCAGCCATTGATTTTGAAAGCTACCGCGCCAACGGTGGCTATGCGGTTTTGCAGTCTCTTCTGGAGGGAACGCGAAGCAATGAGGATGTTTTAAGCACACTTGACGAGACTGCGTTGCGCGGCCTTGGCGGCGCAGGTTTTCCGACCGGGCGCAAATGGCGCATCGTTGCCGGCCAGCCCGGGCCGCGCGTGATGGCGGTTAATGGTGATGAAGGCGAGCCCGGCACCTTTAAGGACCGGCTGTACCTATCGTCGGACCCGCACCGCATGATCGAAGCTATTCTGATCGCCGCCAAGGTGGTCGATATCGACGTTTGCTATATTTATATGCGCGATGAATATCCTGAAATTATCGCATTGCTTCGCCGCGAGATTGAAAAAATAGTGCGCGCTGGGCTGGCATCGCATGTTGATCTTCATATCCGGCGTGGGGCTGGCGCTTATATCTGCGGTGAAGAATCGGCGATGATCGAATCTATTGAAGGCAAACGCGGCCTGCCCCGCCACCGCCCACCATATGTTGCCGAAAACGGTATTTTTGGCCGGCCAACGCTGGTTAATAATGTGGAAACTCTGCATTGGATTCGCGATATCATTGAAAATGGCGCAAGCTGGTTTAATGATCAGGGGCAAGACGGGCATCCCGGACCGCGCAGCTTTTCTGTTTCGGGGCGCGTTGCAAATCCGGGGGTGGTTCTGGCCCCGGCCGGATCAACCGTTCTGGAGCTTATCAAGAAATGTGGCGGCATGGCCGATGGGCACAGCTTTAAAGCCTATCTTCCGGGCGGCGCATCGGGCGGTATTCTGCCAGCCGAAAAAGGCCATATACCGCTGGATTTTGGCGGTAAGCTTGCCGAAGAAGGATGTTTTGTCGGATCACACGCTGTTGTCGTGCTATCGGATCAGGACAATATGTGGGACGCCGCCACCAATTTGCTGCAGTTCTTTGCGCATGAAAGCTGCGGTCAATGTACGCCGTGCCGCAATGGTACCGAAAAGGCTGTGGCGATGATGACATCCCCTGCCCCGGATACTGAGCTTCTTGGCGAGTTATCTGTTGCGATGGCCGACGCCAGCATTTGCGGCCTTGGACAAGCAGCATCGAACCCGCTGACCAGCGTCATGCGGCATTTTCCCGAAGATATCGCAACCGCACGCAAACATGGCCGAGAAATTAAACCCGCCCGGGGGACAAAATGAACGGATCAACAGAAAATTCGGCAACCGGTCAGGACATAGTTTTCACCCTGGATGGCACCGAAATAACCGCAAAACCGGATGAAACCATCTGGCAGGTGGCCGCGCGCAAAGGAACCGATATTCCGCATCTTTGTTATAAGGATGAAAATGGATATCGGGCCGATGGCAATTGCCGCGCCTGTATGGTTGAAATTGAGGGGGAGCGCGTACTTGCCGCCTCATGTGTGCGCACACCAACCCCCGGCATGGTGGTAGCCAGCCAGTCTCACCGCGCCAAAACTGCGCGCAAGATGGTGATGGAATTGCTGATCTCGGACCAGCCCGCACGCGCAGCAGCGCATGATCCGGAATCAGACCTGTGGCGTTATGCCGAAGATCAGGATGCTTGCGTCTCACGCTTTCCGGCCAAGGCCGCCCCTGCCCCTGATACCAGCCACCCTGCAATCGCGGTTAATATGGATGCTTGTATCCAGTGCAATCTGTGTGTCCGTGCTTGTCGTGAAGTTCAGGTAAATGATGTCATCGGCATGGCCGGACGCGGCGCTGATGCGCATATCGTTTTTGATTTTGGCGATGATATGGGCGCGTCTACCTGCGTTGGGTGCGGGGAATGTGTGCAGGCCTGTCCAACCGGCGCGCTGATGCCAAAAACCATGCTTGATGATAGCCAGAAACTAGCCATCACGCCGGATAATCATGTGGATTCGCTGTGCCCCTATTGCGGGGTTGGATGCCAGCTGACATTTTCAATCAAGGATGAAAAGATCGTCGCAGTTTCTGGTCGCCAAGGACCGGCAAATCAAGGTCGGCTTTGCGTAAAAGGGCGGTATGGGTTCGATTATATCGCCAACCCCGAGCGTTTGACGAAACCGCTAATCCGGCGGGATGATGTCCCAAAATCTGCCTCGATGCCGTTTGATCCAGCCAATCCGCTGACCCATTTCAGGGAGGCAAGCTGGCAGGAAGCACTAGATCTTGCAGCAGACCGCCTTGCCCATGTTCGGGATCATTTCGGTCCCTCGGCAATGGCTGGTTTTGGCTCGGCAAAAGGATCAAACGAAGAGGCCTATCTAGTTCAGAAACTGGTTCGCACCGGATTTAAGACCAACAATGTCGATCACTGCACGCGCCTGTGTCATGCGTCTTCGGTTACTGCCTTGCTGGAAAATATCGGATCCGGCGCGGTCACGGCGTCTTTTTCCGAATGCCGCAACGCCGAGGCGATCATCGTGATTGGCGCAAACCCCACGGTTAATCATCCAGTGGCTGCAACCTTTATTAAAAACGCTGCCCAAAAGGGCGCGCGGCTATATGTGATGGACCCACGCGGTCAGCATCTTGACCGCTATGCCGAGGCGTCCTTGCGATTTAAGCCGGGCAGCGATGTTGCCATGCTGAATGCGATGATCAATGTGATCATTTCCGAAGAATTGTATGACCGTGACTATGTCGAAAAACATACCGAAGGCCTCGAAGAGCTAAAGGCGCGTACAGCGCACAGCACCCCGGAAGCGATGGCCCCGATATGCGGTCTTGATCCGGGGGATATCCGCAAAGTGGCGCGCGGCTTTGCAACTGCCAAAAGCGCAATCATTTTCTGGGGCATGGGCATCTCGCAGCACACACACGGGACGGATAATTCACGCTGTCTGATTTCGCTGGCGCTACTGACCGGCAATGTCGGGCGGGCGGGAACCGGTTTGCATCCATTGCGCGGTCAGAACAATGTTCAGGGCGCCTCTGATGCCGGTTTGGTGCCGATGTTTTTTCCCGACTATCAGTCCGTTAACAATGATGATATTCGCGCCAAATATGAATCCCTGTGGCAAACCGAGCTCGACCCGCAAAAGGGGCTGACCGTTGTTGAGATTACCAACGCCGCCTATGATGGCGATATCAGGGCGATGTATATCATGGGCGAAAATCCGGCGATGTCCGACCCCGACCAGACGCATGCCCGTGCCGCACTGGCAAACCTAGATATTCTGGTGGTTCAGGATATTTTTATGACCGAAACCGCTGCCTTTGCCGATGTTATTTTACCGGCATCTGCCTTTCCCGAAAAAGATGGCACCTTCACCAACACTGACCGGCGTGTGCAAATGGGCCGCAAAGCCGTGCAACCGCCGGGCGATGCAAAACAGGATTGGTGGATCATTCAGGAAATTGCCAACCGGATGGGGCTGGGCTGGAGCTATACGCACCCGCGGGATATTTTTGGAGAAATGCGCATGGTAATGCCGTCGCTGACCGGCATCACCTGGCAGCGCCTGTGCGATGAAGGCGCGGTAACCTATCCTTGCGCTGATGAAAATAGCGTTGGGCAGGATGTGATTTTTGGCGATGGATTTCCAACCGCAAATGGCCGTGGCCGGATGACGCCAGCCGATATTCTGCCGCCTGACGAGACCCCTGATGCACAGTTTCCAATCGTTATGACGACAGGACGACTGCTGGAACATTGGCATACCGGATCAATGACCCGCCGCGCTAGCGTTCTTGACGCGCTGGAACCCGAGCCCGAAGTTCATATGGCCCCCGAAACGCTGGCCAGCCTGCAAGTTGAAGCAGGGTCACTGGTGCGGGTGGTTACGCGCCGGGGCGAAATTGAACTTGCCGCACGCGTTGATCCAAAACTGCCTAGCGGACTGATTTTTGTGCCGTTTTGTTTCTTTGAGGCACCGGCCAACTATCTAACCAACCCGGCACTGGACCCTTATGGTAAAATTCCCGAGTTAAAATTCTCGGCAGCGCGTCTGGAAGTCCCCGCCAAAGTCGCGTAACATTGGCGTGAATTGGCGCCAATATGTAGCGGCGCAATGACGCACTATCAAAAATTGACCACCGGGTGCGTATCTTTTGGCGTTCAGGTACCCTATATATTGATCCGAAGTGCCTTTGTTTATTATGGCTGCTAAAGTGCGTATTATCAGTTCACAGTAAAATCGATGTGATTAAGATGACCGAGCGAATAGATTATGACGCCCGCTTCACCGCGGCGCTGAACCGCCTGAAAAGCGAGGACCGCTATCGGCATTTTGTCGAGCTTGAACGCGTCGCTGGCCGCCATCCAATGGCGCGCCGCCACCATGATGGCGGCATTCAGGATGTGACCGTGTGGTGCTCGAATGATTACCTTGGCATGGGTCAACACGCCGACGTGATTTCAGCAATGCAGCATGCGGTTGCTTCTGGCGGCGCCGGAGCCGGCGGTACCCGCAATATCTCGGGAACCAGTCACGCATTGGTCAGCCTTGAGGATGAGCTTGCGGCCCTGCATGGCAAAGAACGGGCATTGACCTTCACCAGCGGATATGTGGCGAACGAGGCCAGCCTGTCAGCACTGGCATCACAATTACCGGACTGCCTGATCCTATCAGATGAAATGAACCATGCTTCGATCATCTCGGGAATCCGGATGTCGAAGTCGCAAAAAGCTATTTTCAAACATAATGATGTCGCGCATTTGGAATCGATTCTCGCCGCCCAGCCGCTTGACCGGCCCAAAATTGTGGTTTTTGAATCCGTCTATTCGATGGATGGAGATACCAGCCCAATTGAAGATATAGCCGCCATTGCCAGACAATATAACGCGATGAGCTATCTTGATGAAGTTCATGCGGTTGGCATGTATGGCCATGAGGGCGGCGGCATTGCTGCGATGCGCGGCCTAGGCTCGCAGATTGACGTCATTCAAGGAACTCTGGGTAAAGCGTTTGGCGCGGCAGGGGGATATATCGCGGCAACCGACGTTATTTGCGATACCGTGCGCAGCCACGGCTCGGGCTTTATTTTCACCACCGCGATGCCGCCCGCCGTTGCCGCCGCCGCGCATGCAGCTATTCGCCATCTGCGGGCGTCCAGCGATGAGAGAGCTGCCCAGCAACGGCAATCCGAAAGGCTGAAAGCCGAAGCCCGCAAAGCCGGGATTCCCATTCTGGAAGGGGATACGCATATCGTTCCGGTGATGATCGGGGACGCCGCCGCCACCCGCCGGATTTGCCAGCTGTTACTGGATGATCACGGTATCTATGTTCAGCCGATCAATTTCCCCACCGTGCCGCGCGGTACAGAACGTCTTCGTCTGACCCCCGGCCCGGCCCATGATGATGCGATGATTGACCATTTGATCTCGTCGTTACGACTGGTTCTGGACCAGGTTGCAGCTGAAAGCCCTGTCGCAAAAATAGGCTGACAACGGGTCAATTTAATCCGATATGTTCCCCAGATGATATGCCGGCATGCCCGCCGGTTATTTTGAGCGAGGCCTGTTATGCCCTTAACTGTCAGACCCGATGATCACCCCGATTTTCCGCCGCATGGTCGCACCGGCCTTTTGCTGGTCAATCTGGGAACGCCTGACGCCACCGATAAAAAATCAATGCGGCGCTATCTGGGGCAGTTTCTATCAGACCGCCGGGTGATAGAAGTGCCGCGCCTGCTGTGGTGGGTGATTCTGAACGGTATTATCCTGAACGTGCGTCCCAAAAAATCTGGCGCTGCCTATGACCGCATCTGGATAAAGGATGATCCCGACGGCTCGCCGCTTCGCCGGATCACCCGCCTGCAGAGCGAACATCTGGCAGCCCGGTTCCAGCAAGAAGGGCTGATCGTCGATTTTGCAATGCGATACGGCAACCCATCAATTCCGAACCAGTTGCAAAAGCTGACTGATAGCGGTTGTACGCAAATTGTGGTGATGCCCCTTTATCCGCAATATGCCGCGTCAACCACCGCAACGGTGAATGATGAGCTGTTCAAATGGGCGCTGGAATTGCGCTGGCAACCCGCCATTCGTACCGTACCCCCATGGCATGATCACCCGACCTATATCAAGGCACTGGCCGCCAGCATAACGACCGCGATAGCAAAATCAGGCAAACCTGATGCGCTGGTTGTCTCGTTCCACGGTATTCCGAAACGATATTTCATGTCGGGCGATCCCTACCATTGTCACTGCATGAAAACTGCCCGTCTGCTTCGTGAAGAGCTTGGCTGGGATAAGGATCAATTTCACGCAACCTTTCAGTCACGCTTCGGGTCTGAGCCTTGGTTGCAGCCCTACACCGATATCAGCGTGGTCAAGCTTGCCGAGGAAGGTCATAAGCATGTGATGATTCTGGCACCCGGGTTTGTGGCTGACTGCCTCGAAACGCTGGATGAGCTGGATATTGAGCTACATGAAGAATTCATCGAGCATGGCGGCGAGACGCTGACCTATGTTCCCTGTCTGAATGACAGTGACGACGGAATGAAAGTAATCGAGGATGTTGCCGCCGCCAACCTAGCCGGTTGGGTGAATGTCGCCCGCACAGATAGCACCCCGGCAAAGGCCCCGGCAAAGGCTCCAGCAAAAGCTAAGACCCCAGCTAAGGCGAAGACCCCAGCTAAGACTAAGGCTCGGGCTAAGAAATAAACTGCAACAGGTGCGGATCAACACCAGAGCCCTTCAAATTGGCGGACCTATCGATCGTTATTGGCATGAAAAGTTTGAATTAAACTACGAACGCTTTTGCTTTTATCGGGGCTGTACCGGCAATCAATTGAGTTTGAGCAAAAACCGCCCGTTTCATTATAAATTGCAAGATAGGTATGATTTGCACCAGAATAGACGCAAATCTGCTTTTGCCCTACCGATGAGCGTCCGGCAAGGCGGCATGTCGTCATTTTTGGCTTCTCACTAATGCCGCGCCAAACATCCTGCATCAACTTAAACCCTAGGCCAAAGCCGCTTCGTTGAGCAACGCTTTCCCCAGCATAGGCCGCGGGCGAAAGCATAATAGCCATTCCAATTAGGGCCGCGCAAAACCTGATTTTTGATGATATTTTCAACGCCTTAGATCCTCGCTTGACAGGAAACGATGAGCAGTTAACGAAGACAGGAGGATTGCTATTAGTCCAAATTTTAGAACAGGTTGCAAGAAGCCGCTTTGTTCAACTCATAATTGATTTAATACTCACATTAAAATTGTTTCGATTTTTTGAC
>CALLKZ010000120.1:0-39740 GCA_938082345.1 uncultured Alphaproteobacteria bacterium
GGGTTTGAGTATGGTTTCTCGCAAGCGGAGCCGAATGCTCTGGTCATGTGGGAAGCGCAGTTTGGTGATTTTGCCAATGGTGCGCAGGTCGTGATTGATCAGTTTATTTCGTCGGGCGAAGCAAAATGGCTCCGCATGAATGCGTTGGTGCTGTTGTTGCCGCACGGCTATGAAGGTCAGGGCCCCGAGCATTCATCGGCAAGGCTTGAGCGCTATCTTCAGCTCTGCGCCGAGGATAATATGCAGGTTGTGAACTGCACGACTCCGGCCAATTATTTTCATGTGCTACGCCGCCAATTGCGCCGTGATTTCCGCAAACCGCTGATTGTGATGACGCCAAAATCATTGCTTCGTCATAAAGCGTGCGTGTCGTTGCTTGCTGATATGGGCCCCGGAACAACCTTTCACCGGGTTCTGGATGAACGCGATACCAAAGTGAAATCCGGCAAGGCCAAGCGCGTCGTGATATGCAGCGGAAAGGTTTATTACGATCTGGCCTCAACGCGGGACGAAGCTGAATTGTGGGACACCGAAATTGTCCGCGTCGAGCAGATATATCCGTTTCCTGCAAAAGCGCTAACCGAATTTCTGTCATTAACGCCGGGGGCGACATTCGTTTGGTGTCAGGAAGAGCCGAAAAATATGGGAAGCTGGAGCTTTGTCCGTGATTTCATCGAGGATGCGATGCAAGCTGCCGGCGCGAAACAACAGCGACTGATATATGCCGGACGTGACGCCGCGGCGTCGCCTGCGACCGGAACGCTGGCAAGGCACAATCGGGAACAAAAGCAGCTGGTTGCCGATGCCCTCGCTATTGCGGTTGAAAACAAATAACGACATTCATGAATAAAAATCCGGCCATCAGGGCCAGACGTGATCTAGGAGATCAATAACATGGCAATCGAAATTACAGTGCCAGCTCTTGGCGAATCAGTGGCCGACGCGACGATTGCACGCTGGATCAAACAAACAGGCGAGGCGGTTAAAGCCGATGAACCTGTGGTTGAGCTCGAAACCGACAAGGTAACGCTGGAGGTCCCGGCCCCGAATGCGGGAACTCTTGGTGAGATTATAGCCGAGGTTGGTGCTGTGGTTGAGGTTGGCGCGGTTCTTGCCATTTTGAATGAAGGCGCCGTACCTGCCCCAAAACAAGCTGAGCCTGAAGCGGCATCCGAATCCACGAATGATGCCGCATCCAAAACTGCTAGCAAAGCACCGGTACCTTCTGCACCCTCATCTGCAGACCCTTCTGCGGCGGCGGGCACCCATCCCCTGTCACCAGCAGTTCGCCGTCTGGTTGAGGAAAACAATCTGAACCCCGCGACAATAAAGGCGAGCGGCGTTGATGGACGTTTGACCAAGGGTGATGTTCTGGCGCATTTGAAAAACGCGCCGGCTGCGGCGTCTGCACCCACCAGCATTCCCTCTGCCCAGAGTGGGCCGCGTCAGACCCCCAGTGAGGCAGATGCCGCGCGCGAAGAGCGTGTTCCGATGTCAAAGCTTCGCCGCATAATTGCCAGTCGTTTGAAGGCCGCACAGAATAATGCGGCAATGCTGACGACATTTAATGAGATTGATATGTCGGCGTTAATGGCACTTCGCAGCGATTATCGGCAGGATTTTGAAACAGCGCATGGCATCCGCCTAGGTTTTATGGGCATGTTCGTAACCGCAGCTATTCAGGCGCTAAAAGAATTTCCAGCAGTGAATGCTGAAATCGATGGCACCGACATTATCTACAAGAATTATTACAATATCGGCGTTGCTGTTGGCACCCCTCAAGGCCTTGTCGTTCCGGTGGTTCGTAATGCTGGTGAGATGGGTTTGGCCTCTATCGAAAAACAAATTGCCGAGTTTGGAGAGCGTGCGCGAACCGGCAAAATTACCCCTGATGAAATGGCCGGGGGAACCTTCACCATCTCGAATGGCGGTGTTTATGGATCAATGATGTCGACGCCAATTTTGAACCCGCCGCAAAGCGCCATTCTGGGCATGCATAAGATCGAAAAACGACCTGTCGTTGTTGATGATGCCATTGTTATTCGGCCAATGATGTATCTTGCGCTATCCTATGATCACCGGATTATTGATGGCCGTGAAGCGGTGTCATTCCTTGCCCGGATTAAGGCCCTTGTTGAAGATCCTCGTCGCCTTGTCCTTGGCGTTTAATGTATAGATAAAACCTTCACCAACGGGAGTTGGCCAATGAGCGAAACCAATTTTGACCTGATCGTAATTGGCGCCGGGCCCGGCGGCTATGTTGCGTCCATTCGCGCTGCCCAGCTTGGCATGAAAGTGGCGTGCGTTGAAAAGCGTCCGACGCTTGGCGGCACCTGTTTGAATGTCGGCTGTATTCCTTCAAAAGCACTTTTAAATGCCTCGGAGCATTTTGCCGGTGCAGCAGGCGGCGGTCTTGGCGAGTTTGGTATCAACGTCGGCAAAGTTTCGCTTGATCTTGGCAAAATGATGGATGGCAAGGATAAGATAGTGACCAGCCTGACAACGGGGATAGATTTTCTTTTTAAGAAAAACAAGATCACCCGCCTTCAAGGCAGCGCGCATATCGACAGTTCGGGGTCCATCACCATTTCGGATGGCGATGATGCTGGAAGCTATACCGCCGAGCAGATTCTGATTGCTACGGGCAGCCATGCCTCCAGTCTGCCCGGAATCGAAATTGACGAGAAACGGATTGTCAGTTCAACCGGCGCCTTGGCGCTGGCATCAGTCCCAAAAAAACTGGTTGTGATCGGCGCCGGTTACATCGGATTAGAGCTTGGTACCGTCTGGGCGCGCCTTGGCGCCGAAGTTGAGGTGATCGAATTTCTGCCGCGTATCCTGCCCGGAATGGACGATGAAATCGCCAAAAAATTCATGGCGATTGCGAAAAAACAGGGGCTAAACTTCCGCCTGAAAACAGCGGTGAAGTCGGCCAAAACAACAAAAAGCGGGGTCAGCCTTACGGTTGAGCCTGCGGATGGAGGCACGGCTGAGGTGATCAAGGCTGATATAGCGTTGGTGGCGGTTGGCCGGCATCCGGCTACGGATGGTCTGGGGCTGGAGGCAGTGGGTGTTTCGCTCAGCGAGCGGGGCCGCATCAAGGTCGATTCGCGATTTGAGACTTCGGTTGAGAATGTATTCGCGATTGGTGATGTTATTGACGGGCCGATGCTGGCGCATAAGGCCGAAGAAGACGGCGTTGCGGCGGTTGAAATGATGGCGGGCCATGCTGGTCACGTTGATTATGATCTGGTGCCGGGCATTGTCTATACCGCGCCCGAAGTTGCCACCCTGGGTAAAAGTGAAGAGGCGCTGAAGGCTGACGGTGTTGCCTTTAACAAGGGCAGTTTTCCGTTTTCTGCGAACAGCCGCGCCCGGGCGCAGGGCCACCCTGAAGGCTTTGTGAAAATTCTGGCCTGCGCTGAAACCGATCGTGTTCTGGGTGTTCACATTATTGGGCATGAGGCGGGAACGATCATCCATGAATGTGCCACCGCGATGGCGTTTGGCGCATCAGCCGAAGATATTGCGCGAACATGTCATGGCCACCCGACCTTGAATGAGGCGGTTAAAGAGGCGGCGCTGGCGGTTGATGGCCGCGCTATCCACATGTAAATCGCCTAAAAAACCAGCACGGTTAAAGCTAATTTTATGAGATGGCTCTTAACGCGCGCGCGGGTGGGTTTCTTTGTGAAGCCGGACCAGATGCGCCGCATCGACATTTGTATATCGCTGCGTTGTTGACAGGCTGGCATGCCCCAGCAATTCCTGAATGGCACGAAGATCACCGCCATTGCCCAGAAGATGCGTGGCAAAGGCATGTCGCAGCGCGTGCGGGGTAACATGCGGCGGCAAATTCAATTCAAGACGAAGCGTTTCGACAAGGCGTTGGGTCGCGCGTGATCCGAAATTATTGCCGCGCGCACTAACGAACAATGGACCCGCCCCCAATGGCGTCGGTCCGGCTGATAATTCTGTTGGTGATGCGCTAAGATCAAACGGACAGGCTGCCGCATATTCGGCGATTGCCTCAGCAACCGCAGGCAGCACAGGAACTTCACGAATTTTCCCGCCCTTACCGGAAATTCGCAACCAGTCGCCAATGGGTAAATCAGCGCGGGTCAGACTCAAGGCCTCGGACACGCGCAACCCGCAGCCATATAACAGCATCAGCAAGGCAAAATCACGAAGCTTGGCCCAGTCATCGCCGCGACGATTGAAGATAGCCGCAAGAAGCGCGCGCGCGTCATCTTCAGAAACGGGTTTGGGAACTGATTTTGGCGGTTTGGGCGCGCGTAGCCAAGCAAGGTCGGGAACATCCATCCGCTGGCTACGCCCGCAAAAGCGGTAAAAACTGCGCAAGGCTGAAACGCGGCGTGCGATTGTCGAGCGCGCCAGATCCCGCGCCGCCATATCGGCAAGCCATCCCCGAAACGCACGCCTATCAGGCGTCATTCCGGTATCATCGGCAGTTGACCCAGCTTCGCGGTGCAGGAATTCACTATAATCATCAAGGTCGGATTCATAGGCAGACAGGGTGTTCTGAGGGTAGCGGCGCTCGCTTTCTAACCATGTCAGCCATGCGCGGCGGTCCGTGTCTGGCTGGCCCGTGCTTGGATCAAATCGTCCGGCCATGAGTTGTTACAGGATTGACTGTCCTGTCCCCTTCCAATCGCTGATGAAATCCGCCAGTCCTTTGTCAGTAAGCGGGTGTTTATAAAGGGCTGACAGAATTTTGGGGGGTAGTGTAACCACATCTGCGCCCAGCATCGCCGCATCAACAACATGCTGAGTACTGCGAATCGATGCGACCAGAACTTCGGTTTCAAAGTTGAATTGATCATAGATCGTGCAAATATCGCCGATCAGCCCCATTCCATCCTGACCGATATCATCCAGCCTGCCAACGAAAGGTGAGATAAAACGCGCCCCGGCCTTGGCAGCTAAAAGCGCCTGACCAGCGGTAAAGCAAAGCGTGACATTCACCTGATGCCCTTCGTCACTCAGCGCCCGGCAGGTACGAAGCCCATCTTCTGTCAGCGGAACCTTTACCGTTACGTTTGGTGCAAGCGCGGCCAGTTTCAGGCCTTCGGCAAGCATTGTTTCATAATCGGTTGCGGCGACCTCGGCGCTGACGGGGCCGTCAACGACACTACAAATTTCTGCAATGGCTTCTAGAATGTTGCGGCCAGATTTGGCAATTAATGACGGGTTGGTCGTCACTCCATCAACGAAACCACTGGCAATATGCGTTTTGATTTCGTTTATATCGGCGCTATCGAGGAAAATTTTCATGTCGGGAATTCCGCTCTCCGGTGTAGGTTGGTGTCGGGCTTGCCGACGCGGGCAGTCTAACCCAGCTAGCCGATCAAATCCACTGGCTGATTAGATGTACCCAAATGGGTCTGATTAAAAAAGATAAGAGAGAATAGTACCGTGATAGGTGCAGATGACATCTTGAATGACGCGGATAAAAGCCGGACGAGCATCGTTCGGGTTGCCGTTGCGGTGCCGGTCGGCAAGGCGTTTGATTATGCCAGCGGCGACTTTGGGGAATTACCACGCGGCACGATCGTAACGGTGCCTTTCGGACCGCGCCGGGTGAATGGCATTGTTCTAGGGCCGAGCGATGCATCGGTTCCGTCAACCTCGCTCAAAGCGGTGATAAATTGCCCGGCCTTGCCGTCGCTTGATGTTGATTTTGTCACATTTCTTGAGCGCGTTGCGGCATGGACAATGGCCCCAATTGGCGCTGTTACAAAAATGATACTTAGCCAGCCAAAGGCGCTGCTGCCGCCGCCGCAGAAGAAACTTTTCCGCCGTCCAGATGCGCCGATCAAAGATGAAAAATTGACCTCGGCACGGGCGCGAATTGCCGGTGTACTGGATATCGCCGGCGCGCTGTCTTCGTCTGATCTGCAACGCGAAGCAGGTGTGGGCGCCGGGGTGATCACCGGCATGCTTGCTGCGGGTGGCCTCGAGGCGGTGATGATAGCAGGCGACAGGCCGCCGCCGCTGCCCTTATCGCTGGAGGGGCCGAAACTGTCTGATGATCAGCTTGCCGCGACCGGTCAAATTGCCGAAAGACTAACGGTTGGCTTTGCCCCCTTTCTTCTGGACGGGGTAACGGGGTCGGGCAAAACCGAGGTTTATTTTGATGCGGTTCAACGGGTGCTGGATGCCGGTCAACAGGTTCTGATATTACTGCCCGAGATTGCTCTATCGGCGGCGTGGAAACAGCGGTTTCGTGACCGGTTTGGCGTGATGCCGCAGGAATGGCATTCGGATGTTGGTGAAGGCCGCAAACGTCAGGTTTGGCGGTTTGCCCAGTCAGGTGATGCCCGGGTGGTTGTTGGCGCGCGTTCTGCCCTGTTTCTGCCCTTTGCCAAGCTGGGATTAATTGTCGTCGATGAAGAGCATGAGCACGCCTATAAACAAGAAGATCAGGTTGTTTATCAGGCCCGCGATATGGCGGTGCTTCGCGCCAGCATCGAAGCCTGTCCGATTATTTTAGCCTCGGCAACACCATCGCTGGAAAGCTGGGTGAATGCGGGGATGGTTGGCGATCCGGCGCGTTATCAACGGATTTGCCTGCCGAACCGAATTGGTCGGGCCCAACTGCCTGAAATAGGTGTGGTTGACATGCGCCGCACGCCGCCGGAACGCGGGCGCTGGTTGGCACCGCCGCTTGTCGCGGCAATCCAAGATCGGCTTGAACGGGGCGAGCAATCGCTCTTGTTTTTGAACCGGCGCGGTTATGCTCCGCTGACCTTGTGCGGCGCATGCGGGCACAAACTTACCTGCCCAAACTGCGATAGCTGGATGGTGATGCACCGGTTGGCAGGAAGAATGCGCTGCCATCATTGTGGTTTTGAAGCACGGCCTCGCAATGACTGCTCTCAATGCGGCGAGGAAGACAGTATGCAGGCATGTGGACCCGGGGTTGAACGCCTTGCCGAAGAGGTGTTACAGCGCTTTCCAGACGCTAGATTTGGTGTATTTTCCAGCGATACGATAACCTCCCCCGGCAGCGCTGAGGCTTTTATCAGGTCGGTAACCGACGGCGAGGTCGATATCATCATTGGCACGCAAATGGCGGCAAAAGGACATCATTTTCCGAATTTGACACTGGTTGGCATTGTCGATGCTGATCTGGGGCTTGCCGGGGGTGATCTTCGCGCCGCTGAACGTAGCTTTCAGATGTTGGCGCAGGTGGCTGGCCGCGCTGGCCGCGAAGATCGGCCTGGGCTTGCCATGTTGCAAACGCTGGATGCCGGTAATCCGGTAATGAAGGCGATGGTGTCGGGTGACCGCGATACTTTTCTTCACAGCGAATCCGAGGCGCGCCGGTTTGCCCACATGCCGCCCTTTGCCAGACTCGCCGCATTGGTGCTTACCACACCCGATGAAAGACGGCTTCATGAGGCAATGCAGATCTTAGCGCATAATTGTCCAAATTTTCAGGGGGTGAGCGTTTTTGGCCCGAATATCGCTCCGCTGGCCTTTCTGCGGGGGCGGCATCGGGCGCGGGCTCTGGTTCAGGTTGAAAAAAACATTGATATTCAGGCTGTTATATCCAGCTGGCTTGACCAGGTGAAATTACCGTCAGGGGTGCGGCTGCAAATTGATATCGACCCTTACAGCTTCTTGTGAGGTTTTGACATTATTGCGGGCGTGTGACGGCATTTTTGCACCCTTCAGCGCTTGCCTTTCTGATGTGGGTATGATAGCCACCACACCGGAACAAACATGTCGCTGCAAACCAGTGGCGGCCATGGCTTGGGCCTCCTGTTAGAACTCCTGAAGATGAGGGTTACGTCGTTGAGTGTGAGCGCTAAGGGTCTTGCTGGTCGCTATGCTGGTGCGTTGTACGCACTTGCCGATGAAGCTGGTAAAATTGACGCCGTGGTTGCAGATTTGACTGATCTTGCTGAAATCATTTCAGCAAATGATGAGGTCAAAACTCTGGTTGGATCGCCTGCTATTTCGTGGGCTGATCAGACCAACGCGATGACGGCTATCATGGAAAAGGGCGGCGCCGATGCGCTGACCGTAAAGTTTGTTGGCACCGTTGCCTTGAATGGCCGCCTGCATGCTTTAACCCGTATTATTTCCGCCTTTCTTGCCGAGCATGCGCGCCGCCGTGGCGAAGTGTCGGCAGAGGTGATCTCCGCCATCGCATTGGACAAGGCGCGCCGCGCTCGTGTCGAAAAAGCGGTGGCTAAACTTGCCGGCAGTGACAAAATCTCGCTTACAATGAGTGTTGATGCATCGCTGATCGGGGGCTTGGTGGTACGCATCGGGTCACGGATGATCGACACTTCGATCAGAACAAAACTTAATCGGCTTGAAACAGCTATGAAGGGTATAGCGTGATGGATATTCGTGCAGCTGAAATCTCAGCAATCCTAAAAGATCAGATTGCTAATTTTGGGAGCGACGCTGAGGTCGCTGAAGTTGGACGCGTCCTGTCCGTTGGCGACGGCATTGCGCGCGTGCACGGGCTTGACGAAGTTCAGGCCGGTGAAATGGTTGAATTTGAGAGCGGCGTCAAAGGTATGGCGCTAAACCTCGAATCAGACAATGTTGGTATCGTTATTTTCGGTGATGACCGCTCAATCAAAGAGGGTGATGTCGTTCGGCGTACCGCATCGATTGTGGACACGCCTGTTGGGATGGGGCTTCTGGGCCGCGTTGTTGACGCGCTGGGCAACCCGATTGACGGCAAGGGCCCGCTGAAAAGCGTAAAGCGCACCCGCGTTGAAGTTAAGGCACCGGGCATTATGCCGCGCAAATCGGTTCATGAGCCGATGCAGACTGGCCTGAAGGCGATTGACAGCCTGATCCCCGTTGGCCGCGGCCAGCGTGAGTTGATCATTGGTGACCGCCAGACTGGTAAAACAGCCATTGCGATTGACACATTCATCAATCAGAAGCCGGTGAATGAAGCCGCTGGCAAGGATGATGGCAAGAAACTGTTCTGCATTTATGTGGCTATCGGCCAGAAACGCTCAACAGTAGCGCAGATTGTCCGCTCGCTTGAAGAGCAAGGCGCGATGGAATATTCCATCGTTGTCGCTGCAACCGCGTCCGATCCTGCACCGATGCAGTTCCTTGCGCCTTATACCGCTTGTGCAATGGGCGAATTCTTCCGCGATAACGGTATGCACGCGCTGGTCGTCTATGATGATTTGTCAAAGCAGGCGGTTGCGTACCGCCAGATGAGCTTGTTGCTGCGTCGTCCACCTGGCCGTGAGGCATATCCTGGTGACGTTTTCTATCTTCACTCGCGCCTTCTTGAGCGTGCAGCGAAAATGAATGAGGCAAGTGGTTCAGGGTCACTGACCGCTCTGCCAGTTATTGAAACACAGGCAGGCGATGTGTCGGCCTATATCCCAACCAACGTGATTTCGATCACCGACGGGCAGATTTTCCTTGAGACAGAGTTGTTCTACAAGGGTATTCGTCCTGCTGTGAACGTTGGGCTATCGGTGTCACGTGTGGGTTCTGCCGCGCAGATCAAGGCAATGAAACAGGTTGCAGGTTCGGTTAAACTGGAACTGGCGCAGTATCGTGAAATGGCTGCCTTTGCGCAGTTTGCATCGGATATGGATGCATCGACACGCGCTCTCCTGGCGCGCGGTGCGCGTCTTACCGAGTTGTTGAAGCAGCCACAATACAGCCCGATGAAAGTTGAAGATCAGGTTGCGGTTATTTATGCCGGTGTGAATGGATATCTCGACGCAATCGAGATTGACGCAATCGGCCGTTTCGAAACAGGTCTTCTTGAGCATCTTCGTAGTTCAAGCGACAAGGTGCTTGACGTTATTCGAGATGAGCAAAAGCTTTCGGATGATACCGAAACAAAGTTGAAAGCTGCTATTGAGGCGTTCGCCAAAAGCTTTGCCTAAGGTATGATTGCCGTCTTCGGACGGGGTTCTGCTGGTACATGGAGTCTGATGCATGCCATCGTTGAAGGATCTGAAAACACGCATTAACAGCGTGAAATCGACGCAGAAAATCACCTCGGCCATGAAAATGGTTGCGGCTGCTAAACTGCGCCGTGCACAGGAATCAGCCGAAAAGGGCCGCCCTTATGCGGATCGCATGCAGCAGATCATCAACAGTCTTGCGGCAAAATCAGATATGTCATCCGCGCCGGCTCTGCTCGCTGGTAATGGCAAGGATAAAACTCATCTGCTGATTATTGTGTCAGCTGATCGCGGCCTTTGTGGCGGTTTTAACGGGTCCATCACGCGCCAGACTCGCACCGAAGTTGCGCGCCTGCAAGGCGAAGGCAAAACGGTAAAGCTGTTGATGGTTGGCCGTAAGTCGGCCGATGCGCTGCGACGTGATCTGGGTGATCTGTATATTGACCGGTTGGAAGGTATCCAAGGCACCGCGGTGTCATTTGCCGACGCCGCCGGCATTGGCGAGACGGTGCGTTCGGGATTTGAGAATGGTGATTTTGACGTCTGTACAGTCATTTTCAACAAGTTCAAGTCAGCCATCGCGCAAGAGGTAACGCTGAAAAAGCTGATCCCTGCCGAAGTGGATGCAAGCGAAGATACGGCTGATGCCAGTGATGGTGTCACTTACGAATATGAGCCAGAAGAGGACGAACTTCTGGCCGCTGTCCTGCCGCGTAATATTTCAACGCAGATGTACAGCGCGTTATTGGAATCCTCTGCATCCGAGCTTGCTGCCCGGATGACAGCTATGGACAATGCCACCCGTAATGCGGGTGATCTGATCGACCGTCTGACGCTTGTGTATAACCGCACGCGTCAGGCAACAATTACCAAGGAACTGATCGAAATCATTTCCGGCGCCGAAGCGGTGTAACGGAAATCAGGATTAATCGCGGAGTAGCACAAAATGGCGAATAGTATTGGCAAAATCAGTCAGGTGATCGGCGCTGTTGTTGACGTTGTGTTTGAAGGTCCTTTACCGGCCATTCAAAACGCATTGGAAGTCGACAATAACGGCCAGCGTCTGGTTCTAGAGGTTGCACAGCACCTTGGTGAATCATCGGTTCGCACGATTGCCATGGACGCAACCGAAGGTCTGGTTCGCGGGGCAGTGGCAACGGACACCGGTGCCCCTATCACCGTGCCGGTTGGCCCGGAAACATTGGGACGTATTCTGAACGTCATTGGTGAGCCTGTTGATGAAGGCGAGCCGGTTAAGGCGAAGAAACATTATCCGATTCACCGTCCGGCCCCGGCCTATGTTGATCAGTCAACCGAAGCTGAAATTCTGGTTACCGGAATTAAGGTTGTTGACCTTCTCGCACCTTATGCCAAGGGCGGAAAGATTGGCCTGTTCGGCGGTGCTGGTGTTGGCAAGACCGTTCTTATCATGGAATTGATCAATAACGTTGCCAAAGCGCATGGTGGTTACTCAGTGTTTGCCGGCGTTGGTGAGCGTACGCGTGAGGGTAATGACCTCTATCATGAGATGGTTGAATCAGGCGTTATCAAAACCGATGGCGAAGGCTCTAAGGCCGCGCTTGTTTATGGCCAGATGAATGAGCCACCAGGTGCGCGCTCGCGCGTTGCCCTAACCGGCCTTACCTTGGCGGAATATTTTCGTGATGAAGAAGGCCAGGATGTGCTGTTCTTCGTTGATAACATTTTCCGCTTTACGCAGGCTGGCTCGGAAGTGTCCGCGCTGCTTGGCCGTATTCCTTCAGCAGTGGGATATCAGCCAACGCTTGCCACTGACATGGGCGCGTTGCAGGAACGGATTACGACAACGAATAAGGGGTCCATCACCTCGGTGCAGGCGATTTATGTTCCTGCCGATGACCTGACCGACCCTGCACCTGCAGCATCATTTGCCCACCTTGATGCTACAACTGTTTTGTCACGCCAGATTGCCGAGCTTGGTATTTACCCGGCCGTTGATCCACTTGATTCATCATCGCGTATGTTGGACCCGCGGATTGTTGGTGATCGCCATTACGAGGTTGCGCGTAACGTTCAAGAAGTGTTGCAGCAATATAAGTCACTGCAGGACATTATCGCCATTCTGGGAATGGATGAATTGTCTGAAGAGGATAAGCAGACGGTGAATAGAGCGCGCAGAATTCAGCGTTTCCTTTCCCAGCCTTTCCATGTGGCTGAAGTGTTCACAGGGTCTCCTGGCAAGCTAGTGAGCCTCGAAGACACGATTGACAGCTTTGCTGGTATCCTTGCCGGTGATTATGATCATCTGCCAGAGGCGGCTTTCTATATGGTTGGTACCATTGAAGAAGCAATCGAAAAGGGCAAAAAGCTGACGCAGGAGGCCGCTTAAGCGGACTGCGGGCGTAAAGGAGTAAGGCCAGATGGCTGAAACCACGCATCTTGAGCTGGTAACCCCGGCGAACATCATGGTTCAAAAGCCTGCGCAAATGGTGGTCGCACCGGGCGTTGAGGGTCTGTTTGGCGCTATGCCGCGGCATGCACCTTTGCTCTCTGACCTTGCTCGCGGTGTTGTTGAAGTCCACGAAAATGGCAAGGTGACGGCGCGGTATATGATTGATGGTGGGCTTGCCGATGTTTCCGGTGAGGCGATCACAATTCTAACCGAACGCGCTGAGGATCTCGGTGCAGTAAACCGTGAAGATGTTAAATCACGCGCGGATGCTGCAACGGGTGCTGAAGCCGAATTTTTGAATGCGGTGCTTGCAGAACTTTAATTCTAGCCTATCGGGCTATTTGCAAATTTATAAAAATACCCGGCATGCTTTGCCGGGTTTTTTTATGGGCTGATTTGGTGTGCAGATCAGCTTTTAAGCAGTGGGGCGAACGCATCCATCAGCGTGCGGTAAACTTCGCGTTTGAATGGTACCGCCAGCTCAACCAGCTTTTCGGGTTCAATCCACATCCACTCGCAAAATTCGGGGATGTCGGTATCGATGTTGATATCATCGTCGGTTCCGGTAAAGCGCAACGCAACCCATTTCTGCCTTTGCCCGCGATACTGGCCATGCCACAGCCGGTCGGCAAGGGTTTGTGGAATATCATAATTCAGCCAGCTATCATGCTCTTCCAGCGGCTGGGCTTTGCAAGTGCCGATTTCCTCATCCATTTCGCGAAGGCACGCCTGCATGACGCTTTCCCCATGATCAATCCCGCCCTGTGGCATTTGCCATGCTTCGGCGCGATTATCAAGGCGGCGACCGGCAAACAGCTTATTCTCGGAATTCAGCAGGAAAATCCCGACACAAGGCCGGTAAGGCCGTTGATCATAGGGGATGTTAGGCGCGGTCATGATACGGGCTTTAATGCGCTGAAGACTGCAACGCCGCGGATAAGATCGAGGGCCCGGGCAAGCTGATAATCAATTTTTGACTGATCAAGTTTTTCAGGTGTTGCGGCTTCTTCATCTTCGCCGTTAGCGTCCGTCGCATCATCGTTGTTTGTATCAACCGCATCATCGCTCTCATTACCGGCCTTGGCGCCGTCCAGTGCGCCTCTCAAATCCTCTTCACGGACATTGCCGCCTTTGACCGCTTCAATCCGGGCAAGCTCAACCTCAATATCGGGAATGATGCCGCGCGCCTGAATAGACAATCCCGAAGGGGTGTAATAGCGCGCTGTGGTCAGCCGGATTGCCGAGCTATTGGAAATAGGAATAACCGACTGCACCGAGCCCTTACCAAAGGAACGTGTGCCCAGAATGACCGCTCGTTTATGATCTTTCAAAGCGCCTGCCACGATTTCCGAAGCTGATGCCGATCCGGAATTGATTAAGATCACCATCGGCAGGCCGCGGGCAATATCGCCCTTTTTGGCATAGACATGCGAGCCTTCACTCGCATCACGGCCCCGTGTTGATACAATTTCGCCCTCTTCAAGAAAGGCATCAGTCACCGAGATGGCCTCAGTTAACAGACCGCCCGGATTGTTGCGAAGATCAAGAACGATGCCTTTCAGCATAGCTCCTTCTTCGCGGAAAAAATCGTCAACCGCGGCTAGAAGTCCGGGTGTGGTTTGTTCAGAAAACGTGGTGATTCGGATATAGCCGATACCATCAAAAATTTCCGATCGAACAGATTTAATTTTGATGAAATCGCGGATCAGGGTGACATCGAACGGTTCCTGCTGGCCGCGTTGGATCTTGACTGTGACTTTAGAGCCAACCGCGCCGCGTAGCTTTTCAACAGCTTCGGACAGTTGCACACCAATGATCGAAAAACCATCGACGGCAATTAGATAATCTTCAGGTTGCAATCCGGCAGTCGCGGCCGGGGTGTCATCAATTGGTGAGACAACTTTAACCATCCCTTTTTCCATGGTGATTTCCACCCCCAAGCCGCCAAAGCGGCCCTTGGTTTGTTCACGCATTTCAGAGAAATTTTCGGTATTGAGATAGGATGAATGCGGATCAAGCGAGACCAGCATTCCGGTAATCGCGGCCTCAATTAGCTCAGCGTCACTCACCTCATCGACATAGCTTTCCCGCACACGCTGAAAAATATCGCCGAATAAGCCAAGCTGGCGATAAGTATCATCCTTGCTGGAGGATTGCGCGATGGTCAAACTTGGGACAGACATTCCCGCGACGAACAGAAAGGAGCAAAAAATTGCTACATGCCAAAGCCGGAGCCTACTTAACGTTAACCAATGTTTCGTGTTGCCCGAAGACTTGTCAGCCGAAATTGTATCTGGCTGGGTGGTATCGGAAGGTGTTGTCTCGGAAGGTTTCATCTGAGGTCGGGTCCCACGCATTGGCTGACTATAGTGTAATGTAGTGTGATAATCATTTTTTGCAACAATCGCAGATTGTCTTGTCTTGGTTATTCAGGGTCGGCGCGACACGGTAAATCAAAGTTGGTATGGCTGGTTAATCGGTGTTGGCACGTTGCAGCATCTGGCCTGTCATCGCTGTTGGCTGCGCAACTCCCAGCATTGCAAGAAGACTGGGAGCAAGATCACCGAGCCGGCCGTCGGCAATTTTCACGCCCACCGGTCCGCCAATCAGCACACAAGGAACAGGGTTAATGGTGTGTGCAGTATGTGGCGATTTTGCGACATCATCCCACATAACCTCGCAATTGCCATGATCGGCGGTTAGCAACATCTGTCCGCTCGCCGCCAAAACCGCTGCCGCTAGCCGTGCCACACAACCATCAACGGAAGCGACCGCCGCTATCGCCGCGTCAAGATTGCCGGTATGGCCCACCATGTCTGGATTGGCGAAATTAATTACCAAAAGATCATGTTTGTTGGCGTTAATGCTGTCCAGCGCGATCTCCAAAATAGCGTTGGCGCTCATTTCTGGTTGCAAATCATAGGTTGAAACCTTGGGCGAGGGGACCATCTCGCGATCCTCTCCTGTTGCCACGCTTTCATTACCGCCATTCAGGAAAAAAGTGACATGCGGATATTTTTCAGTCTCGGCAAGCCGAAGCTGCCGCTTGCCCGCATCCGCAACAACGCTGCCAAGCATATCGGTGAGCTTTTGCGGCGCGAATAATGTGGTCATCTTTGCATCCAGCGCCGATGAATAGGAGGTCATCCCAATCACACCCGCCAGTTGAACGGGATTGGCGTTGAACCCAACCTCATCCGGGAAAAGCCATGCCGCCAAAATCTGGCGGACACGGTCAGCACGAAAATTAACCATAACCACCGCATCGCCGTCTCGCATTCCGTCATACGAAGCCATGATTCGCGGTGTAATAAATTCATCGTTCTCACCAGCAGCATAGGCCTCATCTATCGCAGCTTCGGGGGAGGCAACCGGCGGGTTTGCAGATTTAGCATGACAGATTGCGTCAAACGCGGTGGCCGTACGCTCCCAGCGATTATCCCTGTCCATGGCATAAAACCGGCCAATCAATGTTCCAAATTGCGCGCCATCGGCAAGCTGCGCAGTAAATTCGGGCAAGGTTGTTGCGGCTGATTTTGGCAGCACATCACGTCCGTCGCTAAACCCGTGGATAATGACATCCGCGCCAGCATCACACAGCCCCTTGATCACAGCCAGCATCTGATCCTGATGCGCGTGGACGCCGCCGGGGGACAACAGCCCCATAACATGAATGCGCCCGCCTGTGCCGTGCAGCTTTTTTGCCAGCGCCAACAAATCTGGGTGCCGGGTAAGCGATCCATCCTTCATTGCAGCATTAATGCGGGGCAGGTTCTGCATCACAATCCGGCCAGCCCCGATATTCATATGGCCTACTTCTGAATTGCCAACCTGTCCGTCTGGAAGCCCGACATCCGCCCCGCACGCAGCTAGCAAGCTGACAGGCCATTTCTGGCAAAGCGCATCAAATCCGGGGGTGTCAGCAAGCGCAACGGCATTGTTGGCGCTTTGTCTGTTATGTCCCCAGCCATCCATAATACACAGAACAACGGGTCCGCTAGATTTAAGGTTCATTGCACTATCATCAGTATTTTGTTCAACCATGACGGTTTATACCGCCGGTCACACACTGAGTATAGTGTCAGTATGATAACAATATGGCAGCGGTATAAGGCCGTGACTACCCGATGAGGGGGGTTACCCGCCGCGATGATAAGGATGCCCGGCCAGAATGCTTGTGGCCCTGTACAACTGTTCGGCGAGCATCGCGCGAAATAGCATATGCGGCCATGTAGCACTGCCAAAGGCAATACGGTATGCGGCGCGCTGGATCAGAGCCGGCGCATGACCATCGGCCCCGCCAATTGCGAAATATGCGGTTGACTGGCCCTCATCGCGCCATTCACCAAGCAGGCTTGCTAATGCCTCAGACGAGGTGTCGTGGCCGCGGGGATCACAAACCACCAACGGGGCGCCGACGGGAAGGTGGCGAAGCAGGCGTGCGCCTTCATCTTCGCTACGACCAGCGCCAGAGGTTATTTTAGATTCGATTTCAATGACGCTGGCACCGCTAGGAATTCGCGACAACCATGTTTGGACTAATCCCTGTTCGGGGCTGCTGCGTCCCTTACCGACAGCCAGAATGACAAGCTTCATGCTGGTTCCTGAATGCTGATGAGCCCTATGTATGAGGCCCTAGCTGGTGATGGTCACGACTTCCTGCGGCCCTTCATTCGTCCACATTCTCTCAAGGCCGTAAAAATCACGAACCTCAGGCCGGAATAAATGAACAATGACATCATTGGCGTCAATCAACACCCAGTCTGCCTGCCGCACACCTTCAACACCCAGAATAGAAACCCCGCCCTGCTTGAGCCGGAACACCAGATTTTCGGACATGGCGGCAACTTGGCGCGATGACGTTCCACTGGCGATAACCATGTAATCGGCCATAGATGATTTGCCGCCAAGCGGAATGGCAATAACGTCCTCGGCTTTATCCATGTCCAGAGAAGATGTGACCATTTCTAGGATCTGATCCGGATCCAAATGCGATTGCATTTTACTAATCGTGTTTCTCCACAAATACGCTTTGCATGGGCTATAATGTACGCCGCAAAGCTGTTGCCGACGCATGGTGTCGGTGCCCAGCAATAAAACACCATATAGGCGGTCTCTCCGCTCTGTCAAAGGCCCGAGCTGCAAACTTTTCCGGCTTTTGACGGCGGCGTATAAGCAGCCGCCCCTTGTTTATTGCCTGATAAGAATAGCCCGGGCGGTCAATCACCGCAATGGGCATCGTTGACGCTATTATCTCCCGATGTTGCCAGCTGCCAAATTCTGCTAGATTATCCGCTCCCATCAGCCAGCAGAATGCGTGGCGCGGACACCGCTTTTTCATCATTAAAAGCGTTGCGTAGGTCAGGTTGGTGCCAAATTCAACTTCAGGCGCGATCACACGGATCCAAGCTTTACCTGCAGTTTTATCAATAGCCCCGCGAAGGCGCTTGGCTAGAGGTGCCATGTCATTATCTGATTTTAGCGGATTCTGCGGGCTGACCATCCACCAAATGACATCAAGCTTGAGCGCGCGCCGCGCCACCTCCGATAGATGCAGATGTCCCTCATGTGCAGGGTTGAACGAGCCGCCAAGCAACCCGATTCGCAAGCGCCGCCGATCATGGAATAGGCGTGGTGAGCGGTGCCGACGTGGTGTGCCAGCGTCAACCGCCACGGATCTGGCCATTGCCCCGAACCATATACTTAAAGCTGGTCAGTTGGGCCGCACCGACCGGCCCTCTGGCATGCATTCGTCCAGTGGCAATGCCGATCTCGGCGCCCATGCCAAATTCACCGCCATCGGCAAATTGGGTTGAGGCATTAACCATCACGATGGCGCTATCAACTTTGGCCAGAAATTCCTCTGCCCGCGCTGCATTTTCGGTGATAATACAATCGGTATGCTGCGATCCATAATCCGCTATATGCTGCATGGCAGCCGCCATATCGTCAACCACAGCGATCGAAATAATACTGTCCAGATATTCGGTCGACCAATCAGCCTTACTGGCCAATGTGGCTGCCGGTAACAGCGCACATGTCTCGGCGTCACCGCGAATCGTGCATCCAGCGTTCAAAAGCGCTGCCCCAATCGCTGGCAGTAAGGTTTTAATCACCTCACGGTCAACCAGAATGGTCTCAGCAGCTCCGCAAATTCCCGTGCGCCGCATCTTGGCATTTACCGCAATGGAAACAGCTTTATCCGGGTCGGCCTGCCGGTCGATGAACAGATGACAAATACCCTCGAGGTGGGCAAAGACGGGAACGCGCGCTTCGTTTTGAACGCGCTCAACAAGCGAACGTCCGCCGCGGGGAATAATCACATCAATCTCGCCGTTGGCAGCCAGCATTGCGCCGACCGCTCCGCGATCATTCGTTGGCACCATCTGTACCGCACCAGGCGGCAGACCAGCAGCCTGCAGTCCGTCTGACATCAGCGATGCAAGATAACCCGATGTCTGGCTGCTGTCAGAACCGCCGCGCAAAATAACCACATTGCCAGCAATTAGGCACAGGCCGGCGGCATCCACCGTCACATTGGGGCGCGATTCGTAAATCACTCCGATCACTCCAAGTGGTGTAGAAACCCGCGCGATATCCAACCCGTTTGGCCGTGTCCAGCGCGCCATCTCGCGGCCAAGTGGATCGTCAAGAGCGGCAATATCTTCCAGCCCTTTTGCCATAGCCTCAATGCGCTCGGCGGTCAGGGTTAACCGGTCGGTAAAAGCTGCGGTAATGCCGTTTTCGGCGGCGCGGGCCAAATCAGCCGCGTTATGGGAAATAATATCACCCAAACTGGCGCGAATAAGGGCGGCTGAATGGCTAAGCGCGGCTCGGCGGTCAGCATGTGATGACAGCGACAAGGTGGATTGGGCGGCGCGCGCAGTCGCGACCAGCCCGGTGATTAACTGCCGACACTCATCAAGGGTGGCTTGCTCCATTTTTTGTTCATTCGGTGTCATTTCGTGTCCTGTCACCCAACCGGAGTGCCCCCGGGTTACCGTTGATGCCCAAGCATGACAAGATCATCAGCGTGGATAAGCTCATCACGGCCACGATATCCTAACAAAGCTTCGATTTCACGGCTTTTATGCCCGATGATGATCTTGGTATCATCTAGCGAGTAGGCGCATAGGCCATGCGCGATAATATGACCCTGTTCATCTTCAACGGCAATCAAATCACCGCGGCCCCATTCACCGCTAGCCGCAGTAACGCCGGCAGGCAGCAAGGATCGTCCGGTGCGAAGCGCCTGCGCCGCACCTGAATCAACGCGAAGACGGCCCTTTGGTGTCAAGGCACCGCCGATCCAGCGTTTGCGTGCCGTCAGCGGGGAATGTTCGGCCCGGAACAGGGTGTTTTTGCTACCCTTATTTAGCGCATTAACCGGGTTTGTAATTCGGCCATCACAGATAATCATGCCGCATCCGGCATTCATCGAAATGCGTGCGGCCTCTAATTTTGTGACCATCCCGCCAGAGGCGTAGGCCGCATTCGCCGTTCCGGCCATTTGCATAATATCGTCGCTTAGGGTGGTTATTTCCGGAATATGGGCGGCCGCTGTATCGTGATTCGGGTCGGCAGAGTACAGTCCGTCAACATCCGACAGCAGCACCAGTAAATCGGCGCTTATCATCGCTGCCACGCGCGCGGCCAGTCGGTCATTGTCACCAAAGCGGATTTCGGCGGTGGCGACAGTGTCATTTTCATTCACCACCGGAACTGCGCCAAGCCTCAGCAAAGTTGAGATGGTGGCACGCGCATTAAGATGACGGCGGCGGGTTTCGGTATCCTCAGGCGAAAGCAGAATTTGCGCGGTACGAAGATCGTGCGTTGCCAGTGCCTCGCGCCACGCATGCGCCAGCACAACCGCCCCTGTTGCCGCGGCGGCCTGCTTTTCCTCCAACGCCAGCGTCTGTCCGTCAATGCCCAGAACCCGGCTGCCAAGCGCAATTGCGCCGCTGGATACAACGATGACATTTTTCCCCGCCGCTTTCAGGTTGGCGATATCCGCTGCAATCCCGTCCAGCCAGGCAACATTAACGGTATTTCGGCTTTCATCAACCAAAAGCGATGATCCGACTTTGATGATAATGGTAGCGGCTGCGTCGATGGCAGAGGCGGCGTGATTTACGGTGACCATGGCACGGGCTCTTGCAACGGTGCTTCGGCTTCGCGTGCAGAATCAATCAATGCCAAAAGACGCCGTAATACCAGTTTTACGTTGGCGCCGGTTACTGATGACATCCACATGATCTCACCTGCACCGGCTTTCAGCAGTGCGTCGCGAACATCTTCTGCATATCCTTCGGGCGCGGCGTCGAGCTTGGTCAGCACGATAATTTCTGTTTTCGTATCGAGGCCGGATCCATAGGCGGCCAGCTCGTCGCGCAGGATTTTCCATGATTGTACCGGATCATCGCTGGTGACATCCACCAGATGCAGCAACACGCGGCACCGTTCAACATGTCCTAAAAACCTGTGGCCAAGACCGGCGCCATGATGCGCGCCTTCAATTAGTCCCGGAATATCGGCGACGACAAATTCACGCTCATCAACCCCGACAACGCCCAGATTCGGATGCAGCGTGGTAAAGGGATAATCGGCGATTTTAGGACGCGCGGCGGATACGGCGCTCAAAAAGGTAGATTTTCCGGCGTTCGGCATGCCCAGCAAACCCGCATCGGCAATAAGTTTCAAGCGCAACCATATCCACATTTCCTGTCCGGCTTCACCCGGCTGGGATTTGCGCGGTGCGCGGTTGGTCGATGATTTGAAAAAAGCATTGCCCTTGCCGCCAGCCCCGCCCTTGGCCAGAACAAATTCCTGTCCTTCATACATCAAATCCGCCAGAACGGTTTCCTGATCATCGGCCAGAATTTGCGTTCCGACCGGCAGTTTTAGAAGCACGTCCGCTCCGGATGCACCCGATCTGTCACGCCCGGCCCCGGGGCGCCCGGAATCGGCTTTGAAATGCTGTTGATAGCGATAGTCGATGAGCGTGTTCAGACCTGCAACCGCGCGCACAATCACATCGCCGCCGCGTCCACCGCTGCCGCCATCAGGTCCTCCAAAGGGGACATGCGCCTCACGCCGGAAACTGACGGAGCCGGGGCCACCATGTCCGGAGCGGGTGTAAATTTTGGCCTGGTCGAGGAATTTCATCAGACTGGCTCGTCAAGTTTTCCTGTTATGCGCCGTGGGCGTAATGATTTGGGTTAATTCTGGCGGTGTTAAAATCAAAAAAAGGGGAACAACGCCAGCGTTATCCCCCTTGTCATAAGGCTGTAGATGTCTGGGGCGTCTGTCTTATTCAGCTGCCTCGGCTGCGGGAAGTACATTCACAAACATCCGTCCGCGACCTTTTTCCTTGAACGCAACCTTGCCTTCGATAAGCGCAAATAATGTATGGTCTTTGCCCATGCCGACATTCAATCCGGGGTGAACCTTTGTGCCGCGCTGACGAACGATGATGTTGCCGGCAAGAACCGCTTCACCGCCGTATTTTTTTACACCAAGACGACGACCAGCTGAATCGCGGCCGTTTCTGGAGCTACCACCTGCTTTTTTATGTGCCATTTTCCAGCTCCCTTAATAGCTGTCGGCGCGCGCTGCGCGTCGGGTTATTTCTTTGCTGCTGCTTTCTTTGGTGCCGCTTTTTTGGCCTCTGCCTTTTTGGCTGCTGCTTTTTTCGGAGCGGCTTTTTTCGGTGCTGCTTCTTTTGCCTCGACCTTTGGGGCAGCTTTTGCAGCCTTTGGCGCGGCCTTCTTTGCTTCGGTCTTTGGCGCAGCTTTAGCCTCAGTCTTTGCGGCTGCTTTCGGAGCGGCTTTTGGCTTCAGCGCCTTGCCATCTTCAGCAATCGCATTGATCTTCAGCAGTGTCAGGTCCTGACGATGGCCCTGTGTGCGGCGGTGATTCTTGCGGCGCTTGCGACGGAAGATGATGATTTTAGGGCCGCGCGTCTGGCGCATCACTGTGGCACTGACCGCGGCGCCTTCAACGCGCGGTGCACCGATTGTGACCTGATCGCCATCGCCAAGCATGGCAATGTCATCCAAAATGATTTCGGCGCCTTCGTCGGCGGAAATCCGCTCGACTAGAATCGTGTCGTCCTTTGCCACGCGGTACTGCTTGCCGCCTGTTCTTACCAAAGCATACATGGCTTCCATCCTTATTCTGTCCGGCCCGCATATTTATCGGACATGGCCGTTACGGCCTTTCTGTCGGGCTTTCGCCGCCGCCGTCTGGCCTGCAATCCCATCACGCGCAGAAAGCAAAAACATACCGCTCTGGAATTCCAAAGCGGGTTGCGCTGGAATATACGCTTCAAAATGCGTGTGTCAAGACTGCAATCGCGCTTTGCCGTTAGGTTTCCGGTCAGATTTTGGGCAGATTTCAGATAGATATTTGACGGTATTCATCAAAACATGAATTGTCTGGGGTCTCAATCTCGATCGGGGGTGTTATCAGGGCTGCATGGAAGAGGGCTGCTTTTGGGGGTGGACTTCCTTTACTCACCTTCATCCGCCGCCAAATAGGCCCGACTGGCGTGGGTCGTGCGGCGCGGCGCCCATATCCAGATGCAACCCGGTTCCGGTCCATGGATGTGCGGCGACAACATCATCATCAAGTTCAACGCCCAGCCCGGGTGCGGTTGGTGGAATTAGATAGCCATCTTCCCATTCTAAGGGGGTCTTCAGCAATTTCGCGTGGAATCCGTCCATTTTGCCAATCGATTCGAGAATCAGGAAATTAGGAATACAGGCGGCAAGCTGAATATTCGCTGCAGCAACGACCGGCCCACAATAGAGATGTGGGGCGATCTGTACATACCGGGTTTCGGCAATGGCGGCGATTTTCTTAGCCTCCAAAATACCGCCAGCCCGGCCAAGATTGGGTTGCAGAATTGCCGCCGCATTAAGATCCATAACCCGGGCGAATTCGAATTTGCTGCATAGGCGCTCACCAGTGGCAATTGGGATTGTCGTACCAGCAGCAACCCTCGCCATTTCCTCGGGCATGTCAGGCGGGCACGGCTCTTCAAACCATAAAGGATCATACGGCTCAAGCCGCTTTGCCATACGCAACGCCCCCGCCGCGGTGAATTGGCCGTGCGTTCCAAACAGCATATCGGCTTTCTGACCAATGGCGGCGCGAATTTCGCGGCAGAAGGCTTCGCTTCGCTCCAACGCCTCCAAATCGGGCATTCGCGGGTCATAGACCGTATATTGGCCAGCCGGATCAAACTTTACGCCGGTAAACCCCTCGGCAACGCACGCCGCTGCGGTTTCGGCGCTTGCAATGGGATCATTGTAAAAATTTGCCGCGTCCTGACCGGCCGACGGATATAGATAGGTATAGGTGCGCAGCCGCGGGTTCACCAATCCCCCCAAAAGCGCATAAACGGGCCGGTCCAACGCTTTGCCAACAATATCCCAACAGGCCATTTCCAGCCCGCTGACGACGCCCTGAACCGAAGTGTCAGGCCGGTGAGTAAAACCCGATCCGTGGGCGCGCCGCCAAAAATGCTCAATCCGGTCAGCCGGTTCCCCCTCCAGATAACGGGCGAACATATCCTCGGCCATTTTGACTACGGTTTTGGGCGCAAAGCTGGCCGAATATATCTCGCCAATCCCGGTAATGCCGCAGCTGGTACGAAGGCGGACAAAAATGAAATACCGCCCTCCAAAGCCCGGCGGCGGCGTTCCGACGATAAATGTCTCCAGCGATTCAAGGCGCATATTTAATCCCCACATTGGGCAAATAGTAGGCAAGCTAGAACAGCATTTTTGGCGTGTTGCCATACCAGCCTCGCTGTGCAGCTTCACCATAATATCATTCAGTTCTTGCAGGCAAACATGAATTGGAACGATCTTTGACCTTCACGTTTTACACGATGCCAACACTTTCAAATGACAGGAGGATTACGCCCATGTTTCAAACTATGTTGGGATTTGCCCGTCGGCACATCATTCTATTTGGAGTGGCAAAATTCAGTGTCGGGGTGTTTGTCGGGTTTGTTCTCGGTATTTATTTTTTGCCCGTTCTGATCGCCCAAGACGGGCTTGATCAGGCTACTTTGGCGGAGTTGCAGTCCAAAGTTCAGCGTAGCGGTGAATTTCGCCGTGATCTTGCCGGCTCGGACAGTTTTCACTGGGGTGAGGGACGGGTGATGATAAATGACCGGCGGGTTTGGCTGGATGGTAAAGTCTCTCCGGGGCCAGATTACCGATTGTACCTGACGCCGCAATTTGTCGATGATGAGGCTGGCTTTCTTGCAATAAAGAACAGCTCGCGCCAGATAGGGCCGATCAGGGCTTTTAGCAATTTCAGTCTTATGCTTCCCGAAGATGTTGATGCTTCCCGATATCCAGCAATCCTGATATGGTGCGAAGCCTTCGGTGAGTTCATCACCGCGGCCGAATTAAAATGAGTATCTAGGGAGTGCATTTTTGTCCGAGCCAGTATCCGAACGAGGGCGGAACTCCTTACTGTCGAATTTTCAAATACCGCCGTCGGGCCCGTTGAAAATGGAAGATGTAATTGCGGTTTATGAGGCGCTCCGCCCTTTGATGCCGTCCCCGATGATTTCAGATCCTGATAGCACGATCACCCACCCTAAATCTGTTCGTCAGCTTGTTGAAATTTTGCCCGAAGTTGACGCACTGTTTCTGGATGGATTTGGCGTGATCAATGTTGGTCAGGATCCGGTTGACGGCATCCATGAATTTCTGGCCGAGGCAGAGGCTCAAAATGTTGCGCTTATGGTGCTGACCAACGGGGCCAGCCATGGGGCCGAGAACACTTGGGCCAAATATCAAAAATGGGGATTGCCCTTTGTGCGTGAGCAGGTGGTCTCCAGCCGTGATGCGCTAACCGCAGAGCTGGACAATATTTCCAGCGAAGTGATCATCGGCTCAATCGATCGGGTTGTAACCCCGCTTGACAGGGCGGGTGGAGTTGCGCTTGCCAATGGCGATGATGTGTTTAACGAGGCCGGTCTGTTCGCCTTTCTGGGGGCGACGGGCTGGGGTGAGGATGATCAGGCTGCATTGGAGGCCGCGATCGGCAAGGGCAATCAGCCGCTTTATATAGCCAATCCGGATGTTGGGGCGCCTTTCGATGGCGGGTTCACCAATGAACCGGGTTACTGGGCGGCGCGGACGATAAAGGCTACCGGTGTTACGACCAGCTGGTTTGGCAAACCGCACCGCGCTATCTTTGATCTAACCTTTGCCCGCTTGGAGGCGTTCTATAACCGTAAATTTGAGCGCAACCGTGTGGCGATGGTTGGTGATAGCCTGCATACAGATATTCTGGGGGCATCGGCGGCTGGTTTACGCTCGGTTCTGTTAACGGGATATGGGCTGTTCAGAGATGGCGGCGCTGGGGAAATGATTGAGCGCTGCAAAATTTATCCTGATTGGATTGCTGTCACTTTATAGTGCTTGGTCCAATAGTGCTTGGTCCAATAGTGATGGGGCTATATTCTGAGATAAGTCCATCAATGATAAGGCCATCTGTTTTATGATCACACGTCGATTTTTGCTCACAGAGCTGGAATGTTTAGCCCGCATTGGGGCCTATGATCATGAGCGTCTGGCCCCGCAACGTGTCTTGATTGATATTGAACTGGTGCTTGTTGCCGAGGATGAGCCGCAACGTGATCAGCTTGCTGAAACGCTGAATTATGATGTCATTCGCACAACGGTTTTGCAGATTGCAGAATCACAGCATTTTGACCTTCAGGAAACGCTGGCGCGGCGCATTTTTGATGCATTGGCCGGTTTGCCTGAAGTTCATCAGCTAGGGGTGCGCACGGCAAAGCCTGATGCCTATGAGGATTGCCGGCAGATTGCTTATGAATTGTCAAATATCACTTAAATTAAACCGGCTGAAATCTAATGGCGTAGGGCCGGTCTCTACTATGCTATAATGGCGCTAGTTTTTAACGGAATGGGGCTATTGGGTGTTTGAGGACGTTTGTGATCTGCAAGACTATTACCGCTCGCGGCAGGGACGCCATGTCGCGCTGCGTATGCGACGGACAGCAAACGGTTTCTGGACCGATTCACCGAATGCCTGCAACGCTGTTATCGGATATGGCATTCCGCTGATGCGGGCCGATGATTCGCCTGCGAAAATCACTATGTTGCCAATGCGGCTTGGTCCACAGGCTTGGCCGCGCAACGCCCCCTCTCGCACGATGTTGGTGAATAGCAGCTCGCTTCCCTTGCAGAATGTTCAGCTTGATCGGCTGGTTCTGTTTCATGCGCTTGAATTTGACCCCGATCCTGGCCGCCTTCTTGATGAATGCTGGCGCGTTTTGGACGGCGCCGGGCGCATTCTGGTCATGGTTCCCAATCGTAACGGGCTGTGGGCGCGGGCTGAAAAAACCCCTTTTGGCCATGGTCGTCCCTATTCGCGAAGACAGCTTCGTGACCTGCTACGCAGCCATGGGTTTGAGCCGAAATCCGCAAAGACGGTTCTGTTTATGCCGCCCGCCGCACTCGGGCTGTTTTTGCGATTTGCCCCACAGATGGAACGAATTGGCCGCACATGGTCCCCGGCTGTAGGCGGGGTTCTGGTGATTGATGCTGAAAAAATGTTGTATGCCCCTGCGGGTAAAACCAGCCTTGCCCGCGCTAAAAAGGAGGCAGGGGTTCGCAAACTTGCCCACCGGCCAAGCGGTGCCATGCGTGATTTTTCGCGCGACCTTGATTCTGACGCATCATAAGGCGGTTGTGATTCGCGCCTCGATTTTTAGCCCAAACCCCTCTTTTATTGAAACTTTTATCTTGTCTGGCGGTGTGGGAGTGTCTGTTATAAACTGCGCGCTGGATAAAAAGCGCCGGATGGAATGGTAAGCTAGGTGGAATGGTAAGGTTATGACGGATAAATTGGATGAATTGCGCCAGACCATCAATCAACTTGATGATGAAATTCTGGCATTGATTGACCGCCGAATGCGCCTGTCTGGCGATATCATTGCAGCTAAAAATGGCGTTGCTGCCTATCGTCCTGGGCGTGAAGCGGCGGTGATTGAACGCCTTGCAGCGAATGCACCGGATATCTCAAATCTGGCAGTGATGAATATCTGGCGCGCGATAATGTCAGCAAGCACTGCGCAGCAAGATGCCGGGGTTACGATTGCTGTTCATGCAGATGCGATGCCGGCCGCGGCTTGGCATTATGGCGGCCTGTTTAATTTGATTAAATGCGCTGATCTGGTGGCGGTGCGCACGGCATTGACCCGGAACCCGGGCGAGGGGGATCCAAGTGATGCTGGGGCTGATCTGGCAATTGTCCCGCAGGCAATCGAGCCTGAACTGGCGACTTGGTTGATCGACGATCCTGATTGGGTGGTGATTTCCGCATCGCCATATTTTACCGGAGGCAGTGTGCCGCCTGCCTATATCATTGGCCGCACGCTGGCCGATATGGTGCCAGATGAAATCAGCCTGATTGCAGTGCGCGAAGGCACTGCTGTTCGCCTAGAAAAGCAAAAAGGCAGGCATCATGACGCTGATTTGCAGGATGATTATGGAGATGCGGTTGGAAGGCGGCTCATCGGCGTTATTGCCAGCGCTGAAAAGAGCGACTAAAACCAGCGCATGACAATTTTCTACGAAAAAATCACCATCATTGGGGTAGGTCTTATCGGCGCATCGATTGCGCTGGCAGCGCGGCGTGCGAATCTGGTCGGGCATATCACCGGATGTGACAATGATATGGCAGCGGCGGCGGACATTGAAAGCCTTGGCCTTGTCGATAGTTTTACCGATGATCCGCTGGCGGCTGTTGCTGACGCTGATCTGGTGATCATGGCGGTTCCTGTTGGCGCGCTGGGGGCGCTGTCGGCGCGTATTATTCCGGCGATGAAGTCGGGCGCGGTGTTGACCGATACCGGGTCCACAAAGCGGTCGGTATTGCGGGACGTTAATCCGAATGTAACCGATGATATTTACTGGCTGCCATCGCACCCACTTGCCGGAACCGAACATTCGGGGCCAAAAGCCGGGTGGGTTGATCTTTTTAACGCACGGTATTGGATTGTTCTGCCGCAGGAAGTTCCCGAGGATATTATCACCAATTTTGAGGGGTTTCTTAGTGGGCTTGGTGCGGTAACCGAGCGAATGGAACCTGATTATCATGACAAGGTGTTGGCGCTCACGTCCCACCTGCCCCACCTGATTGCCTATACAATTGTCAGCACGGCGGTTGATCTGGAAACACAGCTGAAAGAGGATGTGATCCGATTTTCGGCATCTGGTTTTCGCGATTTCACGCGGATTGCGGCCTCTGATCCGGTGATGTGGCGCGATGTTTTCATTAATAACGATGAAGCCGTTTTGGAAATGCTACAGCGGTTTTCCGAGGATCTGTCACTTCTTCAGCGGGCTATTCGCTGGGGGGAAAAGGATACGCTTGAAACGCTGTTTACGAAAACCCGTGAAATCCGCCGTTCGATCATTGACGCGGGTCAGAGCTAGGTCGCTGATTTTAGGTTAGCTAAGCGCTGACTCGGCAATGTATTTGGCATATTCACGCACCAGAAGCCGCAACATCGCCCGATCTCGCCACCAGTGTTCCAATCGCAGATCGTCTGGAATAACGGGCCATTGATAGAGATCGAGTTCCGGCATCTCGCGGGCAAAAACCGCTAGCGCGCGCGGCATATGATAGTTTGCCGTCACCAATCGTAATGATCGCATGTCGTTTTCTGTGGCCCAGTTGCGTGCCGCAGCGGCGTTACCGCGGGTATCGCGGGCGCTGAAATCAAGATCAACACAGCAAAACAGCGTATTGATCTGCGCGTCATTCAGATCCAGTTCTTGCACAAGAACGGCACGGCTGACGCCCTCGCCAACGCCAGAGATTAGCATCCTGCCGGAATGTTTTTCGGCCAACAGCATCATTCCGCCGTCAAGACGCTGCTGGCCCCCCGTCATCACGACAATACCGTCGGTATATTGCAGCTGCTGTCCGTTCGTTGCTGGTAATGTCAGCACAAAATGTTGCAGACTGGCGGCAATCGAGGCCACTGCCAAGACAAAGTAGACCGCGATATACCGCAGGATTTTATTCCGGTTTTGCGCCGGTGAATCGGCGATTTGAGCGCTTGTCCTAGTCATTACAGATTATAAACACCAATATTGTTACTATCCTGACCATGAAACAATAATAGCATGAAATCTGGCCAGTCGCGCGAAAAAGCCATGTTCATGCTAGCTTGGTTTTACTTTTTCAGGTGTTGGTCTTTCGGATATCAGTCTTTTTGACACGGGTCATTTACGCTGGCAGTCTATGGTGTATCAATTCGCCATTCTAATAAACCCATAGGGAACGCAACACATGCTTTTGACCTGTCCGAATTGCGAAACCGTTTTTCGTGTCGACAGTAACGCTATTGGTGCGTCGGGCAAGGCTGTGCGATGTTCGGTTTGCGCGCATGTATGGCACGCCAATTCGCCGATGCTCATCCCGGAATCTGAGCCGGGCGAGTTTGCGGCGGCATTGCGCACGGTTCTGGTCCCGTTTTTTGTGCTGGTGCTGGTTGTTGGAATTGTTGCTGGCGGCATTACACAGCGATCAATCATTACCGCCTATATTCCGGCGCTTATTCCGCTATTTACGGTGGTGGGTATTGATGTGCGTCCCGAAATTGGCCAGTTGCAGATTGTCGATATGACGGCAGATTATGCTGGTGATACATTGCGGCTTCGCGGCAGGCTATATAATCAAGCGGTGTTTTATGCGCATGCACCGTCACTGCAAGTTACCGTCATGTCTGAAAATGGCGAAGCGCTTGCCAATGCGACGATCCGGCCTGATGACGCGATTATCCGGCCAGCCAATGCGACCGAATTTTTCACCCAGCTAGTGATTGAGAATAGCACCGAGCCAACAGTCACCGTTGTCATGCGCGACGATATGCCGGTGATGGCCCCCTGAGTCTGAAGATTGGTTCGGAAGAGAATATCTGGAGTGGGGAAATAAATTCAGGAAAAACTGGGAATATCTTCTTCGTCAAGAAGGCTTTCAACAGATCGTTGCTGACGCAGGACATGGCAAACACCATCGGTAACCATAACCTCACCAGCTGGTGGACGGGTGTTATAGCTGGACGCCATAACGGCGCCATAAGCCCCGGCCGACATCACCGCCAGCACGTCCCCGGCAGCCAGTTCCGGCATCATCCTGTTATTGCCAAGATAATCACCTGTCTCACAAACGGGCCCGACAATATCGGCTGGCCCTATTTCGTGTCCGGTTGGTCCAACGGGCACAATCGCATGATAGGATTCATATAAAGTCGGGCGCAGTAGATCATTCATCGCCGCATCGACAATGATAAATCGTTTATTATTGCCTTCTTTGACATAAATCACCCGGGTCAGCAAAACTCCGTTATTGGCAACGATTGACCGTCCTGGCTCAAAGCCGAGGTTAAAGCCGCTATCCTTAAAAATACTGCTTACAAGAGCACCATATTGATCAAATTCCGTGGCCTCACCATGTTCGTAATCAACGCCAATTCCGCCGCCAAGATCGAGTGTAGGCACAAGAAGACCTTCCCCGCGAAGCGCGGTGCTAAAATCAAGCAGAGCTGTGTAGGCCTCGGTAAATGGATCAAGGTCGGTAATTTGTGATCCGATATGAACGGCAAAGCCGGAAGGCTGAATATGCGCATCATTGGCCATCTGGCGGTATAGGGTGCCAGCTTCATTTTGCGAGATAGAAACGCCGAATTTTGTTGAGCGCTGGCCAGTGGAAATTTTGGCATGCGTCTTTGGCGCAACATCCACATTCACGCGTAATGCGACTGGCGCAACTTCACCACGCAGCGCGGCAATGCGGCTGATCGCATCAACCTCTTGCTGGCTTTCGGCATTGATTTGGCCGATGCCTGCGTCCAGCGCCTGATGAATTTCATCGTCGGTCTTGCCAACGCCCGAAAACACAATCTTGCCGGCTGGTACGCCGGCCCGCAATGCACGTTGTAATTCGCCGCCCGAAACGATGTCTACGCCCGCGCCTTCGCTTGCCAGCAAGGCGATGACGCCAAGAGCTGAATTGGCTTTTAGGGCGAAATGGACAGTCCCGCCAACGGGCGCAACAGCGGCGGCAAAATTGCGGTAGTCGCTGCGAATACCGTCACCTGAATAGACATAAAGTGGCGATCCATGAAGCGCGACAATTTCAGACAGCAGCATCCCGTTAACGTTAAGATGACCACTAGCATTGCGATTAAAAACTGGCACTGGTGTCTCCAGATTCAACTATCTGAGGATTTAGCGGGAACGTCAGAAGGACGGTAAGGATCGCCGCGTTTACCGCAGGCACTCACGCCCCCAATGGCAAGACCCAGAATTACCAACATCAATCCAATACGCTTTATCATCATTCAATCATCCCTTTAGGTGTTAGCGTCATTTTAGATCAAAACGCGCCTTGGCATCTTTGATTCGGGCCCGAACCTCATTCGGCGCTGTCCCGCCAAAACTGCAGCGCATGGCAACAGCCGCCTCGCAGGATAGAATATCAAGAACGTCTTTGGTAATCCGTGGCTCGACAGCCTGCATATCGCCAAGCGTCAGCGCATCAAGCTCACACCCTTTATCGGCGGCCAAGGCAACAATGGTGCCGCTGACATGATGCGCCTCACGAAACGGCATGCCAAGCTCGCGAACAAGATAGTCGGCAAGATCGGTTGCCGTCGGAAAGCCGGTTTTTAACGCGTCACGCATCGCCGTGGCATTCGGTTCAAGATCGGCCATCATTCCGGTGGTGGCGGCAATCGCAATACCCAGCGCATCGGCGGCATCAAACACGCCTTCCTTGTCTTCCTGCATATCTTTACCGTAGGCAAGCGGTAGCCCTTTCAGGACAATCAACAAGCCATTCAGCGATCCAATAATCCTGCCGGGCTTGGCGCGCACCAATTCGGCGGCATCGGGATTGCGCTTTTGCGGCATGATTGATGATCCGGTGGTATAGGCATCGGACAGCGCAACAAAGTTAAAACGGTCTGAACACCAGATAACAATTTCTTCGGCAAGGCGCGACATATGCACTGCACAAAGCGCCGCTGCTGATAAAAATTCGACAGCAAAATCACGATCAGAAACGGCGTCCATAGCGTTCGCTGCCGGGCGATCAAACCCCAATAGCTCGGCTGTCATGTGGCGGTCTGTCGGAAAGGATGTCCCGGCCAGCGCAGCTGCCCCAAGTGGCGATTCGTTCAAACGGCGCCGTGCATCGGCAAACCGCCCCCGGTCACGGCCAAACATCTCAACATAGGCCATCAGATGAAACCCGAAGGTCACCGGCTGTGCTGTTTGCAGATGGGTAAATCCCGGCATCAGCGTTTCGGCATGTTGTTCAGCGCGGGCAATTAGGATTGTTTGCAGCGAAGCAAGCGCCGCATCAACATCGTCAATCATCTCACGCACCCATAACCGAAAATCAGTGGCCACCTGATCATTGCGTGACCGCGCGGTGTGAAGCCGGCGTGCAGGCTCACCGATAATCTCGGCAAGGCGTGATTCGATGTTCATATGGATGTCTTCGAGTTCGGCCTTGAAGGCGAAGCTCCCGGACAGAATCTCATCCATGATTTGATCAAGCCCGCCATGGATGGCCGTGCAATCGGCATCAGAAATGATCGCGCAGCTTGCCAACATTGTGGCGTGAGCTTTTGATCCGGCGATATCCTGTTTGAACATCCGCTTGTCAAAATCGATTGATGCGTTGATTTCTTGCATTAATGCCGATGGCCCACTTGAGAACCGCCCACCCCAGATGCTAGACTTGCCTTGCTGGTTGGCGCCAGTCTCATTAGAAGATGTTTTTTTGCTGTCGGTCATGGTCTGATCTGTTCGGAGGACTCCGAAACCCTATCATCTGGAAAATCTTATGTTTTATACGCGGCTTTCGTTCAATTTACAGCCAAAAACACTGCCACTCCTCTCGCATACCTCGGCAAAGCTTTGGCGGTGGGTGTTTATATATCTAACGGGGCGTTTATTTGGGGGCTTATCGGGGCGGCGTTTGATCGCTTTGCCTGTGCTGGTTTTTGGTGCAGTAACGGTGATGGCAATTGGTGCGGGGATAGCGGCGGCGAGCGGCAGCGATATAAAAGCCCCCGTTCAAAGCCCTGTTCCGCCAATGACTACATCACTTGTTGATGGCGCGGGCAATGAGTTTGATCTTAGCGGGTTTGCCGGACAGCCGCTGCTGGTTAATTTTTGGGCAAAGTGGTGCGCGCCATGCGTTGTTGAACTGCCAGCGCTAACACGGATGGGGGCAGAGCTTGCCAATGACGGTGTTGGTGTTTTGCTGATCTCGATTGATCGCGGTGGTGCGGCCAAGGCGATTCCCTTTCTGGAAAAAACCGCTGGAGCCAGCGTGACCGGAGTCGAAATAGAAGATGTAGTGCATCTTGGCTTTGACCCAAAAGCGCGATTGTCGCGCGAAATGGGCGTGAAGGGGCTGCCTACTAGTTTTTTGATTGACAGCACGCAGACCAAAAGCTGGCGTTTTGTTGGGCCGTTCGAATGGGACAGCCCAGAAATGCTGGCGCTGATGCGCGGCCTGCTAACTCAATAAAGTCCGCGTAACTACGCTGCTCCAAAAGACAAAAAAGGGATAACTAAAGCTATCCCTTTTTCGATTAACGTGGTTGCAGCAGGAATTAATCCAGTGCTTTGTCCAGTTCGGGAACCGCATCAAACAGATCGGCAACAAGACCAAAATCAGCAACCTGAAAGATTGGTGCTTCTTCATCCTTGTTAATAGCAACGATAAACTTGCTGTCCTTCATTCCGGCCAGATGCTGGATCGCCCCTGAAATACCAACGGCAACATAAAGATCGGGCGCAACCACCTTGCCGGTCTGGCCAACCTGATAATCATTCGGCACAAAGCCGGCATCAACCGCTGCACGCGATGCACCAACTGCCGCACCAAGTTTGTCCGCGACTTTTTCCAATAAGGCAAAGTTGGCACCATCCTGCATGCCGCGACCGCCAGAAATGACGATCGACGCCGAGGTAAGTTCTGGCCGTTCCGAGCTGGAAAGTTCAGATTTAACATAGCTGGACAAGCCCGAATCACCGGCGCCTGACACCGCCTCAATAACGGCATTTCCGCCTTCAGCCGCTGCGGCATCAAATGCTGTTCCGCGAACAGTAATTACCTTTATCGATTCGCTTGTCTGCACTGTCGAGATGGCGTTGCCAGCATAAATGGGGCGCTGGAATGTGTCGGCGGATTCAACCGAAATAATATCGGAAATCTGCATCACATCCAAAAGCGCTGCGACGCGCGGCATGACGTTCTTGCCGGTAGTCGTCGCAGGAGCCATCAGATAGGAATAGTCTGACGCCATTGAATGAAGCAACGGCGCAACATTTTCCGCAAGTCCATGCGAGAACACGGCATCATCGGCGTTCAGAACCTTAGTCACGCCGACAATCGCGGCGGCGGCTTTAGCAACATTGCCGCTGGCATCACCAGCGACAAGGATGTGAATTTCCTCGCCAATGGCCGTCGCAGCAGTAACAGTGTTCAGCGTAGCGGCAGCTAGTTGGCCATCTTCATGATCGGCGAGAATAAGAATACTCATGATTATATCACCTTCGCATCGTTTTTGAGTTTATCGACAAGTTCACTGACGTCGGCAACCTTAATGCCTGCGTCGCGGGATGCAGGCTCTTCAACCCGGGTGATATTCAGGCGCGGGCTGATATCAACGCCAAGCTCGTCGGCACTCAATGAATCAAGCGGTTTTTTCTTTGCCTTCATGATGTTCGGCAGAGATGCGTAACGCGGCTCGTTCAGGCGCAGATCAACGGTTACAACGGCGGGCATGCTGATTTCAAGATGCTCCAGTCCGCCGTCAACCTCGCGGATTACCATGGCTTTATCGCCGTTAATTTGCACGCCCGAGGCAAAGGTGCCCTGCGCCCAGCCGAGCAGCGCTGACAGCATCTGGCCGGTCTGGTTGCAGTCATCATCAATCGCCTGTTTGCCGACAAAAACCAGACCAGGATTTTCGCGCACTACAATTTCCTTCAAAAGCTTGGCAACCGCCAGCGGCTCAATATCATGCGGCGCTTCGATGTGAATGCCGCGGTCGGCACCCATCGCCAATGCGGTGCGGATTGTTTCCTGATTCTGGCTTGGGCCAATCGAAACAGCGACCACCTCATCAGCACCGCCAGCTTCTTTCAGGCGCAGCGCTTCTTCAACGGCAATTTCATCAAACGGGTTCATCGCCATCTTGACATTGGCAAGCTCAACGCCGGAATTATCAGCTTTCACGCGCACTTTGACGTTATAGTCAATGACGCGTTTTACTGGAACAAGCACCTTCATTTTTTAGTCCTCCAGAAGGAATTGATACGCTTAGTCGAGGATAATACCCCAAAGTTAAAAAATTTGCTTAACTCTGTTCATAATAATTTCGTCTAATTCTGATCGGAATCCTGACTAGAATTTTGTCCGGGACGCCACAAAATGTCGGTTTTACCGCCATCATTCAGCGTTCGGGCCAGAACAAATAGATGATCTGACAGACGGTTGATATATTTCATCGCATTTTCATTCACGACTTCTTCACCGGCAAGCATTGTCATCAGTCTTTCGGCGCGGCGCACAACGGTTCGCCCAAGATGCAGCCAGGCCGCACCGGCGTCTCCCCCCGGTAAAATAAAGGAATTAAGCGGCTGTAGATTCGCATTTAGCGCATCAATTTCAGCTTCCAGTCGTTCAACCTGATTGGCGGTAATGCGCAGTGCAGGGGCATCGCTATCGGGAGTTGCCAGATCGGCACCAAGATCAAAAAGATCGTTTTGAATGCGGCCAAGCATTTCATCCGCCGCGCCCTCACAATGCAGGCGGGCAAGTCCGATCACCGAATTTGCTTCGTCCACTTCACCAAAGGCAGACGGGCGGCGGGAATGTTTGGCAACACGCCGGCCATTAACCAGACTGGTTTCACCGCCATCACCGGTTCGTGTGTAAATTTTGTTCAGTTTTACCATTTGACTTTCAATTCTTGGTTTCGGGTTATATTAGCAGGCTAGCTTGATCGACGTAGCCACATCAGCACCAGAATTACGACAAGGGCAACCGCCTGAAAAATGATCCGGTAGCGCATGATGCGGTTGGAGTTTTTTACATTATACTCGCCGCCGCGCGCCATTGTCAGCACGCCCCATCCAAGAATGCCAGCAACAATTGCAAGCGCGATAAATAGAATGATTTGGTCCATAGCTATTGTGCGCCTTAAATGCTGTGTGAAGTTCTATGCGTTGCTTGAAATTCTACGCATTAATCGGACTTGTAAGATTTTGAACAAAATCTCTTTTCTGACGGTCAAGATAGGGTGGCGTTACGTAAATTGCTAGATATCTATGTTACCGGCGTCAAAGCGCCGCGCCGCCGCAACCAGTGTATTATGAAGAAGACAGGCAATCGTCATCGGGCCAACCCCGCCAGGAACCGGTGTAATGGCTCCGGCGCGGGCGGCGGCACTGTCAAAATGAACATCACCTGTAAGACGGAATTTGCCTTCGCCACGTTCGGGTGCAGGAACCCGGTTAATGCCAACATCAATGACCGTGGCTCCGGGTTTGACGTAATCACCGGTGATCATTTCGGGCCGCCCCACCGCCGCCACTAAAATGTCAGCATTGGCGCAGACCGATTGCAGGTCCCGCGTACGCGAATGGGCAATGGTGACAGTACAGCTTTCCTGAAGCAGGAGCTGGGCCATTGGTTTACCAACAATGTTCGAGCGCCCGACGACAACAGCATTTAATCCTGCCAAGGTTTGGCCCGACAAGCTGTTATAATGATCGCGCAGCAACAGCAGGCAGCCATAAGGCGTGCAAGGGACCAACGCATCTTGCCCGGTGGCCAGTAATCCGGCATTGACCACATGAAAGCCGTCAACATCCTTTTCCGGCGATATGGCGTTAATAACCGCTGCCTCGTCAATCTGATTGGGAAGTGGCAGCTGGACAAGAATGCCGTCAACCGCTTCGTCACTATTCATCTGGTCAATCAGCGCTAGCAGGTCTGACTGACTGGTTGTCGCGGCAAGCCGGTGCTCGATTGACCGCATTCCAGCAGCGGCGGTGCGTTCAATTTTGTTGCGGACATAAACAGCGCTTGCCGGGTTTTCGCCGACAAGAATAACAGCCAATGCCGGCTCGCGCCCGATTTTGGCTTTCAGCTTGGTGGTCTGACTGGCGACTTTGCTTACCAGCGTTTCGGAAAATGCCTTGCCGTCGATAATCTTTGCTCTTGTCATTATTCTATCTCTCCGACGCTTGGTGGTGAAGGCAATCATGGTTAAGGCAATCTGCGATGCCCAGACTCATCAGCTAATATTGATCAACATCCCGATCAGCAGATTTCTTAGAAACCCAATTGCGAGAAATAGAATAATCGGGCTGAGGTCGATACCGCCAAGGTCTGGCAGGAACCGGCGAACCCAGCCAAGCAATGGTTCGTGAAGGCGGCCCAGCAACGTCGTTGCCATTCGCACGGCCGGTTGCCACGGGTTGATGATGCGAAAAGATACCAGCCATCCGATGATGATGTAGGCAAACAGTGTCCAGATATAAATATTGGCAATCTGGTCAATCAGCATAATGAGGGCGGTCATGAATTAAATTCCGGCAACTGGAGATTGGATGGGGTTTGGCATTTCGGGGTCAGAATACACGCAGGCTCATAATAAATTCAATGGTCTCCTTTAAGGGCCAAATCTTTAGTTGGCAATTGCCTAACCGCAAACACCTACATTGGCGGATAGCCGAAAAGAACCGGATGACCGATTATACTGCAGGGTTGCCGGGACGGGGGATAGCGATTACATCTGATCCCATGGCAAGTTCACGCGAAAATAATCCAGATGGTCGGTCCTTTTGGGCCAGACGATCGGTGATGCTGGGGCTGGTTGGCTTGTTTGTCATTCTGGCTGGAGCTGTATTCTGGATGTCGGAACAGCAAGCTCGCAAGATGAATGTAGGCTTTCCGCAGCTGGCCGACCAGCACTTTACCTTAACCGATCAGACCGGAGTGCAGCGCAGCAATGATGATTTTATTGGCCGGCCGCTAGCGCTGTTTTTTGGCTATACCTATTGCCCGGATGTCTGTCCGATGACGCTGACGATGCTTTCCACCGCGATGGATGATGTTCGTGAAAGCGGTGTTGACCCGTCCGATTTACAAATTTTGTTCATTACCGTTGATGCCGAACGCGACACCCCGCAGCAGTTGGCCGCCTATCTGTCGCTTTTTGATATGCCGGTAACCGGTTTAACGGGCAGCGTTGAGGCCCTTTCGGCGGCACGTGCGGCCTTCGGGGCTTATGCCAGCGTTGCCATGCCTCAAAATAGGGAAGATGGAAAAGCTGGCGAAGATGAGGTGGTGCTGTTTGATCATTCGGCAGCGGTCTATCTTTATGATGCGACAGGGCGGTTTGCAGGCACAATCGTTTTTGAAGAACCGACCGAATTTGTACGCCAAAAACTGATCAATCTTTTTGCTAAAACCTGATCTAAAAATTAGGCCCCATTCCTGAGAATTTGGCCCCCGACTTGAAAATGAAACCAACAAGAACCCATGTCGACGATTAGCACTGAATAATCGCTTAATCGGTTTGGCACCGGGTTAACGTGCCCTATTGTCCTTTTGTGCGCGTCGCATCTTACGCCAGCGGCGGGTTCCAGAAAGGTCATGATTTGCTGTTGTATGATTTGCCTTTTATTAGGCAATCCCGATCATGTGCCCGATCATGTGCCCGATCATTTCAGGGCGTCCTTTTTATGTTCTGGCTTCTGATTTTCTGGCTTCTGATTTTCCCCTCATTCATGCCAATAACGGGTTTTGCTGCAGACAGGACAACAGCCGAAGCCTCGGTGCAGGAGGGGCAAATTCGGGTGGCTCCCCTCTCAGAAACCGGACTTTTGTTGCAGATTAGATCACTGTTGAAGATGTCACGCGCCGCCGAGGCCTATCAATTGGCCAGCAGCAGTGCGGCGCTTTATCCGAAATCAGTCACCATCCGCCTTGCTACTGCGTTTGCGGCGGTTGAGTCAAAGCGATGCTATCTTGCGCGCCGCCATCTTGTTCTGGTGCCCGATTTGACCAATGATCCGCAAATGCTCCGGCGCCGCGATAGGCTTCGGGCGGAGTGCGATGGCCCGTGACCAAGAACCCGGTTCCGATTTCATCAGCCAGTAATTCACGGTGTTTTGCTCCTTTTCTTTTGGTTTTGTGACGCCGGCACTATTCGTTCCCGACGCGCCGTGCCAACAATCCGGCAACCACTTCCGGCAGATTGTGGCCATGATTAA
>CALLKZ010000121.1:0-7846 GCA_938082345.1 uncultured Alphaproteobacteria bacterium
ACAGGGCCTGAGGAGGAAGCCGTATTCGAGGGTGAATTGGGTTTCTTTGCCGCACGAATAGAGGGCGCAATTGCGACCAACGTCTCGCCCGCCAGAACGGTTTGTCCGACGCTGGCAACAATCTTGTGATCGGCAGGAATAAATAAATCGGTCATACCGGCAACGCGTGCCATACCCAGCTTTTCGCCCTTGGCAAGATATTTACCCGGCCCGTGCCGGCAAACAAGCTGGCGCGCCGTCCGTGTGCCAATCTGCACCAGCATAATGCGCGCACCGGACGCCGCCTCAAAAGTAATCTCACGGCGTTCATTATCGCGCCGAGCTGCAGCTTCGTCACCCACCGGTAAAAACAATCCGGGGATCAGGAAATTATCACTGATGCGGCCATCTATCGGGCTGCGTTGGAGTTGGGCGTCGTAAAGCCGGGTGCGGATGGTAATCCGGTGCATCGCGGCGCCGGTATCAAAACCCGGCATTACATCATCTTCAATCGACAGCACCACCCCATCAGCCGGAGCCACAATGGCGCTGCAATCGGACGAAATCAGGCGCGACGGCACCCGCATAATATGCCGAAGCCACACCATTAACCCCAACGCAAAAGCGCCAAGAGGCACAGCGATAAAGGACAGTAAAATGGTAGCCAATCCGGCAACCGCCAGAACCGGCCAGCCTTCCTCAGCTATCAAACCTGTATCTGATACGGGTTTCTTAGACATCTGTATCCCTCTTAATCACCACCTATTCCTGTCTCGATATTTGGCCTGTCTCGATATTTGGCCTGTCTCCATATTTGGCTATTTTTGGCTGGACCATAGCTTTTAAAAACATCCTCGTTAGAGGAATGACAAAGAAATATCGAGAAATATGACTCATAGATGCAACAATCAAACAACGGGTTTGAGGCAAAAGCCACACACAAACACCTTAAATCTCGCCGCCGCGCCTAGTCTGGAAGGGCGAAAATCTGATTGGGATAAATCAAGTCCGGATCACCAATAGCGGCTGCATTGCGCCTGACGATATCAACATATTTGATACCCTCGCCGTAATTCTTAAAGGCAATCCGCCACAGGGCATCACCGCGCTGGACGACAATCATCTGGCTGCCATCAAACCCTTTAGAAAGATCACGACTGGCCACGGGAAGCTCATAACTGGCAATTTCCGCCCCGTCGGCATCCCGCAGGATAAACCGCATTTCTCGCCGCGCCTTTTCAAGATCGACTGTTCCGCTGACACTCCAGGTGCCGTCATCAGCAATTTTGGTGTTTCCGAACGCGCGTTTGCCCGCGGTAACGTCAAGGCCCACACCGCCGCGTGATATTCCGGTGACCACCAGCTCACCTGCAGACTTCCAGAACAAAGCTCGCGGGGCAACCGCTGGAACAGCCGCCGCCGTTGCACCTGAAGCCCCATCAGAAGAGGCCCTAGCAACCGAAGTAACCGTATCATCAGACACCTGATCATCGGGCGATTGCAAAAGCTGCGGAAGCTCAGTTTCACTTTGCGGCAATAAGGCGACCAGCGGTTTTTCGTCACCCGACTCCCCCACCTGAATAGCGATCATCAATCCAGATAACTCGCTTTTGCCATCACCATTTTCTGACCCGACAGACACCAGATGTTCACCGGGGCCAAGGTTCTTTTCCAGCACAACAACCCATTCGCCGTTCGCATCAGCAACCGTCTCACCCAATAATATATTACCCTCAAAGACGGTAATTCTGGCGTTTGGCTCTGACTGTCCGGCAAACACGGCTGCCCCATCGGGGTTAACCTGCGCTAGGTCAATTTTTAACGCGGTTTCAGCATTTTCGGTGTTCTGCCCGGTCGTAGCTGCGCTTTGATTATCTTGGGAAAGGGAGGACCCGGAGGCAGGTTCGCCCGAAGACGTCTTGCCGCCTGAAGATGACGCCCCGCCTGAAGATGACGCAGTAATGCTACCGCTCTCACCCTGCGGTGACACGACTTCCTGCTCCCCCCCGTCGAGAAACACAACGGCAAGCGCAACAAGCGCTACCGCTGCCCCGACAGCGACCAAAATATAAATTGAAAACCGCAACCGACCACCTTTTTTCTAGCGTTCAATGTTAATCAGCGTAATGCTAATAGGATATTGTTTCAATGACTAGGTAGCTATAATTGATGAAAAAGATCTGCGTGTTCGCTGGCGCTTCGGCCGGGAAGGACCCTATTTACTCTGAAACCGCTTATGCCTTAGGCAAACTAATTGCCGATCATAACATGGGTCTCGTCTATGGCGGTGGCCGGTCGGGACTGATGGGGCGTGTTGCCGATGGTGCTGTTGAGCATGGCGGTCATGTAACTGGAATCATTCCAAAGTTTCTGGATAGCATTGAAATCGGACATGCTGGTGTAACCAAGCTACATGTCATCGACACCATGCACCAACGCAAGGAAATGATGTATGCCGAAAGCGATGGATTTGTCGTTTTGCCGGGGGGGCTTGGCACCCTCGACGAAACCATGGAAATAACGACATGGCGGCAACTGGATCTTCATAAAAAGCCGGTCATAATCCTCAATATCCTCGAATATTGGAAGAATTTATTGTTAATGCTGGACCAAGTGATCGAGCAGGGCTTTATGCATCACGACCATCTTGACCATTTTGACACGGCAGATACGCTTGATCAGGTTGCTGTTATGCTAAAGACCATTGCAAAAAGTTAAGGGCCATTGCAAAAAGTTAAGGGCCATCGCGAAAAGCTGAAAATCATCACCGCATGGTCGCAATTGCCAGCATTTGCCTTGCGAAATTCCGGCATGATAAGTACAACACCATCAGTTTGCTATGGAACGCGTTGGGGTCAGATTCCAATATGAACCTCGCGTTAAGGTAGGCCCCGAATGAGTCCCTATGGGTCACGTTAGGGTCACCCATCATAGGGTTGGTAGCGGAGTGTTGCGCCGTTTTGGTAAAAGTGAAGGATTGGTGAATGTCACGGATTAAGGTAAAGACCCCGGTTGTCGAGATCGATGGCGACGAGATGACCCGGATCATCTGGCAGAAAATTAAAGACAAGCTCATTTTCCCTTATCTCGATATTGATCTGAAATATTATGATCTTGGCATCGAAAAGCGTGATGAGACGGACGATCAGATTACGATCGACAGCGCGAATGCGATTAAGGAATACGGCGTTGGCGTGAAATGCGCGACAATTACGCCTGATGAAGAGCGGGTGAGAGAATTCGGACTTAAGGCGATGTACAAATCGCCAAACGGCACGATCCGCAACATTTTGGGTGGCACCGTTTTCCGCCAACCGATCATCTGCCATAACGTTCCGCGCCTCGTCCCGGGCTGGACAAAGCCGATTGTAATCGGGCGACACGCCTTTGGTGACCAATATCGCGCCACTGATTTTGTTGTTCCCGGCGCTGGCAAACTGACGATGACCTTCGCGCCCGCCGACGGCGGTGCACCGATCAATTATGACGTCTTTGATTTTCCGTCAGGCGGCGTGGCGATGTCGATGTACAACCTTGATGACTCAATCCGTGGTTTTGCACGCGCGTGTATGAATTACGGGTTGGATCTTGGCTGGCCGGTCTATCTTTCAACCAAAAACACGATCATGAAAGCCTATGATGGAAGGTTTAAGGATCTGTTTGAGGAAATCTTTGAGACCGAATATGAAGACAAATTCCGCGAAGCCGGGATCACCTATGAACACCGGTTGATCGACGATATGGTCGCCTGTGCGATGAAGTGGGATGGCGGTTTCGTCTGGGCTTGCAAAAACTATGATGGTGATGTGCAGTCTGACACTGTGGCTCAGGGGTTTGGTTCGCTTGGCCTGATGACTTCGGTTCTGATGACACCGGACGGCAAAACGGTTGAAGCCGAAGCCGCCCACGGCACGGTAACGCGCCATTATCGCCAGCACCAGAAGGGCATGGAGACCTCAACCAATCCGATTGCCTCAATTTTCGCATGGACGCGGGGCCTTAGTTATCGTGCCAAGTTCGATAATACCCCCGATGTGGCCAGCTTTGCCGACACCGTGGAAAAAGTCTGTATCCAGACCGTCGAGCGCGGCCAGATGACAAAAGATCTGTCCTTGTTGATATCTGGCGAACAGCCGTACCTTACGACCGACCAGTTTCTTGATGCGCTGGATACTAACCTGAAAGCTGCGATGAACGTCTAACCGCCCCTTTACCCGGAACCACAAGCCTATCCGGAACCGCCAGTCTATCCGGAAGCGCAAGTCTATCCAGAAGCGTTCACCTAAATGCGAAAAAGGGGCTTCTCGCGAGCCCCTTTTTTATTCGGTCAATATTTGGCCCCTTTATCCGAGCGCCATCGTTAGGCAAGCGCAGCGGACACGGCGGCAATCGCTGCGGCGCCCGCATCCGCATTCGGCCCGCCAGCCTGCGCCATGTCAGGACGCCCGCCGCCGCCGCCGCCGCCAAGCGCAGCCGAGCCAATTTTCACCAGATCAACGGCGCTGCACCTCTGAGTAATGTCCGCCGTGAGGGCAACGACAATGGACGCTTTGCCATTTTCAGTGGCAACGAGACAGATCACCGCGTTCGTCAAATTTGTTTTGATCTCGTCGGCCATGGATTTCAGCTCACGCGCCGGAGTGTCTTCCAAAAGCCGGCTAACAAAATTCACCCCGTTGATAACCACCGGGCCGGATGCTGTGCCCGGACCATTGCCGGACCCATCGCCGCCCGCCGCCAGTTTACGGCGCAGCATTGAGACATCACGCTCAGCCTTGCGGTTATCTTCAATCAGACGCGCCACACGCTCGCCAAGCTGTTCAGGTGCCACTTTCAATAATTCAGCCGCTCCGGTAAGGGCAGCATCACGGCCCTCGAACCATTCCAGCGCGCCAGCCTCGGTGACCGCCTCAATGCGCCTTACACCCCCTGCAACCGCGGATTCAGAGATAATTTTTAGCAGGCTGACATCACCAGTGCGCCGAACATGCGTTCCGCCGCAAAGTTCAACCGACCACGCGCCGCGGCCCGCAACGCCGCTATCGCCACCCATCTGGACAACGCGAACCTCATCCCCATATTTCTCGCCGAATAGCGCCAGTGCGCCAAGTTCGATCGCGGCATCTGGAGTCATAATCCGGGTGGACACTTCGCTGTTCATTCGCACGCGTTCATTGACGATGGCCTGTACCTGCAGCATTTCATCAGCCGTCATTGCGCGCGGATGCGAGAAGTCAAACCGCAGCCGGTGCGGCGCAACAAGCGAGCCCTTCTGCGCAACATGATCGCCCAAGACATGCCGCAAAGCCTCATGCAGAAGATGCGTTGCCGAATGATTCGCGCGCAATCGGCGGCGGCGATTTTCATCAATCTCCATTTTCACGCTGATATCAATGCCGATTCTTCCGGCAGTTACCTCGGCGCGGTGGACAAACATGCCGGCAGGGGTTTTGAAAGTATCGGTCACGGTTGCCGCGCCGTCCTCCCAAGTCAGCTGACCGGTATCGCCCATCTGGCCGCCTGATTCGGCATAAAACGGTGTCTGGTTGGTGATGATGGCGACACTGCCGCTGGTGGCATCGGCCCCCTTTATCTCGGCCCCATCCGCGACAATTGCCAGCACCTGTGCCTCGGCGGCTTGCGATGTGTAGCCAAGAAATTCTGTGGCTCCAATACGCTCGCCAAGGTCCAGCCAGATGGTTTCAGTTGCGCTGTCCCCCGAGCCTGACCATGCCTTGCGCGCGGCCGCCTTTTGCGCTGCCATCGCCGTATCGAAAGTATCGGTATCGACTGACCAGCCATAGCCGCGCATGAAATCCTGAGTCAAATCCAGCGGAAAGCCAAACGTATCATACAGCTTAAAGGCAGTGGTGCCATCCAGCGTGCCGCCTGCATCCTTGCCAGCAATCTCTTCATTGAGCAGGCGCAGACCGCGGCCAAGCGTCTCCTTAAAACGCCCTTCTTCAAGGTTCAGCGTTTCGCTAATCAGCGACTGGGCGCGGCCAAGTTCGGGATAATGCCCCCCCATTTCGGCAACCAGCGTCGGGACCAACCGGTACATAACCGGATCCTGACAGCCAAGCTGGTGAAGGTGGCGCATCGCGCGGCGCATAATCCGGCGAAGCACATAACCCCGCCCTTCATTTGAGGGCAAAACACCATCGGCGATCAGAAACGCGCTAGCCCGAAGATGATCGGCCACCACCCGGTGCGAGACATGCTTGTCACCATCGGTTTCGGTATTCGATACCTCCGCCGACGCCTCAACCAATGCGCGCATCATATCAATATCGTAATTATTATGCTTGCCCTGCAAAATGGCGGCCATTCGCTCCAGCCCCATGCCTGTATCAATTGATGGTTTGGGCAGCAGCACGCGCTTGTCCGGCGTTTGCTCAAATTGCATGAAGACCAAGTTCCAGATCTCGATAAACCGGTCACCATCCTCATCCGGTGATCCCGGAGGCCCGCCCGGAATTTTGTCACCATGATCAAAGAAAATCTCGGAACAGGGTCCACACGGGCCGGTATCACCCATCGCCCAGAAATTATCAGAGGTTGCAATGCGGATGATCTGATCATCACGCAGTCCGGCGATTTTCTTCCAGAGGTCAGCCGCCTCATCATCCTCATGATAGACCGTTACCAACAACCGGTCTTTTGGCAGACCGAACTCCTTGGTTACCAGATTCCACGCTAGTTCAATCGCACGATCTTTGAAATAATCGCCAAAGGAGAAATTACCCAGCATCTCGAAAAAGGTATGGTGACGCGCGGTATAACCGACATTTTCCAGATCATTATGCTTGCCGCCAGCCCGAACGCATTTTTGCGACGTAGCGGCCCGCTCATAGCTGCGCGTTTCAAGGCCTGTGAACAGGTTCTTAAACTGTACCATTCCGGCATTGGTAAACATCAATGTCGGATCATTTTGCGGAACCAGCGGGCTGGAATCGACGATCTCATGGCCATTCTTGGCAAAATACTCGAGAAACACCGACCGAATGTCATTAACGCTGCTCATTACTCAAATTTCCCGTTTGATCTGAGGTGGGGTGCCGTTTCCAGCTGAATTTGGCCTAGTTTTACGCGGCGTCACCTAATTCTGTCCAGCCAAAGATTTGCCGCCAGTAGCACGGCGCAGCAACAAACAGCCAAACACCCCATCAAAAGCACCCAATATGTAAAACCCCGCCAGCAAAAAACCCCGTCAATAAAAAACCCCATCAGCATGGGGGGCCGACGGGGTTAAAAATAAAGTGAAACAAACAGACTGGCCCAGCTTATTCTGGCCCAGTTTATTCTGGCCCGACCCGATTTAGAATCAAAACATCCGGCGCCAAGGCGATCAGGCCTGATCTGGCATCAAAGGTTCATCCGGCGTGTCGGGCGTTACTGCCTCGGGCGAGTCCGAGATTGTCTGGTCCAGCATCTGATCACCAACCAAGCCGGCATTTTGCCGGATGGCGGCTTCGATCTCATCGGCAAGACCGGTGTTTTCGCGCAGGAATTTCTTGGCATTTTCACGCCCCTGCCCGATCCGCTGACCATTATAGGAAATCCAGGCCCCAGCTTTCTCGACAAGGCCAGCCGCAACCCCAAGGTCAATCAGCTCCCCCATCTTGGAAATACCTTCACCATACATGATGTCGAACTCAACTGTCCGGAATGGCGCCGCAACCTTGTTTTTGACAACTTTAACACGCGTCTGGTTGCCGATTACCTCATCCCGGTCTTTAATTGCACCGATACGGCGGATATCAAGGCGAACCGAAGCATAGAATTTCAACGCGTTACCGCCTGTCGTGGTTTCAGGATTTCCAAACATCACCCCGATTTTCAGACGAATCTGGTTGATAAAGATCAC
>CALLKZ010000122.1:0-5464 GCA_938082345.1 uncultured Alphaproteobacteria bacterium
AAACGGGCGCTGCCAAAAACATCGCCTATCATTATGATCTTGGCAACGAATTCTATTCGGCGTGGCTGGATCAGACGATGACCTATTCATCAGCGGTTTTCGACAGCGATGAGGATGATCTTTCGACGGCGCAAATCAATAAATACCGCCATCTTGCTGACCTTGCAGATATTCAGCCGGGGGATCAGGTTCTGGAAATCGGCTGTGGATGGGGCGGTTTTGCCCGCTATGCAATCGAAGAGCGCGGCGCGCATGTGACCGGCATTACCATCTCGCAGGCGCAGCATGAATATACCCGAAAGCGGCTTGCTGATGCGGGGCTTTCCGAACGGGCTGATATTAAGCTGATTGATTATCGTGATCTTCGCGGCAGTTTCGATAAAATCGTGTCCATCGAGATGTTTGAGGCGGTGGGGCAGGCCTATTGGCAGACCTATTTCCAGTCAATCGCCGGTCTGTTGAAAAAAGGCGGAAGGGCCGCGGTTCAGTCAATCACCATTGAAGAGGATGCCTTTGAGGAATATCGCCGCGAGCCGGATTTCATCCAGCGCTATATTTTTCCGGGTGGCATGCTGCCGTCAATGCCGCGTCTGGATGAACCGGTTTCGGCGGCAGGCCTGCAACTGGTGACGGCGAACGGTTTCGGCCTGCATTATGCGCGAACCCTTGCCGAATGGCGCACCCGGTTTCGCGCGGCATGGCCGACATTGGCACGCGATAATTTCGACAGCCGTTTCCAGCGGATGTGGGAGTTGTATCTGTCCTATTGCGAGGGTGGTTTCAGAGCCGGCATGATTGACGTCAAACAAATGCTGTTCACGCATAAATAGTGTCATGCCTGATAGTCTGAAAATTCCCGATTTTAATCCAAAAGAGTATTTTGCGCAGAACCTTGCCGCTTACGGCGTTTTTGTGGATCGGTTCGGGGTCATCCGGCGGCAGTTCGAAGTGTCGGTTACCGGCACCCGCAGCGATACCGGTTTCATTCTGGATGAGCTGTTTTTATATGATGATGGCGAACGCGAAACACGCCAGTGGACCGTCACTGAAACCAGATCAGAGGCGGGCGATGGCGGCGGTGTGAAGCGGTTTTATCAGGGAAGCTGTCTTGATGTTGTTGGCATGGCGGCGGGGGTGTGTTCGCAAAATATGCTGCGCTGGCAGTACCGGTTCAGGCTGGCTATGTTTGGCCGCAAGGTCACAGTCAAATTTGATGATGTGATGGTCCTTCACGCTGGCGGGGTTATGGTCAACCGCGCGGTGGTCTCAAAATGGGGATTTCGGCTGGGCGAGGTGCTTCTTACTTTTCGTCCGTCTTAACCTTGAATTGGCGCAAAACAAGGCGCAACACGCCGCCGATAACCGGCAGCCGCGCCAGCAATTGACTGGCGCTGTCCCAATGGTCGAAATGCCCGCTGATTAACCCGTTCGGGCTGATATGAACCTCACTCATGCCCTCAAAATCAAGGCTGGTATATGGCCATCCGCTGATCTTTCCCGACATGCGCCACCGTAAATAGGCAATACCGGTATTGCTGGCCGAATAGGCAATGTCGCTCACCTCAAAGCGCGGCGCGTCCGAGACGGCGAACATATGGTCAAAAATCGCGCGAAATGCTGGTTTACCGCGCACATCATTGAACGGGTCGACAAACCGGACATCATCTTCCAGCATATCAAGCAGGGTGTCGATGCTTGCAGGCGTCAGCGCGGCAAAGGCAGCAGCATAACGTGCAACAATCTCATTTCTATTATTAGCGGGTCTATTATTAGCGGGTTCATTAGCAGGTGCCATCACGGTTAGGGCCTCATTTTGGTGTCATCGGCTTTATGCCCGGTTTGGGCGGCAACCAGCCGAAAGAACATACGATCAGGCAGCCAGCGAAGCCAGCCAACCTTGCGGGTGAAGGATTTTGGGAAATGAATCAGGAATTTTGAACTTTTCAACCCGGCTAAAATTTCGTCTGCGGCGCGCTGGGCACTAATCATTCCGGGCATTTCATAATCATTCACCGCAGTTGATTCCGTCTCGACAAAGCCCGGACAAATGACCCGTACATCAATGCCGCGCGGTCCTAGATCAAAACGCAACGACTCGGCCAGCGAAATCAACGCCGCTTTGGTAGGTCCATACGCCGCTGCCTTGGGCAGGCCGCGCCAGCCTGCAACCGATGAGACAATGGCGATTTGCCCTCCCAGCTGCGAATCCGGGGACCTCATACAACGAATTAGGGCGGGCAGAGCGTTGACCACGCCCATATAATTCACCTCCATATGCTTGGCATAGATGGCCGGATCGATATCCATGCCGTCTTGCGGTACATATATTCCGGCATTTAAGATCGCCACATCGACAGGACCTTGTGCTTTGATGGCGTTTTCTATGGCGGTGTTTAAGGGTGTGGCATCGGACACATCACAAGCGGCAGTCCATAGATTTCCGGTTTTAGACTCGCTGGTACCGGCAAGTCCGATATCAGGCGCAAGCTTCTGCAAACGGTCTTCGCGCCTTGCAACCGCGCTGACATGATGGCCTTCGGCCAGCAGGCGTGTTGCCAGTGCGGCTCCGATGCCGGAACTTGCTCCGGTAATAAAATAATGCGACATGCCAAATCTCCCTTGCAGCAAAGGTAAGCATCGCCGGAGTGATTGTGAAGGCGTCTATTCTTGGGTAGATCGATTTGACGGGGAATTTAGCAGGCCGCAATTGACCTGCGGTTTGAGAGGGTTAGGATGCGAGACGGGTGATGTTCGAGAAAAATTGAGAGTATGTGGTATGTGGTCCGATAAGACCTCGGCGTTCTGGCAAGGGCAAATAAAGGCCCAATACGGCATTAAGGCGGCGCTGCGCCCTCTGGACGGAGAGTTCGATCTGAACATTGGCGTCTGGGTGGATGATAACTTCACCGCCGTGCTGAAAATCATGCGCCCCGATTGCCCCGTTGGGCTGGTGGAAATGCAAATTAAAGCCCTAGAGCAGATCGCCAAGGCACAGCCGGAGCTGCCGGTACCCCGCGTCTTGCCGCGGCTGGATGGTGCATTAATGGCCAGCATTGCCGATGATGCACAGGTATCACGCCTCCTCTGGATGGTGTCGGCCATGCCCGGAATGACGCTAGGGGCCATGCGCCCGCATAGTCTGGCGCTGATCACCCAGATCGGCACTGCGCTTGGCAGCATAGCCAAGGCCCTGAAAAAGTTCGATCACCCCCAGCTGTCCCGTGATTTCAAATGGCATCCGCTGCACCCTCATTGGGCGTTTGATGCGGTAGATAGTCTGGAAAATGACAAATTAAAATCAGTTATTTCAACATATTTTCATATATTTACAGATAAATGTGAACCTGTTTTATCAAGATTGAGTCCAACGGCGATTCACGGTGACGGTAATGATTATAACATTTTGGTGACGCCCTCTCAGGATGGCCCGCAGTTGACCGGAATAATTGATTTTGGCGATATGACATTGGCTCCGGCGGTTTGTGATTTGGCGACCGCGGCGGCCTATCTGGTGTTGTCTCAGGAGCGCCCGATTGCGTGTCTGACGGCGCTGGTTAATGGCTATTGTAGCGCAATGCCGCTTTCCCCCGATGAGGCCGAGCTGGTGTTTCCTTTATTGATGACGCGTCTTGGTGTCAGTCTGGTGAACAGCGCGGCGATGAAGCGCCAGCGCCCCGATGATCCCTATGTGACGATCAGCGAGGCCCCGGCGATTGCTTTTGTTGAAACCGCCAGTCATTGGAATATCGGCGAAATCGCTATGCGGATGCGGCTTGCCGCCGGTCATGAGATTACCGATGCTGCGCCGCGAATCCGGTCTTGGATTGCCGCTAACCGCACCGGGTTTGACCATGTCATGGGCGTTAATCTGACGGATGCGCCGATTTGCTCATGTGCGGTTGGCGATACAATCCTGCCGGAAAATCCAACATCGCTTCGCCAAGACGAGGCGATGAGGCTGGTGCCGCAAGCGATTGGCAGTGATGATATCTTCGTCGGACATTATCTGGAGCCGCGTCTGGTCTATACCGAAGATGCGTTTTTAACAGCGGCTAACGCGGTTGACGGGCGGCGCACGATGCATCTGGGCGTTGATTTGTTTGCGCCGGCGGGGCGCCGCGTGTTCGCCCCGCTGCCGGGTGTGGTTGTTGCGGCGGTGAACCGCGCCGATTATCTGGATTACGGCGGCGTGGTCATTCTGGCGCATAGCACCGATGCGCACGATCCCTTCTATACGCTTTACGGGCATGTTGATCCGGCCAGCATCGCCAATTTAACCGAGGGTGATGTGGTGGCACCGGGTCAGGCGTTTGCTGTTTTAGGAGATAGCAGCGTCAATGGCGGGTGGCAGCCGCATTTACATTTTCAACTCGCCATGCGGCTTCCCGATATAGATGCGGTGCCGGCGCATGACTGGCCCGGCGTTGCTGATCCGGATGATCTGACCTTGCACGCGGCGCTATATCCTAATCCAGCTGATTTGTTGGGAATACCGCCGGAAAAGCTGCTCTATTCAATCCAAGCAGCACAGGATTTACACACCGCGAGGACCGAGCGATTTGGGGCCAATCTAAAGCTATCCTACCGCCACCCGCTGCAACTTCTTCGCGGCTGGAAAAATTATCTTTACGATGAATACGGGCGCACCCATCTGGATGCATATAACAATGTGCCGCATGTTGGGCACGCTCATCCGCGCCTTAACGCCATCATTGAAAACCAGATCAGGCTGATCAACACCAACACCCGCTATCTTCATCCGGCGCAAATGGCGTTTGCCGATGCTTTGCGTTGGCGATTGCCGGAGCATCTGACGCATTGCTATTTTTTGACGTCAGGCTCTGAGGCGAACGAATTGGCGCTGCGTCTGGCGCGGGCCTATACCGGTGCGCGTGGAATGATTGTTCAGGACCATGGCTATCATGGCCATACCACTGGAACCATTGATATCAGCCCCTATAAATTTAATGGTCCGGGAGGCACCGGAAAACCTGACTGGGTTGAAATCACCAAAATTGCCGATCCCTATCGCGGCAGTTTTGGCTATGATGATCCAGAGGCAGGCGAGAAATACGCTGCCGATATCGACCGCGCTATTGCCCAACTTCAGGCGCGCGGGCAGGGGCTGTCAGGCTTTATCGCCGAGAGTTTCCCCAGCGTTGGCGGCCAGATTGAACCGCCATCCGGCTATCTGGCCGGGGTTTATGCGCGGATACGCGCCGCTGGCGGCCTTTGCATTGCTGATGAAGTTCAAACAGGCTTGGGGCGGCTTGGCGATGCTTATTGGGGGTTTGAGACGCAGCAGGCCAGCCCCGACATGGTCGTTCTAGGCAAGCCCGTTGGAAATGGACACCCCATAGGCGTGGTCATCACAACCGCCAAAATTGCCGCCGCCTTTGCCAATGGTATGGAGTTTTTCTCGACCTTTGGCGGTACCACGCTGGCCTGCCGGATTGGCGCTGAG
>CALLKZ010000123.1:0-6268 GCA_938082345.1 uncultured Alphaproteobacteria bacterium
CAGGGCAACGATTAGCCCCGCCATCACCTGCGCGTTAAATCCCCCGCCAACCCCTACCAATACCGTTGCCAGCGCCAAAACCGTCATATTATAGGGTTGCAACACGCCGCGTTGTTCGGCCTTTGGCCATGATCGCAGCGCCACCCACATCGACGGCAATGCTCCTGAAAGACCTCCTAACACTCCCAATACGCCGCCAAGGAAACCGATCCCCATTTCTACCTTAAACCAGTTTCCGGTGATGGCGGGAAGCGTCCTACCCGCCAGAAAGTAAATCCCGTAAATCAGCATTATCACGCCAATCAAAACCGTCAGCGTCGTTGCATCAACCCGGTCAAGAACAACAAATCCGAGCGCTAATCCCGGAAACGCCGGAAGAAGAAACCGCAAGACGCGGCGGGGGAAAATACTGCGCCGAATATGCCACAGCCCGGGAATACCAACGAAGAGCGAGCAGACAAGAATGACCGCAACGGCCTCTTGTGGGGGCATTACCTGCAAAACCCAGCCAAGTGCGAACAACGCCGTGCCAAATCCGGCAAATCCGTTGACGAAGCCGCCACTGAGCCCAGCCGCTACCAAACAGAAAAATACAACATCCATAAATCAGATTTTCATCCTGTAGATTTTCCTTGATCAGGTTTTAGCGGGAATGGACTGATCCTCTTTGCGGACCACACTGTAGCATAAAAAAACATAACGGCAGCAGGATGGGCTTGCCCGCCTCTAGGAAAGGCGGCACGATTACCAAACACAAAAAGGCAGAGGTCCAGCGTTAGCCCGAGAAGGCAAAACAAGCGGTTCTCCCCGACATAGATATGACCAAAACAGATATGATCAAAACAAAAATTATAGAGCCCAAACTGATTGCAGCGATGACCGATTGGCGCCGCGATTTTCACCAGCATCCCGAGCTGGGGTTTTCCGAGCATCGTACTTCAGCGCGCGTTGCCGAACTCCTGCAATCCTTTGGCCTTGAAGTATACCGGGAAATTGGCCGCACCGGCGTTGTGGGGGTATTACAGCGCGGTAACGCAGGCAGCAGCATAGGTTTTCGGGCCGATATGGACGCGCTGCCCATCCACGAGAAAGCTGAGCCCGCCTATCGATCACAAAATGACGGGGTGATGCATGCTTGCGGGCATGATGGTCACACTGCGATGCTGCTTGGCGCGGCAAAACATCTTGCCGAAAAGGGTGAATTCATGGGCCGCGTGATTTTCATTTTTCAGCCGAATGAAGAGCATGGCCTCGGTGCAAAAGCAATGATCGATGATGGGCTATTCACAAGATTTGACCCTGACATGGTGTTTGCCATGCACAATCTTCCCGGAATGCCGGCTGGCCATTTTGCCACAAGGCCCGGGCCGATTACCGCCAGTGAGAGCCTGTTCGAGATTACCATCAATGCGCGCGGCGGTCATGCCGCCCTACCGCATATGGGAGACGATGCCATTCTGGTGGGGGCGCAATTGGTGGGCGCACTGCAATCCATTGTCGCGCGGAAACTCGATCCGGCTCGAAATGGCGTTGTGTCAATAACCGAATTTATAACCGATGGCGGACGCAATATTCTGTCCGGAAAAGCTGTTCTAAAAGGCGATGCGCGGGCGCTGAACGCTGATACGAACGTCGCCATCGAAGCACAGATGCGGCAAATTTCCGCGGGTATTGCGGCGGCGCATGATGTCGCTATCAACGTTGAATATGACACTGTGTTTCCATCAATGCAGAATGATGCAGGCGCAACCAATATTGCCACGGCAGCGGCGCAAAGTGTGCGTGACAATTATCAGGAGAACCCGCCAATTTTGGTAGATGATAGCTGTGACCCAAAATTGTTTTCAGAGGATTTTGCTCATATGGCGCGCGAAATACCGGCATGTTTCATGCTGATCGGTAACGGTACAAAAGGCGCATCGGCGCGCCCGCTTCATGCCAATGACTATGATTTCAACGATGATATTCTAGGAGTTGGAGCCGCCTATATATCGGCCCTCGCAGAAAAGTTTCTGCCTTAAATTGACTCTAATCTTCGATCAGATTGAGCGCCATTATCAAATCATCAACATTCAGATTATCGCCGACGGCAACCGCAATCTCGCGAACAATGCCCCGCGCCTCGGAATTAAGGATGTTCTCCATCTTCATCGCCTCGATAATGGCGACATCCTGACCCTTTTGAACTTCGTCTCCCGGGGCCACCAATAGCCGTGTGATTTGGCCTGGCATCGGCGCACAAATTTCATCAGCACCAGCACCTTCAGCCGGCGGCGGCATCAAGTCCAGCATTGGCGCAAAGCGGGCCGGTAGCACTGTCAAATCCAGACGCGATGATCCCCAACTCAACGCAATCTTATGGCCGTGATGGCGAATTTGCACCGCCATCGGCACCTCATTAATGGTGCCATCAAAAAGATGAACAGGAACTCGCAATCGCCCCGACAAGGCAAAGTTGCTGCCGTCAACACCAATATTGGCCGAGATTTGCTCCAACCGATCAATGCGCACTTCGGCTCTGGTGCCAGTCTGGTCAATCACCACAAAACTGCGGTCCGGACTGCCTAAATGACGTTCATCCATTTGCAACGCCACAATCGCAACCCCTAGCGCAATCAAGGCATTGCGTTCGTCCGTTTGGAGTGGAGGGCCAGCAACAAAATCACCCTCAAATTCGGTTTCGATAAAGCCGGTGGTCAGAACACCGCTGCGAAAGGCGTCATTTTCCAGAACCGCCGACAGGAACTGTCGGTTGCTGGCAATTCCGTCAATTTCGTAGTGATCAAGAGCCAGATGAAGCCGGTCAATCGCGGCATCGCGGGTTGGGGCATGCACTGCCAGCTTGGCGATCATGGGATCATAAAACATCGAAATTTCGCCGCCTTCATCAACACCGGAATCAACACGCACCCCGTCGCCTTCAGGCTCACGGTAACGGATTAACTGGCCGATTGACGGCAGAAATCCGCGCGCTGGATCTTCGGCATAAACGCGCGCTTCGATAGCCCAGCCATTCGCGGTGATATCTTCTTGTGTTAAGCCCAGCTTTTCTCCTGCAGCTATGCGGATCATTTTTTCAACAAGGTCCAGACCATAAACCAGCTCGGTAACGGGGTGTTCAACCTGCAAGCGTGTGTTCATCTCAAGGAAATAAAAATCCTGATCCGCGCCAACAATAAATTCGACCGTTCCTGCAGACCGGTAATTAACAGCGCGTGCCAGCTCGACAGCCTGCGCCCCCATCGCGGCTCTGGTTTCTGGCGAGATAAACGGGCTTGGCGCCTCTTCGACTACCTTTTGGTGACGGCGCTGAATTGAGCATTCACGTTCGCCAACATAAACAATGTTGCCATGCTGATCGGCCAGAAGCTGAATTTCGATATGACGCGGTTGCACAACGAATTTCTCGATAAAAACGCGCGAATCCCCAAAGGCTGTTTGCGCCTCAGCCATCGCGGCACGCATTCCATCGGCAAGATTACCGGCGCTGTCGATAACGCGCATCCCCTTGCCGCCGCCACCAGCCGACGCCTTCACCATCACCGGATAGCCAATTTCAGCCGCCGCTTTTTGCGCGACATCAATGTCCGTCACCTCACCCGGGGTCCCCGGAACGATCGATACACCTGATTTTTGCGCCAGTATTTTAGATTCGATCTTGTCACCCATGACGCGAATTGCAGCGGCATCCGGCCCAATAAATACCAGGCCGGCTTCTTCAACCATTGCTACAAATTCGGCATTTTCAGACAGAAATCCAAAACCCGGATGAATGGCCTGGGCGCCACTTTTCTGGGCGGCTTCAATAATCAGCTCGCCCCGAAGATAGCTCTCCCCCGAAGCAGATGCACCGATATGAATCGCCTCCTCTGCCATTAGAACATGCGGCGTCCCTGCATCAGCATCCGAATAGACAGCCACCGTCGCAATACCCATTCGCTGAGCGGTACGCATAATCCGGCAAGCAATTTCACCGCGGTTGGCAATCAATATTTTATGGAACATTTGCATCCCTTCTTACCCCGTATTGGGGCTATCAAATCACCTAACAGATGCGGTTTCATAGCGGCAAATTATCATGCTTCCGCGGGGGATTTTCCAGCTGTTTGTCTGCCAGCATAGCCAGCGCGCGAGCAATCCGTCTTCGAGAATTTCGCGGCATAATGATATCATCAATATAGCCCCGACCTGCGGCAACAAACGGGTTGGCAAATTTCTCGCGATACTCATTTGTTTTAGCGGCCAGCTTTTCCGGGTCGTTTGCATCTTCACGGAAAATAATGCGCGCGGCACCTTCGGGCCCCATCACCGCGATTTCGGCGCTTGGCCAAGCGTAATTTACATCACCACGCAGATGTTTGGACGCCATCACATCATACGCACCGCCATAGGCTTTACGCGTGATGAGCGTAACTTTTGGAACCGTCGCCTCGGCATAGGCAAAAAGCAGCTTGGCCCCATTGGTGATAATTCCGCCGGTTTCCTGCGCCAGTCCGGGCATGAATCCCGGAACATCAACCAGCGTTACCAGCGGAATGTTGAAGGCGTCACAAAAGCGCACAAAGCGGGCCGCCTTACGCGATGCATTAATGTCCAGACACCCTGCCAGCACCATTGGCTGGTTGCCAACAATACCGACTGTGCGCCCATCAATCCGGCCAAACCCGACAATAATATTTGCCGCATAGTTTTTATGAATTTCAAAAAACTCGCCATTATCCAAAATCTGCAAAACCACCTGATGCATGTTGTAAGGCATGGTGGTGTTGTCTGGAATAATTGCATCCAGAACTGGTGAAGCTCGGTCAATCGGATCATGACACGCCACTACCGGCGCATCTTCGCGATTTGACAGTGGCAGATAGCTCATCAGGGCGCGCGTCTGGATCAGCATTTCAACATCATTCGGGGATGATCCATGAGCAACACCGGACTGGCGGCTGTGCATTTTTGCGCCACCAAGTTCTTCAGCGGTTAACTCTTCATGGGTGACAGTTTTTACAACGTCGGGTCCGGTGACGAACATATAGCTCGATCCCTCGACCATAAAAATGAAATCAGTTATTGCTGGCGAATATACCGCCCCGCCAGCGCACGGCCCCATGATCAAGGATATCTGCGGGATAACCCCTGACGCCAGAACATTGCGCTGGAAAACTTCAGCATAACCGCCAAGCGAGGCAACGCCCTCTTGAATTCGCGCACCACCAGAATCATTCAACCCGATCAGCGGTATCCCGGTCTTGATTGCCTGATCCATGATTTTACAGATTTTCGCCGCGTGGGTTTCGGACAACGAGCCGCCGAGTACGGTGAAATCCTGCGAATAGACGAACATTGGTCGCCCTGCGATCGTTCCATAACCGGTGATCACCCCATCGCCCGGCACCTTTTCAGTCTCCATTCCGAAATCATGACACCGATGCTCAACAAACATATCCCATTCTTCAAAGGACCCCTCGTCAAGCAGCAGCAGGATCCGCTCACGCGCGGTCAGCTTTCCTTTACTATGTTGGGTGTCAATCCGTCGCTGACCGCCGCCCAACCGGGCTTTGGCGCGCTTTGTCTCAAGCTCGGCAAGGATATCAGTCATGAGGGGTTCCTGATATGTTGAAAAAAAAGGCTATCTACCAGAACAACGACTTTATCGAAAAGAGTCCCGCGGTCAAACCCTTTCCGCCAGACGTTCAAAAGCCACGGCTAGCTAGGGGGGGAAGGTGTCCCGTCAACAAGCTGCTGCAGGATATTTGCCAACAGATCGCGGCGGGCACCTCCCGCCGGTGACGTCAACGCCGCCACCCCCAGCACGCGCACCATCAAATCGTATCCGGTCATTTGCGCAACAATTAATCCGGCGCGAATTTCAGCGTCCGGACCGTCCAACCGCATCGCTAACGGCGCAATCACCTGACTGTCCAAGGCGCCGCGAATTGCCGGTCCGCACGCCGGGCTGGCAGCCGCCCGGATCAACGCAACCACCGGATCAAAACCCCGCACCACCTTCATTTCCATAATACCGGCGGCGCGTTCACCGAAATCCTGCATCGGCCCAGCCAGCAAATATCGCATATCTATGCGCGGCGGCACTGCGGCCAGAAACAGCCCCTCTTTCGAGCCAAAATATCTAGAAATCAGGGCAACATTCACTCCGGCGCGATCAGCAATGGCGCGCAACCCCGTGCCATCAAAACTGGTTTCGGTGAATTGACACCGCGCTGCCTCCAAGATAGCAGCACTGGTACGGGATCCTGCACTAGGTTCAGATACT
>CALLKZ010000124.1:0-36840 GCA_938082345.1 uncultured Alphaproteobacteria bacterium
TGCCGCCTGCCCTTCAAGATAAAAATGTTCCTGACCGCCGACTTCGATCCTGCCGGATAGGTGGTGGCGTGCCGCTGCAATCGCACCATCAGCATCGCCGCTTTCCATTGTTGCCGAGGGGCCAAGCCATGATCGCTGGCGCATCGCCTGATCAATAGTCAGAATCGTAGGTAGTTTTTCATAAGTGACTTTGGACAGCTTTAGCGCATCGCGGGCAGCCCGCATGGTATCGGCAACAATCGCAAACACCGCCTGACCTGCATAGCTAACAACATCTTCAGCAAAGACAGGATCATCGCCATAAAGCGGGCTGCAATCATTCACCCCCGGAATATCAGCCGACGTTAGAACCGCCGCAACACCATCCGCCACCTCTGCCGCGCCAAGGTCAATGTTTTTGATCCGTGCATGCGCGTGCGGGCTTAACCCGATCAGCACAGTGAGCGTGTTGTCCGGCGCGTGAATATCATCAACATACACAGCGCTGCCATCGACATGTTTGTGCGCGCTATCATGCACGCGTGGGGCGCGAATATCGCCCGAGATGGAACCCGAACTTGTACCTGTCATACTGCCTGAACCCCGATGATCATCCATCATCCTGCCTCCACCAGCGAATCCAGTGTCAATTTCTCACTGCTTGCGGTCAGACGTGGGACAGCGCCGCCAAGGCAATCCATGCCGTATTTCAATACTAGGTTCTTGGCGACCTGCATCCGATATTCAGCCGAGGCGCGCATATCGCTGATCGGAGCAAAATCATCATCCAGTGCGTGGGCGGCGGCGGTAAAACTTTCCAGCGTCAGCGGTGCATCCGTTAAAATCGCCTCGGCATTGTGCGCGCGTGATGGGGTAGCAGCCATCCCGCCAAAGGCCAGCCGCGCCGATGTAATCCGGGCCCCGGCAACAGCAATATTGAACGCGCCCAACACTGCCGAAATATCCTGATCAAAACGTTTGGATATTTTATAGGCGCGGAAATAGGGCGCATCGCCCGTTGGCACTAACAGGCCAGAGACAAATTCCCCAATATCGCGGTCTTGCTTACCATAACCGAGAAAAAAAGATTCAAGCGGCATCCGGCGATTAGAATCCACCCCCGACAGCTCAATCTCCGCCGCCAACGCAATCAACATCGGTGGCATATCACCGATCGGCGAGCCATTGGCAATATTCCCACACAGCGTTCCAGAAGAGCGCACCTGCAGCGAGCCAAAGCGCCGCATAACCTCACCAAAATCAGGCTTGCCCTTGGCAAGATGCGACATTGCCGCTGCGTGCGTCACTGCTGGACCGATGTGCCAATGCGCGCCAATCTTTTCCATCTTGTCAAACCCGTGAACACGCCCGGTCCAGATCATCACCGGCAGATCGCGGTTCATTTTTGTGACCCACAAACCAACATCGGTTGCGCCTGAAACGATTGTCGCCTGCTGATTTTCAGCATAATTGGCGGCAAAATCCTTCACCGTTGCCGGCGCAATAAAGCGGCGGCGGCCATCACTTAGGCATACGGTTTCATCATGCGCAATCGCCGCCATTATCGCCGCTTCGGTTTTCCGGCGGTAAGTTTCATACTCAGGAAAAACCGAGCCAACTTTCAAAGCCAGCGCGGCCTCAACAATCGGGCGATACCCTGTGCACCGGCACAAATTGCCAGCCAGCGTCGTATCTATAGTGTCGGCATCCAGCCCGCTGCCATTACACCAGGCAGCAAAAAGTGACATTACAAACCCCGGAGTGCAAAAGCCACATTGTGAGCCGTGATGGTCAACCATCACCTGCTGACAGGGATGCATGTCCGGCACCTTAATCTTACTGGCCTGATTAGATGCAGATTGTTTACCTGATTTAGGGGAATTAGAGGATTTAACCTCTATTTCCGGTTTGATGCCCTCTATGGTTGTAACCGACGCACCTTCCAGCATTCCCATAAACTGAATACACGCATTCACCGGATGCCAGCGCATCACCCCGCCAGCATCACGGCGCGCAATAACAACGGTGCAGGTCCCGCAGTCACCCTCGGCGCAGCCCTCTTTGGATCCGGTCAACCGCCGCGTTGAGCGAAGCCAATTCAACAAAGTTGTGTCGCCCGAAAGACCAGACACTCTTTCAATACGATTATTCAGGGCAAAGGTAATGATCTCACGCATGGATGCCGCCTGCTCTAACTAAAAATACTTAACTTCCTCTATACGTCGAATAACCATATGGGGAGAGCAATAATGGCACATGATAATGCTGATCAGCTTCATCAATTCCAAAAGCAATCACGATTTCGTCAAGAAATGGAATGTCAGGAAGCGCGGTTCCGCTGGCCCGCAAATAGTCCGCTGCATGAAAAACCAACTCATATCGACCCTTTGCCAACGCATCATCGGCCAGCAACGGTCCCTCAACGCGGCCATCCTCATTGGTCTTGACTGATAGCAACAACGAACGCTGCGTGCCCTCATGACGGTAAAGGTCAATGGTCAGACCGGCCGCAGGATGACCCGCCGCAGTATCAAGCACATGTGTAGTAAGACGACCCATAATGGTCAGCCCCTTTTCGCTCTATCGAGTTAGGATGTACTGGTCAAATTTTTGGCTCAATCTCTTAGAGATTGCCAATTATGTATTGAAAAGGCAAATAAATATAATCATGCTTAGCCCTATTGAGCGTTCCGGCTGAGACCGCTAGCCAACGAGAAATTTGATGCAATTGCAATTCGCAATCCCCCCGACGACCCTGAATGAAGATGATTTCATATCATCCTTTGCCGATATCTATGAGCATTCCAGTTGGGTCGCCGAGACAATATGGGCACAAGGCATCAGCGATGACGACACTGATATTAATCATTTCGCCGGACGAATGCGCCGCCTTGTTGACGCCGCCGGACAGGACAGGCAGATGGCGCTTTTGCGCGCGCACCCGGAACTTGCTGGCCGGTTGGCGGTGGCTGGCGGGTTGACGGAAATGTCCACCTGCGAGCAAGCGAGTGCCGGTCTTGATCAATGCACCCCACATGAGTTTGAGCGCTTTCAGGCGCTTAATTCAGATTATGGCAGCAAGTTCGGACATCCCTTTATCATCGCTGTTCGTGGGTTGAAGCGAGCCGATATACTGGCCGCGTTCGAACGCCGCGTGACCAATGATAAAGCTGCCGAATTTGCCGCCGCGCTTGCCGAAGTACACAAGATTGCAGAGCTTCGTCTTAGCCAGCTGGCGCGATGAGGTAAGGGAAACTGGCAATGCGTGACATTGAAGCCCGAAATTGAAGCCTGACATTGAGGCCTGACATTGAGGCCTGAAATTGAGAAAGTAAAACTGATGAGCGAACACCCAAAGGCAGAGTCTGCAAAAGTTGATATCGACACACTAGCAGCGCGCCTCACGGCAATCTGCGGCGCCCAACATGTTCAAACAGGAAGCACTATTGACCCGCGCTATCAACGTGACTGGCTTGGCACCGTTCCCTCTGCTCCCGCTATCATTGTCCGTCCGGCTGATACTGCCGGTGTTGCTGCGGTGATGAAGCTATGCGCGGCAAGCCGAACGCCCGTAGTTCCCTTTGGCGGAAATTCCGGTCTTGCCGGGGGCACTATTGCCAATGCAGATGACCGCGTTGTGTTGCTGTCGCTGGAGCGCATGAACACGGTCCGGCATCTGGACAAGGCTGGCCGCTATATGATTGCCGAAGCTGGGTGCATCATCGAGACTCTGCACACTGCCGCCGCCAAGGCTGACCTTATGTTTCCGCTGGTCTTTGGAGCAAAAGGTACAGCGCAAATTGGCGGCGCGCTAGCAACCAACGCTGGCGGGTTGAATGTGGTGCGCTATGGCAATGCGCGCGCACTATGCTTGGGACTGGAAGTTGTAGGCGCTGACGGCGAGGTAATGGATTTACTGTCAGCGCTGAAGAAAGACAATACCGGGTATGATTTGATTAATCTGATCATCGGGTCCGAAGGCACGCTTGGCATCATCACCGCGGCCACGCTGTCACTTACCGCACCACCGCCAGCCTATGCAACGGCGATGGTTAAGGTGCGTGATCCCGCCGCTGCCCTAGATTTGATGAATTTGACGCAAGCGCGAACCGGTGGCCGGATTGAGGCGTTCGAGCTGATTGGCCGTCTGCATTATGATCTGGCACTCAAACATCTTGATAACGTCACCGCACCCTTTGATGAGCCGGCCGATCTTGCAGTTCTGATCGAGATTGCTGCCGGAACCGATGCCGATGCCGCGATGGACTCCAATGGCAAGCTGGTACTGGCAACACAGCTGGAGGATATTCTGGCTGAGGCGCTGGAGGCAGAGCTGATTTATGATGCGGTGATAGCCATGTCGGAAGCACAACGCGCTAATTTCTGGACATTACGAGAGGATATTCTTCATGCAATTCAGGCGCATGGGCGCTGGGTGATGAATGATATCAGTTTTCAGATATCCGACCTTCCCGCCGCCATTGACGATCTGGAGGCGGCGTTTCGTGCCATCGCTCCGGGGCCGTTTGGTGTGGCCTTCGGGCATATGGGGGACGGCAATCTTCACGTTTGTGCGCGCCCTTATGACCATGACCCGTCCGAACATCCGGCAGAGGCTGCCGCGATTAGGCAGGCAATTCTGGATGTTGTCATTAAATGGCGGGGATCGATCAGCGCTGAACACGGCGTTGGTATTGTCAAAGCAGAGGCCATGCAAACCCTTAAAGACCCCACCGCCTATGCCATGATGAAGGCAATCAAGACGGCGCTGGACCCGCATAATCTGCTGAATCCGGGAAAAGTGCTGCTGTAAGAGCGCGCACTTCCCCGATTATGTGGCTATAACCCCATTATTTGGCTTTACTGTCTGATCAGGTGGTTTCACTTCCCGAATGGAAATTGAACACCGCACCTTCTTTAATGCCGCTAGGCCATCGCGCAGTTACTGTTTTCAGCTTGGTATAAAACCGAACACCTTCCATGCCATGCATCGAATGATCGCCGAACATTGATGCTTTCCAGCCGCCAAAGCTGTGATAGGCAACCGGCACTGGAATCGGCACATTAACCCCGACCATTCCGACATTAATCTGGCTGGTGAAATCACGCGCTGCATCCCCATCACGGGTAAAGATCGCGGTGCCATTGCCATATTCATGATCCATGACCAGCTGGCGTGCCTCTTCATAGGATTGCGGGCGAAGAACCGATAGAACTGGCCCGAAAATTTCGTCACGATAGACCGACATATCCGGAGTGACCTTATCGATCAGCGTGCCGCCAACAAAAAATCCATCCTCATAGCCTTGCAAGCGCAACCCGCGACCATCAACAACAATTTCGGCACCATCTTTTTCGCCCTGATCAATATAGCCTTCAATGCGGGCTTTGGAATCGGCGGTGATCACGGGACCCATTTCCACTCCGGGTTCGTCATACTGGCCGATTTTCAGGGCACGAATTTTTGGTGCCAACTGGTCAACAAACCGGTCAGCTGTTTCATCACCAACCGCCAGCACTGCCGAGATCGCCATACAACGCTCGCCTGCCGAGCCGAAAGCAGCGCCCATCGCCGCATCAACCGCCTGATCCATATCAGCGTCAGGCATGATAATCATATGGTTCTTTGCCCCACAAAGTGCCTGCACACGCTTGCCGTTATCACAGCCGCGCGAATAGATATAACGCCCAATGGTGGTCGAACCAACAAAGCTGACCGCACCGATATCAGGATGACCCAGAATGGCATCCACGGCTTCTTTATCGCCATTCACCACGTTCAAACATCCATCAGGCAGGCCAGCTTCGGTCAACAGGCGGGCCAGCATAAGCGGTGCACCCGGATCACGCTCGGACGGTTTGAGAATGAACGTGTTACCGCAGGCCAGCGCCATCGGAAACATCCACATCGGCACCATTGCCGGAAAGTTAAACGGGGTAATCCCAGCCACAACGCCGACAGGCTGGCGCATCGAAAACGAGTCCACTCCGCCAGCAACTTGCGCAGAATATTCGCCCTTCAGCAAATGCGGGATACCGCAGGCAAATTCGACCACTTCCATGCCGCGGGCAACCTCACCCTTGGCATCATCAAAAGTTTTTCCGTGCTGCGCCGAAATCAACGTCGCCAGCTCATCCAGATTGGCGAGGATCAAATCACGGAAGTTAAACATAACCTGCGCACGTTTGGCAGGCGGGGTTGCCGCCCAACCGGGAAGCGCGGCCTTGGCATTGGCGACGGCATTGTCGACCTCTGACGCGCTGGCCAGTGGCACACGAGTTGTTGGCGCGCCTGTCGCAGGGTTAAACACATCCTGTTCGCGCCCGCTGGTTCCGGCAATTTCAGCACCGCCGATATAATGCGTTAGAGTCATGATCTGCTCCTTGGAACTAGGTAATATCCAAACACGAAAGTTACAGGCTTTTTTAGAAAGCGCAAGACGCGGAAAAGATAACGCAATCAGGCCGACCGCCGCTGCCTGATATTAGGTGCTAGAAAGCGTTTCAAATGGAGCGAACGATTCGCATTAACCGCCCTCAAAGCTGTTGCATAAATGCGCAATTTGCTCAATCGTATTGGCTTAAATTCAAAAAGGAGACACCTCATGCCGCTAGCTATGAGACGCAAGGTATTTATCACCTGCGCTGTTACCGGATCAGGCGATACCACAGGAAAATCAGACAAGGTTCCGATTACCCCTGAACAAATCGCCAATTCCGCATTAGAGGCAGCCAGAGCCGGAGCCGCGGTGGTGCATTGCCATGTTCGCGACCCCGAGACCGGCGCTCCTTCGCGTGATCCTGAGCTGTTCCGCGAGGTGACCGAGCGCATTCGCGATTCCGAAACCGATGTTGTTTTGAACCTGACGGCCGGCATGGGCGGCGATCTGGTTCTTGGCGGGGTTGAAACCCCGCTTCCCCCAAAGGCCGACGGCACCGATATGGCTGGTGCTACCGAACGTTTGCGGCATATCGCCGACTGCCGCCCCGAAATATGCACGCTGGATTGCGGAACGATGAATTTTGGGCACGGCGATTATATCATGACAAACAGCACCGCAATGCTGACCGAAATGGCAAAACAAATGAAAGCCATTGGCGTAGTTCCCGAGATTGAGGCGTTTGATACCGGCCATCTTTGGTTTGCCAAACATCTGGTTGAACAAGGCCATATCAGCACCCCGGCGCTGGTCCAGCTATGTATGGGGATTCCATGGGGCGCACCCGATGATTTGAACACCCTGATGGCGATGGTTAACAACATTCCTGATGATTGGATTTATTCCGCCTTTTCGATTGGTCGTAATGCAATGGCCTATCCGGCAGCAGCGATTCTGGCAGGCGGCAATGTTCGCGTCGGGCTGGAAGACAACATCTATCTGTCACGAGGTGTATTTGCCACCAACGCAGAATTGGTCGAACGCGCCGCCAATGTTGTCGAAAATATGGGGGCAGAGCTGATCGGGCCAGAAGATGTGCGCGCCTTGCTGGGCATCACCAAACGTGCCCCTGTTCAGCGTTAGGAGATAGATTAATGGCAACGAACGTTAAGCCCGCAAAAGCCGCGGTTATCGGCGGCGGCGTTATTGGCGGCGGCTGGGTTGCCCGCCTGCTCCAGAACGGTGTCGATGTCAGCATTTTTGACCCGGATCCCGAAGCTCCCCGCAAAATTGATGCGGTATTGACGAATGCGGATGATGCGATTGGCCAGCTGACAATGGCGCCGCTTCCGATGCGGGGCAGTATGGTGTTCAAGGCTAGTATTGCCGAGGCCGTTGAGGGGGCCGAGTTGATCATTGAAGCCGTCCCCGAAAGGCTGGATATAAAGCAATCTGTTTACGACGAGATCGAAGCCGCAGCGTTGCAGGACGCCATCATCAGTTCTTCAACCTCGGGGATTATGCCAACCGACCTTCAGGCGAAGATGCTCCATCCGGGCAGGCTTATTGTCGGGCATCCGTTTAATCCGGTCTATCTACTGCCGCTGGTAGAGGTTGTTGGCGGCACCAAGACCGCGCCCGAAATAATTTCGCAGGCCAGCGCATTTTTTCGTGCCATTGGTATGCACCCGCTTCCCCTTCGCAAGGAAATCGAAGCCTTTGTCGCCGACCGGTTTCTTGAGGCCGTCTGGCGTGAAGCTTTATGGCTGGTCAAAGATGGCATTGCCACAACCGAAGAAATTGACGACGCCATCCGCTTTGGCTTTGGGTTGCGCTGGGCGCAGATTGGGCTGTTTGAGACCTACCGCGTGGCGGGAGGTGAGGCCGGAATGGCACATTTCATCGCGCAGTTTGGCCCCTGTCTGAAATGGCCTTGGACCAAGTTAATGGACGTGCCAGAGCTAACCGACGAATTGGTTAAAAAGATCTCTGATCAGTCCGACGCGCAATCTGGCATGCACAGTATCCGCGAGCTGGAACGTATCCGGGACACCAACCTGGTCTCTATCATGCAGGCCCTGAAAGCCAATGATTGGGGGGCTGGCAAGACGCTGGCCGACTGGGAAAACGCCCTATATGACGCGGTTCCAGCAGCCCATGCGACAGACATAAACGCACCGCTGGAAACAATACGCCAGCAAGTGCCGGCAAGCTGGACCGACTATAACGGTCATATGAATGAGGCGCGCTATCTGGATTGTTTTTCCATGGCAACTGATGCGGTTATGCGCTGGGTTGGTGTTGACGCCGATTATCTGGCCAGCGGCGGCAGCTTTTTCACCGTGGAAACCCATATCAGACATATTGATGAAGTCACCGCGGGGAGTGAGATTTTTGCCACCTCGCAACTGCTTCACGGCCAAGGCAAGAAAATGCAGCTGTTCCATCATCTCTATGCTGTGATGCCGGACGGCACTTCGCGCTTGCTTGCAACTGGCGAGCATATGCTAATCCATGTCGATATAAAGGCGCGGACTTCTAGCGCGCCATCGGCAAACGTGGCAGGCAGGCTGGCTGAACTGGCAACAGCGCATGGCGCATTGCCGCGTCCGGACGGGGCGGGCCGCGCTATTGGGGCCTAGGGCTATCGGAACCTAGGGGGCTATCGGAGCCTGAACCTAGTTTACAGATAAGGAAACAAGCGACATGCATTTTGGCCTAACTGAAGAACAGGAAATGATAGTCTCAACAGCTCGCAGCTTTGTTGAGAGCGAGATTTATCCACTGGAAGATGAAGTGGAAAAGCTGGGCCATGTGCCGCCGGAAATGGGGGCAGCCATCCGCGACAAAGTTAAGGCGATGGGGTTTTATGCTGCCAATTTCCCGGAATCTGTTGGCGGTGGCGGGTTGAACAACCTTGAATTCGCCCTTCTTGAACGCGAGCTTGGACGCGGGTCGATGGCGTTGACACATTTTTTTGGCCGCCCGCAAAACATCCTAATGGCCTGCGAGGGTGAGCAAATTGAGCGCTATCTGATGCCAGCGGTTCGAGGCGAGCGAATGGACGCGCTGGCGATGACCGAACCCGATGCCGGATCGGACGTTCGCGGCATGAACACAACCGCCCAAACCGACGGCGATGGCTGGATTCTGAACGGCACCAAACATTTTATTTCAGGCGGTGATCACGCCGATTTCTTTATCGTTTTTGTTGCTACCGGCGTTGATGATACGCCGCACGGCCCAAAAAAGAGGATTACCTGTTTTCTGGTTGATCGCGGCCATCCGGGCTTTGAAGTTTTGCCTGGATATAACTCGGTCTCGCATTCGGGATATCACAATGTAATCCTGAAATTTGAGGATTGCCGCCTTGGCGATAACGCCGTTCTTGGTGCTGTTGATGGTGGTTTTGAGGTGATGAACACATGGCTCTATGCCACCCGTATTACCGTCGCTACGGCGTGTGTCGGACGCGCGCGCCGGGCCTTTGACTATGCGCTGAATTATGCCGCAGATCGCCGGCAGTTTGGCAAGCAGATCGGCAAATTCCAAGGTGTCAGTTTCAAGCTGGCCGACATGATTACCGAAATTGACGCTGCCGACTGGCTAACGCTGTCGGCGGCGTGGCGGCTGGATCAGGGATTGCCTGCAAACCGCGAAATTGCCTCGGCCAAGCTTTATGCGTCGGAGATGCTGGCGCGGGTCACCGATGAGGCAATACAGATTTACGGCGGGATGGGGTTGATGGATGATCTGCCGCTGGTACGATTCTGGCGGGATGCGCGCGTCGAACGAATTTGGGACGGTACCTCGGAAATTCAGCGCCACATCATCAGCCGCGATTTGCTGCGCCCGCTGGGGGGATAGGCAATGCCGGATTTATCGCGCCTGTTTCGCCCCCGATCTGTGGCCGTGTTTGGCGGTTGGTGGGCCGAAAATGTGGTCACCCAATGCCTGAAATCTGGCTTTGACGGTGATATTTGGCCGATTCACCCGAGCCGCGATGACGTTGCCGGAGTGCCTTGCTTTCGCAGCCTTGCGGATTTGCCGGCGCCGCCCGACGCCGCCTTTCTAGGGATTAACCGGCATGCGGTCATTGAGGTTACGGCAGAACTGGCGGCGATGGGGTGCGGCGGTGCGGTATGTTTTGCCTCTGGTTTTGCCGAGACCGGCGATATAGATTTGCAAGAGGCCCTGATTGCGGCGGCGGGAGAAATGCCGCTATTAGGGCCAAACTGTTACGGCGTTTTGAATTATCTGGATGGGGCGATGCTGTGGCCTGACCAGCATGGCGGCCGCCCGGTTGAGCGCGGTGTTGCCATCATCAGCCAGTCATCAAACATTGCCATCAACATCAGCATGCAGGCGCGCGGATTACCCATTGCCTATATCGCGTGTGTTGGTAATCAGGCGCAAACAAGCCTTACTGATATGACGCGCACGCTGCTGGATGATGATAGGGTTACCGCCGCCGGCCTGTATATTGAGGGTATTCATGATCCGGTCGATTTTGCCGATATGGCCGCCGAGGCTGCGGCGCGCGGCAAGGCCATAATCGCCATTAAATCAGGAAAAACCACTGCATCCGCCAACGCCGCCAGTTCCCACACCGCTGCGCTTGCCGGAGACGCTGCCGCCTCCAGCGCTTTTCTTGCGCAAACCGGTGTAATTGAGGCTGACGGGCCCGAAGACAGGTTGGAGACTTTGAAGCTGTTACATCTTCATGGCAGGTTTGAAAGCAGGCAAATATCAGAAAATAACGCATCCGGCACCGGCAATGAAGCCCGGCCCGAAGGTCCCCGCCTGACGGCAATGTGCTGTTCTGGAGGTGAGGCCGGACTGCTGGCCGATCTAGTTGATAAGCGGCGGCTTAGCTGGCCTGATATTCCAGCTGAAAATGCCGCCAGCCTAGCCGAAACACTGGGTCCACTAGTGACCATTTCTAATCCGCTGGATTATCAAACCTTCATTTGGGGTGATGAGGATGCAATGATGCAAGCCTTCGCTGGCATGATGGGGGACTGGGTTGATCTATCCGTTCTGATAATCGATTTTCCGCGCGCCGACCGATGCAGCGATGCAGCTTGGCACCCCGCAGTTGCGGCGATGAAACGCGCCAGTGCGCTGACCGGAACGCCCGTTGCCATGCTTGGCAGTCTGGCCGAGGGGATTTCTGATGACTGGGCAATCCGGATGATGGCGGATGGCATTGTTCCCCTTTGCGGCCTTGATCACGGGCTTCGGGCGATTGAACTTGCCTATCAGCAGGCTTCTTCAAGTCCGGTGGACGCACCGCATTGGCGGCCTTTTGCCAGCGCACCGAAATGCGAGATACGCCATCTAGTTGATGAGGCAAGTGCCAAATCAATGCTGAGCGCCGCCGGACTAACCTGTCCAAAAGGAGTTACATCAAAAACTGCGCACGGGCTGATGAACGCTGCCAGCAATTTGCGCCCACCGCTGGCCCTAAAAGGATTGGGAAGCGCGCATAAGACCGAGGCCGGCCTTGTCAAACTAGGGCTGATGCCGGACGCATTGGAAACCGCTGCAGACTCTATGGTCATCCCGATTGGGGCATTCGGTGATGATAATTCGGACCGATTTCTGGTTGAAGAAATGGCCCCGCCGCCAATTGCCGAATTGCTGGTGGGCGCCCGCCGCGATCCTGTTTACGGGGCATCTATAACCATCGGCATGGGTGGCATGACCGCCGAATTGCTGGGGGATGTAACGACGCTGGTGCTTCCCGTTGATGAGACGATGGTCCGATGCGCCCTGCTGGACCTAAAGCTGGCCCCGCTGCTGACAGGGTACCGTGGGCGGGCGAGCGCCGATATTGATGCTGCGATTGATGCCATTCTGAAAATAGCGGATTTACTGGTCAGCACGCCACATATCGACGAAATTGAGATTAACCCGCTGATGCTGGCACCAACTGGCGGCGGGGCGCTGGCGGTAGATGCCGTAATGTGGTGCACCACAGCCTTTAAGGAGAATTCTAAATGACCGAGAACCTGAATGAAATCGTCAAAACCCGCACTGAAGGCCATATTTTTGAAGTGACGCTAGACCGACCTAAGGCCAACGCCATTGATCTTTTGACGTCACGCCGGATGGGCGAAGTGTTCCAGTCCTTTCGGGATGATGCCGAATTGCGCGTTTGTATCGTCCGCACCGCTGGCGAGAAGTTCTTTTCAGCCGGATGGGATTTGAAGGCAGCGGCGGCGGGTGATTCGGTTGTTGGCGATTACGGCGTTGGCGGTTTTGCTGGCCTGCAAGAACTGCAAGGTCTGAACAAACCGGTAATTGCCGCGATTGAGGGCATGTGTGTTGGCGGCGGGTTTGAACTGGCGCTTGCCTGCGATATGATTCTGGCAACCGAGGCATCCAGCTTTGCCCTGCCCGAAATTCGGGCTGGCACCCTTGCCGATGCCGCAACCATCAAATTGCCAAAGCGAATCCCGTACCATGTTGCGATGGATATGCTGTTTACCGGACGTTGGATGGACAGTGCCGAGGCGCATCGCTGGGGTCTGGTGAATGAGATTCTGGATGATGGTGCTACGCTTTATGAGCGGGCGTGGGAATTGGCCCGCTTGCTGGCATCGGGGCCGCCGCTGGTCTTTGCCTCAATTAAGGAAGTCGCCCGCGAGGCAGAAAACATGAAGTTTCAGGACATGTTGAACCGCATCACAAAGATGCAAGTTCCCTCAGTCGATCGGCTGTATAACTCCGAAGACGGGCAGGAAGGCTTTAAGGCCTTTGCCGAGAAACGCGATCCGATATGGAAGGGCCGCTGATCAACGCTCCCCTCTTTTCTAGGTAAGCCCGCGGATTGTTTTCACAAGGGATTCGTTAATGTTGCGCGGGCCGGTATCCAACCGGTTTTGATGGCGACGCGCACCCGGAATACGAACGCCTTCAAGGCCGCTTAATCTATCCATAAATCCCTCAACATGGTCTTCCCAGCCGGGGCCAGCAATCAGTTCAGGTGATAGGCCGATTACCATCTCGCCGCCGCGCGGGGGCCCGCCGTCACCATTGTCATTTTGTTTGGCTTCATAGCTGAATTGCTCACCAGTCAGTCCAGCCGCCAGCAATTCCACCATCAGTGCAATGGCCGACCCCTTATACCCGCCAAAAGGCAGCAGCACTCCGGCGGCAATTTTCGCCGGATCAGTGGTCGCGTTTCCCTCTGCATCAAGACCGGTGCCCAGCGGAACGGATTTACCATCACGCGCGGCAATCTGAATATCGCCCATCGCCATTGCGGCCGTTGCCATATCATAACAGACAGGATTTTTACCCGGGCGCGGCCAGGCAAATGATATCGGGTTGGTGCCGAACAGTTTTTCATTGGTTCCCACTGGCGCCACCATCGGCATATAGGCTGTGCAAGCAATTCCAACGAGGCCGCGATCCGCCAGAAATTCAGTCTCAGGCCATAGCGCAGCAAAATGATGAATTCCGGTGAGTGACAGGGCCGCAACGCCAATCTGAGAGGTGGCTTCGGCAAGAACAGGAAGACCCGCCGCCTGTGCCAGTGGGGCAAAACACCCATGACCATCAACATGAATAATGGCCGGTGTCTTTTTGGTAACAGTCGGTTTTGCTTTGCCATCAACCTTGCCACTTTTCAGCGCTTTGACATAGCCCGGAACCCGGAACAGCCCGTGCGAGTGCGAACCATCGCGTTCGGCCCGGGTGATAATATCGGCCAGCGCTGCTGCATTCGCCTCATCACAGCCGTTCGCATGCATCGCACCATGCGCCAGCTTGTAAATATCGTCCAATGTCATGTCGAGGGTGGTCATATGGGATCTCTCCTAATTCCGGTATTCCGGCTCTTCTTCATCAAGAATGTTGCGAATGGCACTAAGATAGCTATCGGATGCAGAGGGATAGTCCTGCCACTGCTGGGCCGTTTTTTCGGCCACATCATCGTCAAGATAAGACAATTCCATCCCCGTTGATAGCGCGGTCATGTAAGTACGACACCCGCGTTCAAAATGATAAGCCAGATCAAAGGCCATCGCCGGAGAATCACCAACCGTCATAAACCCGTGATTTCCCATCATCATCATCATTTTATTACCGAGAAGCGTCGATAAGCGGTCACCCTCATCGCCAAGCCCCATTCCATCAAAGCCGCTATCAACGGCAACACGGTTGAAAAAGCGCGCTGTTGTCTGATCCACCGGTGGCAGAGACGGCGATTTCAACGCGCTGAGCGCCGTCGCATAATGGGAGTGAAGATGCACAATGCAACGCGCCTGCGGATTATTGCGGTGCATTGCCCCATGAATCGCCCAGGCCGTGGGATCAATCCGTGCGCGCACATCATCACTCAACCCGCCAGCATCAACCATCAGCATATCGCTAGCCTTTAGTTTCGAGAAATGAATGCCATAAGGGTTCATCAAAAAAATCTGGCCATCGTCAGACACCGCGCATGAGAAATGGTTGGAAATACCTTCGTGAAGATTTTCACGGGCAGTCCAACGGAAAATTGCGGCAAGATCACGCCTCGCTTCGTCAACATCGACATTTATTTCTGTCATGACTATCCTCTCCCCAAATGCTTTATCCCGTTTGCTTTATCCCATTAGCTTTATGGCGTATCGTTTGTCATTAATCCTGACGTCTAACGCCGAACACCTTAAACCTGCCGCATCGTAAGTGATGCTGGCAATCTAAAAAATGGCCTAGATAAACAAAATCATTACCTAAAGCGAAATCATCGCCCATAGGAGACAACATGGAAATTTGTAAATCATTGATTGGCGGCAAATCCATCGGCAGCGCGCTTCCCGCCCTTGATAAACTCAATCCGGCCACAGGCGAGGTGATCGCAAGGATTGAGCCTGCAGATGACATGCTGCTGGATCAAGCCGTTGCTATCGCCAGCGAGGCCCAGCATGAATGGGCGGCCCGGGGCGCGGCCGAACGCGCCAAAATCTTGCACCGGGCAGCAGATTTGCTGCGCGATAATAACGATGCGCTAGCACGGCTAGAAGTTCTGGATGTTGGAAAAGTTTATAGTGAGGCGGCAGCAGCCGACGTTCCAAGCGGGGCCGATGCAATGGCATATTTTGCTGCGCTAGCCCAGACCGAAAGCGGTGACATGCATCGCTATCCTGACGCCATTGCCTATAGTGAGCGCATTCCGCTTGGCATTTGTGCCGGTATCGGGGCGTGGAACTATCCAGTGCAGATCGCCTGCTGGAAATCAGCACCGGCACTGGCTGCGGGTAACGCCTTTATTCTCAAACCGTCTGAATTAACGCCGTTAACCGCGCATATGGTGGCTGACCTTTTGGCTGAGGCGGGGCTGCCGGATGGGCTGTTTCAAATTCTGCACGGGGACTACCGCATCGGCCGCGCCCTTTGCGCGCATCCGGGCATTGCCAAAATCTCTTTGACCGGCGGCGTTGAGACCGGGCGTTTGATCATGGAACAATCGGCCACCACGCTGAAAAAAGTCACACTTGAGCTTGGCGGCAAATCACCTTTGCTGGTGTTTGCCGATGCTGATTTCGATCTGGCAGTGCAAACCGCGCTCGATGCCAATTTCTATACTGCGGGTGAGGTATGTTCAAACGCCACGCGCGTTTACGTCGAAGCCAGTATTGCCGAGAAGTTTGAGGCCGCGTTGATTGAACGCGCTCAGGCCATGCGCGTTGGCGATCCAATGGCCGATGACATTCATATGGGCGCGCTGATTTCCGAGCCACATCTCAACAAAGTTCTGGATTATGTCGCGCTGGGTCGATCTGAAGGGGCGCGACTGGCAACTGGTGGCAACCGGCTTCATCCGCAGGGGTTTGAGTCCGGTTTTTTCATGGAACCAACCATTCTGGCCGATTGCCGTGATGATATGCGCGTTGTTCAAGAAGAAATTTTTGGACCGGTCATGTCGGTTCTGACTTTTGAGGATGAGGCTGATGCCATCCGCCGGGCGAATGCAACATCTTTCGGGCTTGGCGCCGGGTTAATCACCCGCGATCTTGCTCGGGCGCACCGTGTTGCAGGGCAGCTGAATAGTGGTAATGTCTGGGTAAATACTTATAATTTACTCCCGCCCGGTCTTCCTTTTGGCGGCGTTAAACAATCAGGCTTTGGCCGCGAGAACAGCGTTTATTCGCTGGACGCATATAGCGAGATCAAATCTACCTATATCCAGCTCTAGACCGATAAGAGACCAATGACAGTATCCTCCAACATTAGGCTTTTTCAAACTATGGCCGGTGCACCCAATGGGGGAGCAGAGCTGTTTTTTGAAAGGCTTGCTGTGGCCTTTCAATCTGCCGGGGTCCAGCAAACGGCGGCGCTGAAGGCGTATGAAGGGCGGATGGCGCGGCTTGCCGATGCCAACGTGCCAATGATGCCATGTTCCTTCTCGCCACTGTTAGCACCGCTGACAAAATGGCGGCTAGCGCGTGAAATCCGGCGCACTGATACTAATATCATCCTCAGCTGGATGAACCGTGCCACCCAGATGACACCAAAAACCGGCGTGCCGCATGTCGCCCGACTTGGCGGGTTTTATAATCTGAAATATTATCGGCAATGCGACTGGCTGGTGGCAAATACCCGTGACATAGCCGATTACCTGATTAAGGAAGGCTGGCCTGCGGAACGGGTGCATTATCAGGTGAATTTCGTCCCCGATGGCCTAATCGGCCCCCCTTATACCGGCCCGAATATGAACAACCAAAACAGGGATGGCCCCATTATTGCCGCGCTTGGCAGGTTGCATCCCAACAAGGCTTTTGACAGTTTGATCCGCGCTTTTGCCGGCCTGAAGACTGGCGCTTTATGGCTTGCCGGTACCGGTCCGGAGGAGGCAAGCCTTCGCGCTCTCGCGGATGAGATTGGTGTTTCCAGCAGGGTTCATTTCCTTGGCTGGCATTCCGACCCCCAATCCATCATTCGTGCTGCGGATATTTTCATTTGCCCGTCACGTCATGAGCCCTTTGGCAATGTGATCGCCGAAGCGATGGCCTGCGGCAAGCCGATTGTCGCCACAGCCAGCAATGGTGCGCGCGAACTGATCGAAGACGGTGTGACCGGACTGCTAACGCCGATTGATGACAGCGCGGCTCTAACCGGTGCGATAAAGACGCTAACCGATGCCCCAAAACTGGCAAAAAAAATGGCAACAGCCGCTCGCAAACAGTGGCAGCACACCTTGGCACCTGAAAAAATCACCCGCGAGTGGATTCAGTTTCTGGCAAAGGTGGCAGGCTGATGTGCGGAATTGGCGGGTATTTTCTGCGAAGCGGAGTTCGTGTTGCCAATGACATTTTGGACAAAATGGAGCAGGCGCTGGCGCATCGCGGACCTGACGGCACCGGACACTTTGTTGAAGGTCCAGTAGGTTTTGTACATAAACGGCTGTCGATTATTGATCTTGCTGATGGCGCCCAGCCCTTTGTTCAGCGGACGGACGGCGGTGCCAAAACATTGATGGCGAATGGCGAGATTTATAATCATAGCGAGCTACGCCGCGAGTTGGCGGCCAATTTTGATTTTGGATCGCAATCCGACTGCGAAACGCTGTTTGCTATCTGGGCGGAGCATGGTGTTAAGATTCTATCCCGGCTTCGCGGAATGTATGCGGCAGCGATGTATGATAGCGCCCGCGATGAGGGGGTTCTGGTCCGTGACCCGTTTGGGATTAAGCCGCTATATTATTGTGAGGATGAGCGGGGGGTGTTTTTCGCGTCGGAGCCAGCAGCCCTGCGCGCTGCCGGAATTGGCAGCGGCGCGCCGGACCGTTTACACGCAGCGTGCATTATTGACCGGCAATTTGCGCCGGATCATGTAACGCCTTTTGCCACTATCAAACGCGTTGGCCCGGGTGAGACACTGGTGATAAAGGCAGGAAAGATAGCATCACGCCACCATGATCGGCCTCTTGATGCTACCACCAGCTTTGGCAACGCTGCGAAAACTCTGGACGATGGATCGGGCGACGCAAGCACCGCCACTTTTGCCAAACATTTACACAATAGTGTGTCTGCGCATTTGATGTCGGATGTGCCGCTGGGGTTGTTTTTCTCCGGTGGGGTGGATTCATCAGCCATTCTTGCCAGCATGGCCGCGCTTCGTGCCAAGGGTGAGGCGGCGCAGGGCGAGCCGCTATTGACCTATACCGTCAGGTTTGACCGCGGCGGGAATGATGAAACAGCGCAAGCTAGCGCGCTGGCAGCCGCGGCCGGAGCTGAATTTGTTGATGTGCCTTATGGTAAAGCCGATTTTTGGCGTGATGCCGGACTGGCTGCGCTGGCTTGCGATGATGCGGTTGCTGATTATGCCATTCTGCCGACGTTGCATTTAGCAGCGCGGGCAGCCCGCGATGTTAAGGTTATTTTATCGGGCGAGGGTGGCGACGAGTTTTTCGCCGGTTATGGGCGATATCGTGCCGGAATGCGCGTTCTTGCACCGAAATTCCCAACCCGCCCGGGAGCAGCGCTTCGCGGTAAAATTTTGCCTGCCGATACCGACAGACAGCTTCGCGACCTATACCGGCAATCCGCCGCCAGAATGCCCAGTTTCTGGCAACGGGCGCGTGGACGAGACGGCGCCTTGGCGTGCCTACAACGCCATGACATTGATGACTGGCTACCGAATGATCTGTTGATTAAGCTGGATCGTTGTCTGATGCGTCATGGTATCGAAGGCCGGACGCCCTTTGTTGACCGGCAAATTTCGGTCTATGGCTATGGTCTGCCTGCGCGCGCCAAAATAGGCGCTTCTGGCGGTAAATTGCTGGTCAAACGCTGGCTTGACGACGTAATGCCGGAATGCGCTCCCTTTGCCAAGAAACGCGGCTTTACCGTTCCTGTCGGCGCATGGATTTCCGAAGAAGCGGGGATGCTTACTCCGCTGGTGGCGGCCCAGCCCGGAATTGCCGGTTTGCTGAGAGGAGATGATATCAGCGCAATTTTTCACGCAGCCAACGGGCGCTCCGGCCTGCTGGCATGGCGGATTCTATTCTATGCTCTATGGCATCAGATTCATTGCTGCGGGGTGGCGGCGGATCAGCCGCTTGCCGATATTCTGGCCGCCTAGCAAGCTTGTTGCCAGCTATGCACCACCTTCAGGAATAGGAAGCGCGGTTGTGTATTTGATTTCTTCCATGGCAAATGACGAGCTGACATCGGTAAGTTGAACATCGCTGATCAACTTGCGGTAAAAGGCGTCATAGGCCGCCATATCGGCAACAACAACGCGCAGCATATAATCAACCTCTCCGCTCATCCGGTAGAATTCAACCACCTCCGGCATATTGGCGATCATCTCGGCAAAATTTTTCAGCCATTCAACATTATGCTGATTGGTCCGCACGGCAACGAACACCGACATACCGACGCCAATTTTCTGCGCATCAAGAAGCGCAACACGCTTTCTGATCACGCCGGTCTCTTCAAGCCGTTGAATGCGGCGCCAGCATGGTGTGACCGACAGCCCCACTTTTCGCGCTATTTCTCCAACAGGTTGGGCGGCGTTGCTTTGCAATTGCTCTAGAATCTTGCGGTCGATTAAGTCCATTACGGCCATGACGGCGGTGCCTTTCTTCAAGTTTCAACAAGAATCGGCAAGAATGTCAGATTTACGAGCCTTCGATATCCAGTTACCCAACCATATAATAATAATTTTTTACAAAACTATATTTTTTGGGAAAAATTTCTGTGAGGGTGTGAAATATATTCGTGAAAAGGACATTTTTCGCGATAAATGAATTTTCCCAGAGTGACCAAGCTGGGCTTGATTTTGCCGCTCCGCGGTTGCATGTTTCCGGCATGGATGACACCCAAGATGAAATTGCACGCCCGCACCTGTTATCGGTCAATGACTGGGGCGACTATGCGCTACTAGATAGCGGCAACGGGCGTAAGCTTGAACGGTTTGGGCCGTATACATTCGTTCGCCCGGAACCCCAAGCAATGTGGACGCCGAGGCGAAGCGATGCTGAGTGGCGCGCTGATGGCGTTTTTGTTCCGGGTCAGGGGCGCGAAGATGATGATGATAGTGGCGGATGGACGCTGTCTGCTCATCTTGGCGATCAATGGGAGGTTGGTTATGATGGTCTGCGGTTTATCGCGCGTCCCACACCTTTCCGCCATCTGGGGTTTTTCCCCGAACAGGCCCCGCACTGGCGTTGGTGTGCGGATCTGATTGAAAGGTTTGTTGAGCGCCACGGACGCAAACCCCGTATTTTGAACTTGTTTGCCTATTCCGGCGTTGCCAGCCTGCATGCCGCGCGCGCCGGTGCTGAGGTTACCCATGTGGATGCCAGCCGAAAGGCCATCGCACAGGCGTTTGAAAACCGTGATACGGCCGGGCTGGAAAACTCCCCCATCCGTTTTATCACCGAGGACGCAATGCGGTTTGTTGAGCGGGAAATTCGCCGCGGCCGGACCTATGACGGCATTCTGCTAGACCCCCCAAAATACGGGCGCGGGCCAAAGGGAGAACGCTGGCGGATAGAAAGTGACCTGATGCCGATGCTTGCCGGGTGCCGTGATCTGTTATCAACAACGCCGATGTTCCTTTTATTGACGATCTACGCCATTCGCGCCTCATCGCAAGCGGCGCATTATGCTCTTGGCGAGATTGTCTCCGGTCTAGGCGGCACGACAAGCTCGGGCGAGCTGGTTTGCATTGAAACGCAGGAAAATCCACGGGTGTTAAGTCAGGCCAATTTTGCCCGCTGGTGCTCAAAATAAAACACCTCTAACGCTAGCCGGTGCGGTTCCGGATAATTTCATACAGCGCAACGCCTGTTGCTACCGCCAGATTTAACGAGTCTGAACGCCCCAACATCGGCATCCGAATAAGCTGATCGCACGCGGCTTGCAAACTATCCGGCAGACCGGCCTGCTCGTTGCCCATTAACAGCACCAGCGGCCCTGCATAATCAGCCGCGCGGTAATCCATACTTGCTGGCAGCGCCGTGCCAATCACCTTGCCGGGCCAGCTCTGCACAAAGGACAGAAATTCACTTTCCGAGACATGGGCAATTTCGACATTAAACACCGCGCCCATCGATGCCCGCACCGCCTCAACCGAATAAGGGTCGGTGCAGTCACCAATCAGGATAAGCCCGCGCGCACCGGTGGCATCCGCGGTTCGCATGATAGTGCCAAGATTGCCCGGGTCACGCACCCGGTCCAGCGCAATCCACGTGTTTTGCCTATCGGGGTGGGGCCTGTCGGGGTAAATATCCCCGATATCGGTCCAGCGCTGCTCAAAAGCACCAACCACCATCTGCGGATTTTCCTTACGGCTGATTCGCGATAATAGCGATTCGCTCATCGGAAGCGCCCGTCCGTCAGCCTCTGCCAAAGCTGCGAGCAACGGGCGGATCATCTTGTCTCTTTCCCTGCCCCCCAGAAAAGCAAGACGATGCAAGCGCCATCCGAGCGCCACCGCCTCGGCGCAAATGCGCGTGCCTTCAGCCAAAAACCAACCGGTTTGCCTGCGGAATTTGCGTTCATGGAGCGAGCGTAAACGCTTGACCTCGCTATTCGCCGCGCTGACTATTGGATCGGGGAGAGGTTGTGTCATGAGGTGGTCCTAGCAAAAAACTGCCTTTCGGCCAATTTTTTGTTTCGTTTCACACTTTTTCCATCGTACACATTTCTAGCAACTCTTGCGCACCAGAATCTCGCTGATTCGGGTTTCGCGTATTCGCAAGGATATTTGGTCATGAGCGTGCAGACCATCAAGTCATTATTGCAACATGATAGCAACGCCAAACCTCAGCGCATTGGCTTTCTGTTGCTGAATGAATTTTCAATGCTGGCTTTTGCATCAGCTTTAGAGCCGCTGCGTTCCGCAAACAGACAAAGCAACCGTGAACTGTATCAATGGGTGATTGCCAGTACTGATGGCACACCGGCAACAGCCAGTAACGGCGTCGAAGTAACCTCGAACGGTGATCCGACGGTTTTGCAGGATTGCCGCATGGTGTTCGTTTGTGCCGGGGTGAATGTGCGCAAAAACACCAATCGTAATATCCTGAATATAATCCGCCGTCTGGACCGGAATGGCGCGGTGATCGGGGCGATTTGCACCGGAACCTATGTGATGGCAGCGGCGGGCCTGCTGGATGGGCGGCGCTGCACCATTCATTGGGAAAATATCGATGGGCTTGCCGAAGAATTTCCCGAGCTGGAAATCACCAATGATCTATTCGAAGTTGATGGAACGCGTGTGACCTGTTCAGGTGGAACAGCGTCACTGGACATGATTTTAAATCTGATTGCCCAATCGCATGGCTCGGCACTGGCAGCCGAAGTGTCCGAGCAGTTCATCCATGACCGCATCCGCGAGCCCACCGATCGCCAACGAATGGAATTACGATCACGACTAGGGGTCAGCCATCCAAAATTGCTGGCCGTAGTGAAAACAATGGAAGATAATCTGGAAGAACCGTTGGCACAGACAGCTATCGCGCGGATGACCAACCTGTCCACGCGCCAACTGGAACGGCTATTCCGCAAATATCTGAACACCACGCCAACGCGCTATTACCTAAATTTGCGATTGGCCCGTGCGCGCCATCTTTTGCGCCAAACGTCAATGTCGATCCTGTCGGTTGCACTGGCCTGCGGCTTTGTTTCTGCCTCGCATTTCTCAAAATGCTACCGGGAATGCTATAATCGGACCCCGCGCGCCGAGCGATCCCCGGAAACCAATTAGACTTCCCGGAAACCAATTAGACTTATTGTGCGGCTGCCTTGATCGCTGTAAGCATGCTGGCAAGGCCGGTTTTTCGTGTTGCCGAGAGATGCGAGTCCAACCCGATATCGGTTAGAAAATGAGCCTCGGTTTCACGAATTTCTTCGGCCGTGCGCCCCGAATAAACACGAATCAACAACGCAATCAGCCCCTGCACAATTGCAGCGTCCGAGCCGGCGTGAAAAACAATCTCATCATCCTTTTGTTCGGCGGCAAAATGCACCACTGACTGACAACCACGAAGCCGGAATTCCTCGCTCTTATACTGCGCGTCAAGAGGCGGCAATTTCCGCCCCAGATCAATTAAATGTTGATACCGGTCTTCCCAGTCATCAAGAAAACTGAACTCATCGGTAATTTCGGCGGCGGTGTCTAAAGCTCGGTTCATTCGAATTGGCCTGTCTGATAAAAGCAAAACTTGGGTGATAGGAAAGGAATGGGATCACTATTGTCCCATTGGGATATTGCGCCGCCGGACCAAAAGATCAAGAAGGCGACCTGCCGCATCTGTAGATTTTGTTCCCGGCAGAAAGACAGCCGCCGCCCCGGATGAATGCAGCGCCGGAATATCGCTAGGAGGTATCACACCGCCGACAACAAGTTCGATATGTCGCCCCTCACCGCTGTCCAAACGTTGACGAAGCGCCGGCACCTGACTGAGATGCGCCGCCGCCAGCGTTGAAATTCCAACCGCATCAACATCTTTTTCAATCGCCAGATCATAGACCTCATCCACGGTGAGGAAAAGCGGGCCGATGGAAACATCAAAACCAAGATCAGCAAAGGCTGAGGCAATCACCTTTTGGCCGCGATCATGTCCGTCCTGACCGAGTTTAGCGACAAGGAGACGCGGTGCACGCCCGGTTGCGGCCCGAAAAGCATCGATACGGTCGCGCAGTATCTCCAAATCAGCGGTGCCCTCCATATGTGCCTTCCAAACCCCCCGAACACCCTTAATCTGCGCCCTATGACGCCCGTACACGCGGCTCAGCGCTTCGGACATTTCACCCACCGTAGCCCGTGCCCGCGCTGCCTCAATCGCCAGCGGCATCAGATTATCCGTTCCAGCAGCAGCCGCACTCAGGGCATCAAGTGCAACGGTCACAGCCGCCTCATCTCGCTCGGCGCGAAGGCGCTTTAATCTGGCAATTTGCTGGGCCCGCACCTCGCTATTATCAATCCGGCGCACCTGCACTTCTTCGGTGTCATCGGCGGCGGTCTGCGGCTGATAATTATTCACCCCGACGATTATCCGTCTTCCGGAATCAATCTCGGCCTGTGTCGCTGTTGCCACTTCTTCAATACGCAGCTTTGGAAGACCAGTCTCAATTGCCGCTGCCATCCCGCCAAGTGCCTCAACCTCGGCCAAATGCGTACGGGCGCGTGCTATCAGCGATTGCGTCAGCTCCTCCAGCAGATGTGAGCCCCCAAAAGGATCAATCACATGTGCCATATTGCCTTCATTTTGCAGGTGAATCTGTGTATTGCGGGCAATGCGTGCGGCGTAATCCGTCGGCAGGCCAAGCGCCTCATCCAGCGAATTGGTATGCAGCGACTGCGTATGACCGGCAACCGACGCGCTGGCCTCAATCGTGGTTCTGGCAACGTTGTTGAACACATCCTGCGCCGCCAATGACCAGCCTGAAGTCTGGCAATGCATCCGTAGCATTAATGATTTTGGATTCTTTGGTGAGAAATGCGTCTTCATCATCTCAGCCCAGAGCTGGCGGGCCCCGCGCAACTTGGCAATCTCCATGAAATAATGCATTCCGGTGGCAAAGAAAAATGACAGGCGCGGCGCAAATTCATCGACATCCAGACCAGCAGCAACCCCGGCCCGCACATATTCCAAACCATCGGCCAGCGTGTATGCTAGTTCGAGGTCACACGATGCCCCCGCTTCTTGCATGTGATAGCCCGAAACCGAGATAAAATTGAACTTCGGCATGTTGGTAGCGCAATAGCCAAAAATATCGGAAATAATTCGCATCGACGGTGTTGGCGGATAGATATATGTATTGCGCACCATAAATTCTTTCAGAACATCATTCTGAATGGTGCCAGCCAGCGCCGATGGCGGTACGCCCTGTTCCTCTGCCGCGGTGATGAACAGCGCCAGAATCGGCATCACCGCCCCATTCATCGTCATTGAAACCGACATCCGGTCCAGCGGAATATCGCGGAACAGAAGATTCATATCGGCAATCGAATCAATCGCCACCCCAGCCATTCCAACATCATCGGCAACCAGGTCATTGTCCGAATCATAGCCGCGATGCGTCGGCAGATCGAACGCCACCGACAGCCCCATCTGACCCGCAGCTAGATTGCGCCGGTAAAATGCGTTCGATTCTTCAGCAGTCGAAAACCCGGCATATTGACGGATTGTCCACGGACGGGTGGCATACATTGTCGGGTAAGGGCCGCGAAGAAAGGGGGCAATGCCGGGAAGATTATCGGCGGCAATCTGCCTTACTCGCCTATCCATCACCGGACGCGCCGGAATGTCGATACCTTCAGGTATCGCGGGTGTTGCGGGTGTTGAGTGCGGCAAGGGTTTCCCCTTCTCCGGGGCCGCATTAAGCCTTGGTGAGAGGGCTCGCTCCGGGCGTGGGAGGTCCAAATTTGTAAAATCAGGGAATGGATTCATCATGCCCCCTTACCAGCCGCAAAAAAGCTATGCAGAGCAGCAACCTTATCATCCGCCGCACTAAACTGGGCGGCAGAAAGATAACCCGCCTCTGATATAGTCGAAGGGAGCAGTGTCGCCCCGCAACCAATCACAAAATCGGGGCGCGCAGTTGTAATCGCCTGAATATCATCAGCCGCCAGAAATAAAGGGTTCAACCCGGCAATGTTCAACCAGCGGCGAAGGGTTTTCTCATCTTGAACATCCGCATCAGATCTGGCATCGGCTGCCCCTAGGATAACCAAAAGCCGCGGGGGATCTGCCACAATTGACCGGCGTAAATCTTCGATGCAAGTGGCCGGACGCCCGACACCCATAGCGCCCGAAAATTCGGGTATAATTTTGGCAACTGGTTGGTGGAGGGGCTGTAATGTGACCCCTAACAGATCATCCTCACCCGAGCAAAGCCGAGCATCACGCGCCGCCGCCGCCCGATCTGCCTGACCGGTGATCACGCCGCTGGCAAGAGCTGCAGGCAGGCCGCCAGCGCGCTCAATCTCCTGAAACGCCGCCCAACCAGCCTCGGCAAAATCGTCGCTTCGCGATTCAATAAACGGCGCACCCGCCGAGGGATCAAAGCTGGCTGCAAGGTGGGATTCGGCAATCATCATCATCTGGGTCATCCGCACCATTCGACTGGCCGCCGCGCTCTCGCCGCTAAGCGCGTCATGACCATAGGCCGCCATTGCGTCCGCCCCGCCAATAGCCCCGCCAAGAAGCGCGGTTGTGGTGCGCAGCATATTCACCTCGGCATCCAGAATCGACATCATCCGTAGCGAAGCCCATCCGGCAAGATGCAGCGGTGCGGTGCGGGCATCAACCCCGCAAGCACTGAGCAAACCAGCCCATAAAATGCGCATCGCGCGTAATTTTGCAATGCCGGAAAACATATCGGATGGCAGGGCCAACCTGACCAAAATTCTGGGTGCCATCGCCCCAGGATCAATACCAGCATCATTAGCCTTTCGCAAAATTTCAGCAATTGCCGCGACCGTAAACGCCAATTCCTGAACATTGGTCAGCCCGCGATTATGCCACGCCCACCCATCAACGCAGAATAATCGGTGAGATGCAGGCGCGCTGGCATGAAGATCAATTCCGGCGGTTATTTCTGCGCTGCCCAAAGGGATTTTGTCCGGAATGTCGGGAAGCTTTCGTGCGTGGTTGGAGAAAACCGGGAACGGATCAATTCCAAGATCCACCGCAATATCTTCGGCCTTGTAGCCCTTAGCGCCCGCCAGCGCCATAAGCGCGTGATAGAGGTCGCTCGCCGCCTGTGGTGCCTGAAAGCCGATACCAACCGCAGGCAAAACAACCTCATCCAGCGTTTCAGCCAGAAAAGCCGTATCCGCATCTTTTAGCATAAGCGCTGTTGCCCCGCTGGCCAGCGCAGTTAAAATTTCAGCATTCGCCAGTTTACCCACCTTGATCGGAGCGCAAATGCTCCAGCCACCGGTGCTGGTATCGGCACTGGTATCGGCACTGGTATCGGCACTGGCGATACCAATATTCTGGCCAATATTCTGGCCAGCATCGCCCTTTACAACAGGATATAGCGCGCGGGTGATCAGCCCATCTTCATCGCGCCGGTCCAGACTGGCAACGGGTGCACCGCGAAGTAGTTTTTCAACCATCGCCGTCCACTGCGCTGCATCCGCAGGCTCAAAATGACTTTCGGGTAACGCCTTGCCCATTGGTTTCTTTCTCGTTCATCTCACGCTATAGTCCGCTTAGCTGGCCCATAGGGCTACCAATTTTTGGGCTACCAATTTTTGGGTCACCAATTTTGGGCCACCAATTTTCGGGACTCCCGATGTTCTTCGACTATTATGCAGACCGGTTATTATGCAGATCGGTGCTCTGATTTCCAAGGATAGCCAATGAACGCAACCAAAGCCACATCAGATTCTATGACTGACAGCGGCTGGAACACCAGTGACAAGCTGGTCTTGGCATTATTGCTAGCGCTGACAATTTTGCGCAGCATTGTGATTTTTCTAAGCCCGCTGGAACTTGGCGTTGACGAGGCACAATACTGGCTGTGGAGCCAGACTTTCGAGTTTGGGTATTTTACCAAACCACCGCTAACCAGCTGGATCATCGGGTCCGCGCACGCAACGCTGGGCCATCATATATGGGCGATACGACTGCCAGCACCTTGGTTGCACTTAATCACCGCGCTGGTTTTATGGCGGGCCGCATTTTGGATTGGCGGGCCAGTTACCGGACGCCGTGCGGGCCACCTAGCGAGCCTGCTCTGGATCAGCCTACCAGCCGTTGCAATCGGCAGCTTTGTCATTTCAACCGATACACCAATGCTTCTATTCTGGTCGCTCGGTCTATTGGCCTTAACTGGCGTGATAGTCGGCAAGGTCTCTCCTCGGGCTATGATGCTATTTGCTGGCGGGGCCTTTGGGGCGGCCATGCTGGCAAAATATGCAGCCATTTATAGCGTTTTGGGACTTGTTCTGTTTTTCTGCCTTGATCGGATCTATCACCGCCAAAAGCATCTATCCCTGACCGCGTTGGTGCTTTTCAGTGGGGGGATGATCCTTGTCGCCAGCCCTAATCTGGTCTGGAATCTGACGCATGATTTCACCACCGTCAGGCACCTTGGCGACAATGCCAATCTTGACCAGCAAAGCTATTCGCTGATCAACAGTCTGGAGTTTATCGCGGCGCAGTTTGCCACCGCCGGACCGTTTGTCTTCTTATTGATGCTGGGAATAATGCGCCCAAATCGAGGGGCAAACCCGGATCATGTAATGCCCGTCAATCGGTTGTTGCTGTGTATGTCCGCGCCAATAATTGCCATCATCGCGCTGCAAGCCTTCCTAAGCGAGGCCAACGCCAACTGGGCACTGGCCGCGATGCCGGCATTGGTTCTGTGGCTTGCAAGTTGGCTTGCCAAATTAAAGCCAACTAGATTTGGATATAATTGGCCTGCCAATCTTGCCATCGGGGTGAATATTGGCCTTGCCGCCGTCTTTTTAATAGTGTCATGGACAGGCAGCTTAGCCATAGTGGGACCGCTGGCACCTTCATCCGACCCGCTACGCCGTCTTCGCGGATGGGAGCAGCTTGCCGCCGACACCGCTGCCGTGCTTGACAAGACCGCCGCATCGGCAGTCATTGCCAATAGCCGGGCCGCCGCCGCCCTGCTGAGTTGGCATTTCCATGACCGGAATATTGAGATACTGGTGCATGACGCAGATGGAGTGCCGAGCAATCATTTTGAAGCCAATCTTGCATGGCAACAGCAGCGCGGGCGACGGCTGGTGGCTCTGCATTCGAGCGAGAGGCCACCTGTCCTGCCAAATATTCAATGGGATGCAGAAAATGATCTTTCAGATGTCAGGATTTCAGTAAACCGGACACGCCGTCTTTTTATCAGTAGCGGGGTTGAGGCCGATTAACCAAAGGTCCGGATTAAATTTTGCCGCGTTGGGTGATTTTCGCGAATATCTCCAGCGTCTCGGCGCTGACATGGTGTTCAACGCCTTCGGCATCTTCTTCGGCAGTGCTTTCAGAAACGCCGATTGTCACCAAGAAATCACGGACAATCTGATGCCGCGCCTGACTAGCATTGGCAAGCGACTGACCTTTTTCAGTTAGAAAGATTGATCGATACGGGCGCGATTCAACCAGCTCTTCACGCTGTAATCTGCGAACAATGGCGTTCACTGTCGGGCTGGTTACACCAAATCTGGCAGCAAGATCGACAGTCCGAGCCTCACCAGTCTCGGCTATCAGATCGGAAATCATCTCAACATAATCCTCCGCAACTTCGGACTGATGCGCCCGTCGAATACGATCGAATTTAGCCGCGCTGCCGGCAACTTTCGCGCCGTTTTCAACACCGTCTTGACTATCTGACATGAATGCATACTACCTAGGTTTCGAACGCTGTTATAAATAAAAGTAAGAAAATTAGCCACATCAAAATTTTCATCACAGCTTTATTTTTTAGCGCTAAAATCACTTTAACTTTGGAAAAATTCCGTCATGAATAGGACGGGATCTGGTGTTAGAAGGTTGCGCGGACGGGGCTTGTTAGATAAAGTCCGCGGCAATATTGATGACGTAACCGGCGCTTATGAAAGGCGGGGTTAGCAGCAATATCATTAAGAGGTTGAAGGGAAGAAAGTCATGGATAAAAGCACACAAACCGAACTTGAAGCTGCCGCATTCCGGCGGCTGATGACGCACCTTCAAACCCGCACCGATGTTCAAAATATCGACTTGATGAACCTTGCCGGGTTCTGCCGAAATTGTATGTCACGCTGGTACCGGGAAGCGGCTGGCGATGCCGGGGTGGACATGGATGAGAACGCCGCACGTGCGATTATTTACGCCATGGACTACAACGACTGGAAGGCCAAATACCAAAGCGAAGCAACCGCTGATCAACGCGCGCAATATGAAGCGACGCATAACCACGGAGATAAATAATAATGGCAATCATTCCGGGAAGCGGCGCCGGCGCCGAGCAACTCACCCAGTACATCGAACGTATCGAGCGGCTGGAAGAAGAAAAACGCGCCCTTATGGCAGATATCCGCGATGTGTATGCTGAATCAAAAGCCACCGGGTTTGAGCCGAAAATCATGCGTCAACTGGTCAAAATGCGGGCCATGGACCGCGATCTTTTGCAAGAACAAGATGAATTGTTGCAGACATATAGAACTGCCGTTGGGTTACTGTAACTAGGACCCAGCCTTTGTTTAGGCCGTTTTAGTCGGCCCATCTTATTAATTGGAATCTTATAATGGATCCATTTGGCACACGCCTGACCGAAGCCATCCGCCAGAGCGCCACTCCGCTTTGCATGGGGATCGACCCGCATACAACGATGATCCCGGCGCTGTTTGGTGACGCTACCGACCTTGGCAGCCCCGCAGCCATTCGCGCGGTTGAAGATTTTGTCATGGCAATACTTTCGGTCGGACAGGGCAGGGTCGCCGCGATCAAACCGCAAGCAGCCTTTTTTGAGCAGCAAGGCCCGGAAGGGATGCGAATCCTTGCCCAACTTGGTCGGGCGGCGATTGACGCGGGCATGCTGGTTATAATGGATGCCAAACGCAATGATATCGGTAGCTCGTCAGCCGCCTATGCCGCGGCGTGGATCGGGCATGATGCCCCCTTTCCATCGGATGCGCTGACGGTCAGCCCCTATCTGGGTATTGATACGCTGGACCCGTTTCTTACCCGCGCCGATGTCTGTAACAGCGGAATTTTTGTATTAACCCGCACCAGCAATCCGGGCGCCGGAGCGTTGCAGGATTTGCCAAGCGATGGCGTTCCGGTGTTTGAGCATCTAGCCAACAAACTGGCACCGCTGGCAGCAACGCGCACCAATGCGCATGGCTGGTCATCGCTTGGCATCGTTGCCGGAGCGACCTGGCCTAATGAGGCAGTCCGGCTTCGTGCTTTGCTGCCAAACTCACCCTTTCTGGTTCCGGGATTTGGCGCGCAAGGGGCCGGTGCGGCAGAAGCCCTCGCCGGGCTCACACCGGGAAAATCTGGCTGGGAAGGCGGATTGATCAACAGTACCCGTGGGCTAATCTTCCCGAAGACAGCGGCAGAAGCACCAACGACAGCAGATTGGCGCGCCGCCATCCATACCGCCATTGAGGAAAGCCGCATCGCCCTTGCTAATGTTTAATCTGGCTGATGTTCAGTTTGGCTAATATTTAGTTTGGCAAAAAATTAATCCGGCGTTTGGGCACCTCAAATACACCTTAAATTGACAAGTTCATTTACAAAGTATTTATCGCATTTCACTTGCTCGTTACTTCGTGTTTTTCGCCTTTTTGGTGCGCGTTAATTCTGGTCATCATTCAATCTTAAAACTAGGCCACTTTGACAGTGAGGCCAGCATGTGAATGGGTTTTCGTAATTTCTTTTACATCAGTCTGGCCCTGTATGGATGATTGATATGACACAGGACGTCAGCAAAAAGAGCTCTAAAACCACACCTTTGGAAAACCCCACTATAGGGGAAAATAGCGCAAAGGACGGGGTTTTGGGTGAAATTAAACCAGCCAAAAAGACCGCGAAGTCCAAGGTTGCAAAATATACTTCTGCAAAACCTACTTCTACAAAACCCGCTTCTGCAATAGCCAAAGCCGTAAAATCCACTGCCGCAACAGCCAAAATCTCCGAAAACGAAACCCCTCAAAATAAGGACGACGCAGCAGAGACCAGTGCTGATGCGGGCGACCCTAACGTTGAGGTCAGCAAGGGTAGTCTTGTCTGGTATAATGAGAGAAAGGGCTACGGTTTTGTTAGAATCGGCGTTGAGGAGGTGTTTTTACACCGCTCAACGCTGGACAGATTCGGTCTTGTCCGCCTACTTACCGGAGATCAAATTACCGTCTCACTCAGCACCAATGAACATGGGCGGGTGATCAAGGATTTGCTCGCTGTTGAAAGGCCTCTTGGCCCCTCGCCGCCGGTTGCAATCGAACCCGAAGATGGCGAGGTGCGGGCGATCGTCAAATTCTTCAATGATCTTCGCGGCTATGGTTTTGTTACTGCAGAGAATATGGAAGAGGATGCGTTTGTGCATTCGCGTGTGCTGAATAACTGCGGCTTTCATTCATTGATACAAGGGCAAAAGCTACTGGTCCGTGTTGATGATACCGGCCGCGGATTGCAGGTAAATTCGGTGCGGTTGCTAGCCGAATAGCTGAATCCATAAATAAAGCTTGGCCTGCAATCTCACCCAAGTTTCCGGTCTTGTGTGGAATTCAGGATTGCTCGCCAAGCCAACGATCCGCGTCAAGCGCTGCCATACACCCCATTCCAGCGGCGGTAACCGCTTGGCGGTAGATTTTATCAACACAGTCACCGGCGGCAAAAACACCCTCAACCGAGGTCCGTGTCCCTCCCTTTTCAGCTAGGATATATCCCTCATCATCGAGATCGAGAACACCGTGAAAGGCTTTGGTTGCAGGGTCATGACCAATCGCGACAAACATTCCCTGCACAGCAATTTCCATAGCCTCACCACCTGTTGTCGACGCCAGCCGTAATCCGGTAACGCCGCTGGCATCACCCAAAACCTCATCCACTGTACGATTCCACTCAACAGTAATCCGGTCATGGCGAAGCAGGCGATCCTGCATAATCTGTTCAGCGCGCAGCCCTTCACGCCGGTGAATCAACGTGACCGACTTGCAGATATTGGCAAGATACAGCGCCTCTTCGACAGCCGTATTACCGCCTCCGACTACGGCAACATCGCGGTCCTTAAAGAAAAACCCGTCACAAGTGGCACAGGCCGAAACGCCGCGACCGTTGAACGCCTGCTCGGATTCAAGCCCAAGCCAGCGGGCCTGCGCACCGGTCGCAATCACCACCGCATCCGCCGTCATCTTGCCGCCGGAATCGAGTGTCAACGCGAACGGACGGGTGCTGGTGTCCATCGCCGTCACAATGTCATACATAACCCGGGCACCCACATTTTCCGCCTGCGACTGCATTTCGCTCATCAGCCACGGGCCTTGAATCACCTCGGCAAAACCGGGATAATTTTCAACATCAGTGGTGATTGTCATCTGCCCGCCAGGTTGCAGACCAGCGATAATGACCGGCGCAAGATTGGCACGCGCCGCATAAATGGCGGCGGTTAGACCGGCAGCGCCAGCCCCAATAATGACAATTTTTTCATGCGGGAGATTTGACATGATAATCTTTCAGCTGAACGGGGCCTGTTCCTTGTTTTGCAGGCGCCCTGACAATGGTTTAGATTTCGGGAACAAAGCCCCGGCAAGGAACAGGTTTTAGCACCTTTCGGGGCATTTGAATGTGCTAAAAACCGTCAACAATGGTAGCGTTTGAAGATCATGATTCCAAGCCTGTTCAGATCAATTTTATGCCTAGTTTCTATTTTTCGGATGTTTTTTCGACATTGCGTTGGCGCGGTGATCACAAAACCTTCTATGGAACCGCGTATAATAGGGTGTCCAAGGCGTCATTTAGGACCTTTTTTAAGACGCCGGATCAGCGTTGTTTTTGTCTGTTTGATCACTACGCTGGCCAGCCCTAATGCGCTTGGCCTAGAGGGCGTTAAATGGCTGGCTGGCAGTGCGGTTGAGGGCGGCATGATTATCGGCCAGTTGCCCGCCGGATCTAGCCTCACCCTGAACAGCGAAATAATTGCGGCCGACAAAAATGGAATTTTCATCCTTGGTTTTCACCGTGACAGCGATACACCGGCCATTCTTAGCCTGACCGGTCCGGATGGCAGGTCTGCGAACACCACTTTACCGGTGCAGCAACGCGCCTATAAAATTCAACGAATTGATGGGTTAAAGTCAAACCATGTAACGCCGCCGCAATCGCGTATTGATAGGATCAACCGCGACGCTGCGGCGGTGCGGGCAGCGCGCACGGATCATGATGCCGGGGCCTATTCCGGCGATTTCATCCGCGGATTTGATATGCCTGTGACTGGCCAGATTACTGGCGTTTATGGTAGCCAGCGCATTTTGAATGGGGCGCCCCGCCAACCGCATTACGGGATTGATATTGCCGCCCCGCGCGGAACGCCAATCATCGCCCCTGCGGGCGGGCGGGTGACCTTTGTGGGCGATCTGTATTTTTCTGGATGGACGGTGCTAATCACCCATGGGCTGGGGCTGAATTCAACCTTTTTGCATATGGAAAAAACAAACGTGGCCAAGGGTGATTTGATTCCGCGCGGTACGGTAATAGGCACAGTAGGGTCCACCGGCAGATCAACCGGACCGCATCTTGACTGGCGGTTGGACTGGCAAGGGCGGCGGCTGGATGCCAGCCTCGTCCGCACACAGATTGCAGAGTTTGCAAAAAACAACTAGACCTTTTCGTGCTCGCGCCAGCTATGGTGGACAAGATTTAACGCCCGGACAATTGAATATCATTAAAGTTTTCAAACCAATGGATAGTGGGATGAAGGGACAAAATGGCACGGACAATCTTCATCTTTGGGCTTGGATATGTTGGCCGGCCAATGGGCCATCATTTGGCAAAGCTTGGCTGGTCAATTCGCGGCACAACGCGCTCACCGCAAAAGTTCGAGCAAGAGATTGCCGATGGCTGGCAGGTTTTTCCTTTTTCCGACTCGGTCCCGCTTGATGATTTTGGAACTGCCCTTGATGGGGTTGACGCGCTGCTAACCACAATAACTGCAATTGGCGGCAGTGATCCGGTTCTGGACGCGCATGGTGATGCGTTGGCTAATTTTAGCGGCTGGTCTGGCTATGTTTCGGCAACCTCGGTCTATCCAGACAAGCCAGACGGCTTTTGCTATGAGGACACCGCAGTTCAACCTGCCACTGCGCGCGGAAAAGCCCGGGTAATTGCCGAGCAAAGATGGCAGAAATTGCTGGGCACCGAGTTGTTTCGCACCGCCGGAATTTATGGTCCGGGGCGCAGCGCCTTTGACGGGCTTCGCGATGGCACAGCCCGGATTATCGAAAATGAAGGACAGCTCTTCAACCGCATCCATGTCGATGATATTTGCCGGATTATAGCTGCCTCCATCGGAATGCCGCGCCGCAGCAGAATCATCAATCTTGCTGATGAAAAACCTGCCGCTCAAGGGGACGTTGTTCGCCATGCGGCGGCACTTCTGGGTGTTCCTGCACCGCCCCCGCAAAAGCTGGAAGACGCCAATCTATCGTCGATGGCACGCAGCTTTTACGTCTCTCGTCGTAAGGTGGGATCAAAAATCATCAAACCCGAACTTGGAATTGATCTGCTATATCCCGATTATGAAAGCGGGCTTGCCGCGATACTCGCCGCAGAAACGACCGGCGACCAAGGTTAAATCTGATCGTTTGATGCCCGGTGCTGGTCCTCAATAATCGCAACTTCGGATTTTGACCCAAAAATCAACGGCACCCGGGAATGCAGCGCGTCCGGAATGATATTCATGATATCCTCAACGCCATCGCTGGCGCGCCCCCCTGCCTGCTCGATGATAAACGCAATCGGCGCCGCCTCATAAACAAGCCGCAACCGCCCATCTTCATAGCCCGGGCGTTTGTCTCGCGGGTATAAAAAAACCCCGCCACGATCAAAAATCCGCCATGCGTCAGCCACCAGAGACCCCGCCCAGCGCATGTTAAAATTCTTTTTACGCGGTCCGTCAGTGCCCGCCAGACACGCATTGATGTAGGACGAAACCGGGGGCAGCCAGTGCCGCGCATTTGAAGCATTAATGGCAAATTCTGCTGCATCAGCCGGAATTTGAACCTGCCCGTTCGTCAGACCAAATTCATTCTCCGCATTCAACCTAAACGATACCGCGCCTTTGCCCGTGGTTAGAATCAGGCTAGTCTGCGGACCATAGAGGAAAAAACCGGCGGCAAGCTGATTGCGGCCAGCCTGCAACAATGCATCTGGCCCCGCGTCCGCGCCACCCGGCAAACCTGCGTCTGCGCCACCCGGTAAAATTGAAAAAATTGTTCCAACCGTTAGATTCACCCCGATATTTGATGATCCATCCAGCGGGTCACAGGCAACAATCAACCGTCCATCCGCATTCAGCACAATCGCATCATCACGCTCTTCGGACATATAAATAGCCGCATCAACATCACGAAGCGCCGCCTCAATCAGATCATCGGCAATAACATCCAAGGCCTTTTGCGTATCACCATCGGCATTCATCTTACCGGCAACGGCGTCAAGCACTATATCGGAAAGGCGGAGTTGGTGCTCAATCTGTTTAGCCGCAACAGCCAGTCCATTAATAGTCGCGGCAACCTGCGGCGAAGTCGTTTGAGCAAGATAGCTTGGAAGATTTGTCATTAGCCATCCACGCGGTAAGCATTTAAGAAGCGGGCTATTTCCCACCCCAGAATAGATAGGGGAATAGATAGGGGAATAGATGCCAGAATATTGCTACAAAAAAAGCCCGCCCCCTGAACAGGAGCCGGGCATTTTATTTTTAAGTCAAAAGACATTCCTATTTGCGGTTAGCAAACAACCGCCGATCTATTCGCGGTTGCCGAACAGCCGCAGGATAAACAGGAACATATTGATGAA